>NZ_JAMYPO010000011.1:0-156735 GCF_040320365.1 Mesorhizobium sp. M0701
GTCGCTCCTTCGCTCAACTGCCTCTCCAAAGAATCCTTTCTCAGCCTAAACTCAACCCCAAAATCGCCATATGCGATTCCCCTGCACAAGAAGGGGAGAAGGCAAGTCCGGTGATGTCGCTTTTGCCGCTGCCTTGACCTGCTTGATGGGCGATCCTCGGTCATGACGATTCTCGAGCGCGACCAGGACAAGAACGGTCTAGGGCAGCCGGCGCCGTCGATCGCCATTGCCAGCATCCTGTTGTCGATGGCGCTGATCGCCGTCGGCAATGGGCTGATGTTCGCCTACATCCCAGTCCGGCTCGGCGCCGAGGGCTTCGATCCGACATGGGCGGGGCTGATCGTCACCGGCCTTTCGGCTGGCGGCCTCGCCGGCTGCATCCTGACCGGGCCGCTGGTGCGGCGTGTCGGCCATGCCCGCGTATTCATGGTGCTGTCGGCGCTGATCGTGCTGTCCAACGCCGCGGTCGGCGCCGGGCCGCACCCATTGCCATGGATCGCTGCACGGGCGCTCTACGGCTTTGCCATATGCGGCCTGTTCATTGTCGCGCAGAGCTGGCTGAACGATGTCGTCGCCAACGCCATCCGCGGCCGGGTCATGGCTATCTTCTACGTTGCCTATGTCGCCGGGCTCGGCGTCGGTTATTCGACGCTGGCGTTGATCGATATCCGCGCGGCCGATGCGCCGCTGATCGGCATCGCCTTCACCGCGCTGTCGATCCTTCCCGTCGGGCTGACGCGGCTTGCGCAGCCGCCGGCGCCGCAAGCGGCGTCCGTGGCGCTCGGCCGCGCCTGGCGGATCTCCCCGGTCGGCGTTGCCGGCATGCTTGCCGTCGGCGGCCTGTCGATGACGATCTCGGGTTTTGCGCCGATCCATGCCACGACCAAGGGCTACAGCCAGGCCGACGTCGCCTTGCTGCTTTCGGCAATGCCGGCCGGCACGCTGATCCTGCAGATTCCGCTCGGCTGGATTTCCGACCGCACCGACCGGCGCTTTGTGCTGATCGCGGCGTCGGCGCTTGCCGCCGCGGCGGGCCTGTTTGCCCTCGGTTTCGACGGCGGCGCGCTGGCGGCGCTGCTTGTCATCTATGTGGTCTGGGACGGCGCCTCGGAATCGATCTACTCGCTGGCCAGCGCCCATGCCGGCGACCGCGCCGGCAAGGACGACATGGTGGCGCTGTCGAGCTCGCTTTTGTTTGCCTGGTCGCTGTCCGGCTTCGTCGTACCCGGCATTGTGACCGGGCTTTCCGCCGTCTACGGCACGCAGGCCTTCATCTATGTGGCAATCGTCATTGCCACCGCCTACTGCCTGTTCGTTCTCTGGCGCGTCGTCATGGTGCGGCCGGTGCCCGCCACCGAGACCGGCAGTTTCGCGCCAATGACGGCGCAGGCGCCGTTGCCTGTCGATCTCGCCTTCGCGCCTGAAGATCAGCGCCGGCGCGAAGGACTTTGAACACCCTCCAGCTGGTTTCAAATCCTCTATTGCCGCGTGGCTGAGGCATCCGGCTGAGGCGCTTTCGGTGCCGGCGCCGGGACCGAAAGGCCTTCGGCATCGAATGCCTGCTTGACGCTCTTGGTGAGGTCGATCTGGGCGGCGAAAAAATCGGCAGCCGCCGTCCAGTAGCGCAAGGTGATGGCGACGGTGCTGTCGCCGACAGTCGCGACAAAGGCGATCGGCGCCGGCTGCCGCCTGACGCGCCGGTCGGCGGCGGCGACACCGAGCATGGTCTTCTGCGCAAAATCGATGTCGTTCCAGGAGCCGATGCTGAGCGTGATGTCGCCGCGGCGCACACCGTTGCGGGTGAAGTTGCGGACCGGCTGGTTCCACAGGGTCGAGTTGGGTGCAAGCACGTAGACGCCTTCGACCGTCCTCAGCGTTGTGGCAAACAGCCCGATCTCCTCGACGGTGCCGGATATCGCGCCGACTTCGACATATTCGCCGATGCGGAACGGCCGCAGCGCCAGGAGCATGATGCCGGCGGCAATGTTCTGCAGCGTGCCTTGCAGCGCCAGGCCGATGGCCAGGCCGGCGGCACCGATAGCGGCAATGATCGAAGCCGTCTGCACGCCGAACTGGCCGAGAACCATGATCACGACCAGTCCCAGGATGGCGTAGCGGACGACCTGCGAGAAGAAATGGCGGAGCGTTTCGTCGAAGCCGCTGATATGGCCGAGGCCGGCATAGATCGAACGCTCGGCGAGGCCGGCGACGATGTAGCCGATGACCAGCAGGATGACGGCGCCGACCGCCGAAAGCGAGTAGGAGACGATCAGCGTGCTGAGTTGCGCCAGGCCGGATTGCACGGTGAGGAGGGCGTTCTGGGGATCGATCGGCATGTCGGGATTCCGGTTCGTGGATGAGCCGATAACCGCTGCGGGGCGAGGCGGTTCCGATTTTCTGGCCCGAAAAGCCGGATATTCGGCCGCTGCCGGGTGCCTGCTTGCGAGCGGTGTCTTGAAACTGCAACCTAACTCTGCCTATCTAAGCAGTGTCACCTGATTTCAGAGGTGATTTGGTTGTTCTTGCTGCGAAAGGAAATACACTGAGAACAGCACTGCGGAAGAAGGCCGACATCGTGCCTTCGCCGGCCGGGATCAGCGTAAACGACGCCGTGTCCCGCGCCATCAAGACAGTCCTTGCCAGTCTGGAAGACTCCAAGGCCGAAAACATCGTCTCAATCGACATTCAGGGGAAATCGAGCCTCGGCGACTACATGGTCGTCGCGTCTGGCCGATCGCACCGTCATGTCTCGGCTGTTGCCGATCATCTCCTTAAGGCGCTCAAGGATGCCGGGCTCGGCACTGCGCGCGTCGAGGGGCTGGCTGGCGCCGACTGGGTCCTGATCGATTCGGGCGACATCATCGTCCATGTCTTCCGTCCCGAGGTCCGCGACTTCTACAATCTCGAAAAGATGTGGCAGGCGCCCGATCTCGAGGAGGAGACCCTCCACTGAGCCGTATTCGTCTTGATGCATGTCGTTGTCCGACATGCATCAGCGGCTCTTCGAGGCAGGGATGAAGATTACGGTTCATGCCGTGGGCCGAATGAAAGCCGGCCCCGAGAAGCAGTTGGCCGACCGCTATTTCGAGCGTTTTGCCAGGAGCGGTCCTGCCGTAGGCCTCGAATTCGCCGGGATCGTCGAGATTGCCGAAGGTCGCGCGCAGACGGCCAATGAGCGCCGGCGCGAGGAAGGCCAGAAGCTGCAGACGCACTTGCAACCGGGCACGGCGCTGATGCTGCTGGATGAGCGCGGCAAGAACCTTTCCTCCGAGGATTTCGCCGGCCGCATAGGTTCGCTGCGCGATGGCGGGCGCAAGGCGCTGGTGATCGCCATTGGCGGCGCCGACGGCCATGACCAGTCACTGCGCGACCTGGCTGATCTGACGGTGTCGCTCGGCGCGCTGACCTGGCCGCATCAGCTGGTCCGCGTGATGCTGGGCGAGCAGCTTTACCGGGCGGCCACGATCCTTTCCGGTCACCCCTACCATCGTTCATGAAGTCGGCTCCGTCGGCGAATTGATGCCAGCCGCCCGGATTTTTGCCCCAATGCTCATCGACAGTTTGGCCTCATGGGGTTTGTCGATGACGGCCGGGGCTCGAACATGGTTGATGGTTCGTTAACGAAGCCGCGCATAGAGTTGGGCTTCAATGTCTGAAGACTGGAAATCACGAACGGGCTCCTGGCGCGTGCGCTACGGCATCGCCGTGGCGACGATCGCGCTTTCGCTCGGCGTCGCGCGGGCCGAGAACACGCTCGACGTGGCGCCCGACCCGGACCAGAGCCGCGCCGAATACGAAAAAGTATCGAAAGAGATCACGCTGTCGTCCGAGCGGCTGGCCAAGCTCGCCGCCGACATAGCGGCTGTCAAGAAGGACCACGCCTCGATCACCGCGGCGCTGATCCAGTCGGCGATGACCGAGCAGAAGCTCGGCCAGGACATCGAGGACATTGGCGGCAAGCTGGAAGGGCTGAAGGCGCAGGAGCAGAAGATCCGCGCCTCACTGGCCGCCAGACGCGACGTTCTGGCCGAAGTGCTCGGCGCGCTGCAGCGCATGGGGCTCAATCCGCCGCCGGCGATCCTGGTCAAGCCGGAGGACGCATTGTCGTCGGTGCGCAGCGCCATCCTGCTCGGTGCCGTGGTGCCGGAACTGCGCCAGCAGACCGACATGTTGCTGGCCGACCTCAAGGAGCAGTCGCGGGTGACGGCCTCGATCGAGGCCGAGCGGGCGCGGCTGACGGCAGCTGTCGGCGAGCAGGCGGCGGAAAAAAAGCGGCTCGGCATGCTGCTCGAAGCCAAGCAGAAGCTCGCCGCCGATACGCAAACCGCGCTGGCCGCCGAAAAGCAGCGGTCCGCGACGTTGGCGGCAAAGGCCGGCAGCCTGAAAGAACTGATCGCCTCGCTCGAGGCCGACAGAGCCCGCAAGGCGGCGGATGCGGCCAAGGCAGCCGAGCAAAAGACGGCCGACGCCGACAAGGGCCCGGCATCGGCTGCGGCGCCGACGGAATTGGCCTCGCTGCCGGTGCCGGAGAGCAACAGGCTCACCGCTGCCGCGCCGTTTTCCGCGCTTCAAGGGCAGATCGCGCTGCCGGTCACCGGCAGGATCAAGCGGCGCTTCGGGGCCAACGACGGTAACGGCGCGGTGATGCTCGGTGACATGGTTGCGACACAATCGGGAGCCATCGTCACAGCGCCGGCGGATGGAAATGTGCTTTATGCGGGGCCTTTCCGCTCTTACGGTCAACTCTTGATCCTGAATGCGGGTGACGGCTATCATGTCGTCCTGGCGGGGATGAGCAGAATCAGCGTCGCGTCTGGCCAGTCGGTGCTCGCAGGTGAGCCGGTCGGCGCGATGGGAGAGGCCCGGGTGGCGAGCACCTCGGCATCGAAGAATGGAAATGCCACGCCGGAGCTCTATGTCGAGTTCCGCAAGGATGGAAAACCCGTCGATCCGGCCCCATGGTGGGCGGACCGTTTTTCTGGAAGGACGTGAATGATGCGGAAACTGTCGCTTCTGTTTGCCGGTGCGCTGATGGGTGCATCGGCGATGAGCCTGGTCTATGGCGCGCCCGGCTCGACAGCGAAGGCTGCGGGCTCCGAGACCTATAAGCAACTGGCGATCTTCGGCGATATCTTCGAACGGGTACGGGCGAATTATGTGACGCCGCCCGACGACAAGTCGCTGGTTGAAAATGCCATCAACGGCATGCTGTCGTCGCTCGACCCACACTCCTCCTACATGAATGCCGAAGAAGCGCAGGACATGCGCGTGCAGACCAAGGGCGAATTCGGCGGCCTCGGCATCGAGGTCACCATGGAGAACGACCTGGTCAAGGTGATCACGCCGATCGACGATACGCCGGCCGCCAAGGCAGGCGTGCTCGCCGGCGACTATATCGCCAAGATCGACGGCGAGGAGGTCCGCGGCCTGACGCTCAACGACGCTGTCGAGAAGATGCGCGGGCTGGTCAATACGCCGATCAAGCTCACCATCCTGCGCCAGGGCGCCGACAAGCCGATCGAACTGACCGTCGTGCGCGATATCATCAAGGTCAAGGCCGTCAAGTTCCGGGTCGAAAACGACATCGGCTACATGAAGATCACCTCCTTTACCGAAAAAACCTATGACGACCTCGAGAATGCCATCGACACCATCAAGAAGCAGGTGCCGAACGACAAGCTCAAGGGCTACGTGCTCGACCTGCGCCTCAATCCGGGCGGTTTGCTCGACCAGGCGGTGAGCGTGTCGGATGCCTTCCTCGACCGTGGCGAGATCGTCTCGACGCGCGGCCGCGACCCGAAGGACGTCACCCGCTTCGACGCGCGGGCCGGCGACGACATCGGCGGCAAGCCGCTGATCGTGCTCGTCAATGGCGGCTCGGCCAGTGCCTCGGAAATCGTCGCCGGCGCGCTGCAGGATCTGCGCCGCGCCACGGTGGTCGGCACGCAGTCCTTCGGTAAGGGTTCGGTGCAGACCATCATTCCGCTTGGCGAGAACGGGGCGCTGCGGCTGACGACGGCGCTCTATTACACGCCGTCCGGCAAGTCGATCCAGGGCAAGGGCATCACGCCCGACATCAAGGTCGACCAGCCGCTGCCGGCCGAACTGCAGGGCAGGGACCTGACGCGCGGCGAATCGGACCTCAAGGGCCATATCAAGGGCGCCGACGAAAGCACGACCGGTTCGGGTTCGGCAGCCTATGTGCCGCCGGAACCGAAGGACGATTTGCAGCTCATCTATGCCGAGCAGCTGCTGCGCGGCCAGAAGACCGATCCGGCGTTCCCGCCGAATCCGCAAAAGGCCGTGTTGAACCAGTAAGGGCAGGCAAGCCGGGCCAAACAGGTCTGGCTGCCTGAGCGAAGCGATGCGATGCTGCCGGGGCCGCGAGGCTCCGGCAGTTTGATTCGGGGGCCGCGGCCGGCATGCTGCGCGTCCAGTGAAGCAAGGGGACGCGCCGACATTTTGGATTTTGCGCCTCCGGAGAAGGTTTCACTTCGGGGATGCGCGCCGGGGATGCGGGCTTGGCTGATATCGGCAAGGACATAGAACGACCTCTCGGACAGGCGATCCGGCTGCCGCGCTCAGGCAGCGGGATCAGCGCCGGTACGGTCGCGGCCGCGCTTGTCGTGCTGTCCATGGTCGGCGTCTCCAGCGCCATCGCCTTGCGAGACAAGCCGTTCCGGAAGCTGCAAGAAGCAGCCGTTTCGACGCCGAAGACGCCGGCGGCGGATACCGTCGCCGCGCCCGCCAAGGCGACGCCCGAAATGGCTGCGCCAAGCAACGCAAGTGGGGCCAACATAGGCGGGCCGAAGACGGGCGGTCCGCAGATCATCCATGTCCAGACCGAGGGGGGCGACGCTCCACCCGAGGCGGCCATAGTCATTCGCGACCCTTCGACGATCGGCCAGAACCTCAGGGTCGCGCATATTCCCGACAAGGCGCTGGTCGAGGCCAGCGAAACCGGTCCGTTGCCGATCCGCGCCGCCGACGGCAGGCGCCCGTTCGATGTCTATGCGCGGCCGTGGTCCGGGGCTCGCGGTGCACGCGTCGCGCTCGTCATCGGCGGGCTTGCCGTGTCGCAGACCGGCACGCAGGCAGCCATAGCCAAGCTGCCGGCGGAAGTGACGCTGGCCTTCGCGCCGCAAGGCAACAGCATCGGCCGCTGGATGCAGGTGGCGCGGCAGAGCGGCCATGAGGTCATCATGCAGGTACCGCTTGAGCCGTTCGACTATCCGAACGTCAATCCCGGCCGTAACACGCTGACCGTGGCTGCAACGCCGGACGAGAATTTGAAGAATTTACGCTGGGCGCTGTCGCGAACGACCAACTACACCGGCGTCATGAACTATATGGGCGCCCGCTTTTCGGCCGACGCGACGGCGATGGGGCCGTTGATGGCCGAGCTTGGCAAGCGTGGTCTGGCCTATGTCGACGACGGTTCGTCGGCGCGCAGCCTGGCACCCGAACTGGCGCTGAAGGACGGCGTGCCGTTCGTCGGCGGCGATACGGCGATCGATGCGGTGCAGGACCGCGGCGCCATATTGAAGAAACTGGATGGGCTGGAAGCGACGGCACGGGCGAAAGGGTTTGCCGTCGGCATCGGCTCGGCTTTCGACCTGACGGTGGATACCGTGTCTTCCTGGGTGACCGAGGCCAAGAAGCGCGGCATCGAGATCGTGCCGGTTTCGGCGGTGGCCATAGATCCGGAAAAAGGCTGAGATGACAAAGAACAAGCTCGTTGAGCCCGAGACGCTGCCCTACCGGCCCTGCGTAGGGGTGATGGTCCTCAATGAGGCCGGCCTGGTCTGGGTCGGCCGTCGCATTGCCGAGCCGGACAGCGAATTCGCTGGAGCGACGCAGCTCTGGCAGATGCCGCAGGGCGGCATCGATGATGGCGAGGAGCCGCTGCCCGCGGCGGCGCGTGAACTTTACGAAGAGACCGGCATGCGCTCGGTGTCGCTGCTGGCCGAGGCGCCGCACTGGATCAAATACGACCTGCCGGCGCATCTGGTCGGCGTCGCCTTCAAGGGACGATATCGCGGCCAGACGCAGAAATGGTTTGCCTTCCGTTTCCACGGCGACGAAAGCGAGATCGCGATCAATCCGCCGCCGGGTGGCCACAAGGCCGAGTTCGACCGGTGGGCGTGGCGGCCGATGCTGGAATTGCCGGGCCTGATCGTGCCGTTCAAGCGCAAGGTCTACGAAGACGTGGTGGCGGCGTTCCGGCACCTGGTGGCGTAGCCGCCGGCCTTCCGTTAAAACAGGTCGGCATGAGCGACATCTCCAGCAAATCTCTTCCGCCGACCGTCACCCTGGGCGAACCGATCAGCGAAGCCGCGGCAGGGGCGATCCTGACCATCGATCTCGGCGCCGTCCGTGAGAACTACCGGCGGCTGAAGGCGCGGCTGGGCGGCGTCGGCTGTGCTGGAGTGGTCAAGGCCGACGGTTACGGGATTGGCGCGGCGCCGGTGGCGGCGGCGCTGATGGGTGAGGGCTGTAATACTTTCTTTGTTGCGCATTTGGCCGGCGGCATCTTGCTGCGTAAGGCGCTCGGCTCAGACCCGGCCATTTATGTGCTGAACGGCATTCCGCCGGGTGCGGAAAGGGAAGCGGTTGCGGCAGGGCTTTGCACCGTACTCAACAGCGTCAGCCAACTCGCGGCATGGCGCGAGATGGCCGGGCGGGTGGGCCGTAAGTTGCCGGCCGCCCTCCAGGTCGACAGCGGCATGTCGCGGCTCGGCATGACGCCATCCGAGGTGCAGGCAGTCGCGCAGGATCCGCAGGCTTTCGACGGTGTCCAACTGACGTTCGTGATGAGCCATCTCGCCTGCGCCGATGAACCCGAGCAGCCGGCCAACGAGCGGCAGCGGCTGGAATTCGAACGGCTGCGCCGGATGCTGCCGGAAGCGCCGGCTTCCTTTGCCAATTCATCAGGCATTTTTCTCGGGCAGCGCTATCACTACGACCTCGTTCGTCCGGGTGCCGCTCTCTATGGCGTCAATCCGACGCCGGCGAAGGACAATCCGATGCTGCCGGTGGTGCGATTGCAAGCCAAGGTCATCCAGACGCGGATATTGGAGGCCGGCGCCGGTGTCGGCTACGGTCACACTTTCCACACCAAGGCTCCGCTTGCCGCGGCGACGATTTCGCTCGGCTATGGCGATGGCTGGCATCGACTGGCCGCTTCCTCCGCCTGGCTCGAAAATGTGCGGCTGCCCTTCGTCGGCCGGGTTTCGATGGATTCGATCATCCTCGACATTTCCGCATTGCCGCCCGGCAGGCTGAAGGCCGGCGACCTCGTCGAACTCATCGGACCGTCGTCGCAGACGGTGGACCAGGTAGCCGGCCAAGCCGGCACCATCGGCTATGAGGTCTTGACCAGCCTCGGCCACCGTTTCCACCGGCGATATGTGAATGGCTAGGACGCAAGGTTGTTGTCCTCACGCATGTCTTTTCCCTAAGCATCGGCACTTGGCTGACGCCACAGAATCCGGCAGACATGAGGCGGCGATGATCCCGGTCTCGAATCCCGACGAGATGCCGCCGCGGAGAACCAAACGATGAAGATCTTCGTGCTGGGCGGCGGCGTGATCGGGGTCACCACCGCCTATTTTCTTGCCGAGGCCGGTCATCAGGTGACGGTGATCGATCGCCAGAAAGGCCCGGCGCTGGAAACCAGCTTTGCCAACGCCGGCGAGATCTCGCCCGGCTATGCCTCGCCCTGGGCCGGGCCCGGCGTTCCGCTGAAGGCCATCAAATGGCTTTTGATGAAGCACGGTCCACTGGTGGTGCGACCGGCCCTCGATCCGCATATGTGGATATGGCTGGTCAAGATGCTGCGCAATTGCACGGCTGAACGCTACGCGCTGAACAAGGCGCGCATGGTGCCGCTGGCCGAGTACAGCCGCGACACGCTGAAGGCGCTGCGCGAGGAGACCGGCATCGCCTATGACGAGCGCGCCAAGGGCACGCTGCAGCTCTTCCGAACGCAAAAGCAGCTCGACGGCGTCGGCGGCGATGTCGAGGTGCTGAAGGCCTATGGCGTCCCCTACGAGGTCCTCGACCCCGACGGCTGTATTGCGGCCGAGCCTGGGCTGGCCGGCGTGCGCGAAAAATTCGTCGGTGGCCTGCGGTTGCCCGGCGACGAAACCGGCGACTGCAAGATGTTCACCGACAGGCTTGCCGAGCTTTGCGCGGCACGCGGCGTCACCTTCGAATACGACACGGAGATACGGCGCGTCGTCAAGAAGCGCGATCGCATCACCAACGTCAGCACCAGCAAGGGCTGGATGGTCGCTGATGCCTATGTGATGGCGATGGGCAGCTATTCGGCACGGTTCATGCGCATGCTGAAGCGGCCCATCCCGGTCTACCCGGTCAAGGGCTATTCGATCACCCTGCCGATCAAGGACGCCGCCGCCGCACCGGTCTCGACCGTGATGGACGAGAGCTACAAAGTAGCGATCACCCGGCTCGGCGACCGTATCCGGGTCGGCGGCACGGCGGAGATTTCCGGCTTCGACCTGCGGCTGCACGAATCGCGGCGGCGCACGCTCGAACATTCGGTCGGCGACCTGTTTCCGGGCAGCGGCGACATGCGATCGGCGACCTTCTGGTGCGGGCTGCGGCCGATGACACCGGACGGGCCGCCGCTGATCGGCCGCACCGATTTCTCCAATCTCTATCTCAACACCGGCCATGGCACACTCGGCTGGACCATGGCCTGCGGCTCGGCCAAAGTTCTGGCCGACATCATCTCCAGCCGGGTGCCCGAGATCGACGTCGGCGATCTCGGGCCCGGACGATACGCCAAGTAAGACGCCCACCAGCTAAGACAGCCAGCGGCCGGCAGGCTCACGCGAACAAACCCCTGTCCCGTTCGACGGCCTTGGTAATGAAGCTCGCGACGACCTGGACGCGGCGCAGCGGCCTGACCGATTCATGATAGACCAGCCAGTAGGCGCGGCGTATGGGTGCGACGATATCGAGAGGCACCAGCTCCGGCATCGAGCGGGCAACGAAGGTGTGCAGGATGCCGATGCCGGCGCCGGAACGCACTGCTTCGGCCTGGCCGAGCGCGGAGGAAATAGCGAAGCTGGTGCGCCAGTCAGGGCTGAATTCGGCCGCGTAGTCGAGCGAGCGACTGACGATCAGGTCCGGCACGTAGCCGATCAGCGTATGCTGGCCTAGCTCGGCGGCGGTTCCGGGCAGTCCATGGGTGTCGGCGTAGGCCCGCGACGCGAACAGGCCGAGCGTGTAGTCGACCAGCTTTCCCGCCACCAGGCGGCCTTCCGTCGGCCGTTCGACGGTGATGGCAATGTCGGCCTCGCGCCGGGACAAAGAGAAGGAGCGTGGCACCGGCACCAGCTGGATGGTGAGCTCACGGTGCAGAGCGGTCAGCGCGCCGAGGCGCCTGGCCAGGAAGGCGACGCCAAAGCCGTCCGGCGCGCCGATGCGCACGGTGCCCGAGACGTCGTCGCCTTCGCCTGAAACGGTCGAGCGCGCGGCGATCATGTCGCCCTCCATGCGTTCGGCAATCTCGAGGAAACGCTCGCCCGCCGGCGTCAGCTCGCTGCCGGTGGTAAGCCGGCGAAACAGTTTTGTCCTGAGCGCATCCTCGAGGGCGGCAATGCGGCGCGAGACGGTCGCGTGATTAAGCTCCAGCCGCCTGGCGGCGCCGAGGATCTGGCCGGCCCGCGCTACGGCAAGGAAGATACGGGCATCATCCCAGTTCATGAGGGTGGTCCTGGCGATAACGATCAAAACCGCGTTCCTTCGTGCCCCCCTCTGTCCTGCCGGACATCTCCCCCTCAAGGGGGGAGATTGGCAGTTTCGCCGCAGGCGTCTTTCTTGCCGCGGTGAAGATTTCCGAAGGCGGGCGTGACAGCCAATCTCCCCCCTTGAGGGGGAGATGTCCGGCAGGACAGAGGGGGGCGGTGAAGGAACTCAATCTCAATCCTTGCTGCTGGGGACCTGCATTCTTCCTATTTGCGAGAATTGATGCTCTGCCGTCAATCGCTGTCTATTCTCCGCACAACGGTTGCGTTTTCGCTCGCGTTGCCATCGCTCCCGCAAAGGCGGACAATGCCTCATCACGAACCAGGGAGAGAGACCATGATCGAATACGGTCATTTCATCGGCGGCAAGCGCGTCGCCGGAACCAGCGGCCGCAAGCAGGACGTCATGCAGCCGATGGACGGCACGGTGCGCGGCACGGTGGCGCTGGCTTCGCAGGCGGAATTGCGCGCGGCGGTCGAAAACGCCAAGGCCGCACAGCCCGGCTGGGCGGCGATCAATCCGCAGCGACGCGTACGCGTCCTGATGCGGTTCCTCGAGCTGGTCGCCAAGGAGTATGACGCGCTGGCCGAGATATTGGCGCGCGAACACGGCAAGACCATCGCCGACGCCAAGGGCGACATCCAGCGCGGCCTCGAAGTGGTCGAGGTCTGCATCGGTGCGCCGCATATGATGAAGGGCGAGTTCACCGATGGCGCCGGCCCCGGCATCGACGTCTATTCGATGCGCCAGCCGCTCGGCGTCGTCGCCGGCATCACGCCGTTCAATTTTCCGGCGATGATCCCGTTGTGGAAGATCGCGCCGGCCATCGCCTGCGGCAATGCCTACATCCTCAAGCCGTCGGAGCGCGATCCGGGCGTGCCGATGCGGATTGCCGAACTGTTCATCGAGGCCGGTCTGCCGGCGGGCATCCTTAATGTCGTCAACGGCGACAAGGAAGTGGTCGACGCCATCCTCGACGATCCCGACATCAAGGCCATCGGTTTCGTAGGCTCGACACCGATCGCCCAGTACATCTATTCGCGCGGCTGCGCGGCCGGCAAGCGCGTGCAGTGCTTCGGCGGCGCCAAGAACCACATGATCATCATGCCCGATGCCGACATGGACCAGACCGTCGACGCGCTGATCGGCGCCGGCTACGGCTCGGCCGGCGAGCGCTGCATGGCGATCTCGGTCGCCGTCCCGGTCGGCAACGACACCGCCAACCGGCTGATGGAAAGACTGGTGCCGCGCGTCGAGAGCCTGAAGGTCGGTCCGTCGACGGATTCTTCCGCCGATTTCGGCCCGCTGGTGACGGCGCAGGCGCTGGAGCGGGTCAAGTCCTATGTCGACACCGGCGTCAAGGAAGGCGCCAAGCTGGTCGTCGACGGCCGCGGCTTTTCCATGCAGGGCTACGAGAACGGCTACTATATGGGCGGCTGCCTGTTCGACAATGTGACCGCCGACATGCGCATCTACAAGGAAGAGATCTTCGGGCCGGTGCTCTCGGTCGTTCGCGCACCGACCTACGAGAACGCAATCAAGCTCGCCAACGAGCACGAGATGGGCAATGGCGTCGCCATCTTCACCCGCGACGGCGACGCGGCGCGCGACTTCGCCTCGCGGGTTCAGGTCGGCATGGTCGGCATCAACGTGCCGATCCCGGTGCCGATCGCCTACTACACCTTTGGCGGCTGGAAGGCGTCCTCCTTCGGCGACCTCAACCAGCACGGGCCGGACGCGTTCCGCTTCTACACCAAGACCAAGACGGTAACGTCGCGCTGGCCGTCCGGCGTGAAGGATGGTGCCGAGTTCGTCATCCCGACGATGAATTAGCCGGACGGTTTTCTGTCTTGCGCGTCCTCGCCTTCGGCTTGGGGCGCGCGGGCCGGCGTGAAGGATGGCGCCGAGTTCGTCATCCCGACGATGAATTAGCCGGACGGTTTTCTGTCTGCGCGTCCTCGCCTTCGGCTTGGGCGCGCGGGCCGGCGTGAAGGATGGCGCCGAATTCGGCATTCCGACGATGAACTGATCCAAATCGCAGAAAGCAAGAAAAGGCCCGGGCACCAAGCTCGGGCCTTTTTGTCGCGGTCTTCATCGGCATGAACACTAATGTGATGGAACCAAGAAGGCAGCAATCTTCTTAGGTTGCAGTCCTGCCGCGAAGGAGACGCTGGCAGATCAACCAACGGCGCTGGTAACGGCTCCGGGGGATATGTCCGGCGCAAAGGAGGTGTCAGATGACACGTCTCATGGCGACTATAGCTTGCGCTGCGATGGCCCTTTCCGCCGTCCCGGCAATGGCTGCCGAGCAATGCGCGGCTCGCGCCGATATGGTCAAGGCGCTCGGCGAGAAGTTTCATGAAAACCCAAGCGCGGTCGGCGTCGTCAATCCGAATGTGGTGCTTGAAGTCTTCGTTTCCGACAAGGGCACCTGGACCATCCTCGCCAGCGACACAAAAGGTCAAAGCTGCGTGATTTCAGTCGGCGAAGGCTGGGAAAGCGCGATGACGATAGCGGCGCTGCCAGGCACCTGAACGATTTATCACGGGTCTGCGCGCCTCGGCATGGCCGCGCAGCCTGTGGCCCATTCTTTTCGGCGACAGCCGTAAAACGGATCTGCAGGCGCCCGCTTGGGCGCCTGCTTGCGCTTTTCCATTGCCGATACCATATATCGAGAACATAATGGGAACATCTGGAATCGTTCCCACCAATGGCAGACCGGAACACAGAAAGGAACGACGCGATGATGATGACGTCGGAACCGGCCTGAATCGCTCCGGCAAAATGAGGCCGTCAAACCCCTCCTTTGCCGGAACGTGATGGCAAAGGA
The DNA here is from genome assembly GCF_040320365.1 of Mesorhizobium sp. M0701. NCBI lineage: Bacteria > Pseudomonadati > Pseudomonadota > Alphaproteobacteria > Hyphomicrobiales > Phyllobacteriaceae > Mesorhizobium > Mesorhizobium sp. M0701. Next base: position 14,609 of record NZ_JAMYPO010000011.1, read on the forward strand.
GGTGCCCTATGGCACGCAAATCGCTGTTGAGATGGGTGAAAACCCTGGTTCTTGCTGGCGCATTGGCGGTGGGTACGAACACCGCAGGCGCGCAATATCAATACTGCGTTGAACATGGCGAGCTCGTCGCCCATTTGAGCGAGAAGTTCCAGGAAAGGCAGTTTGCTTTGGGGCTGATCGGTCATGAGGCGGTCATGGAAGTCTTTGTCGCCGAGACCGGAACCTGGACCATCGTCGTCACCGATATCGCCGGCAGAAGCTGCATCGTCGCGGCCGGCGACAATTGGGAAAACGTGATGCCCCTGCCCGGCCAGGGCGCATGACGAAATGGCAGGCTCAGCGCGTAGCAGCCGCCTCGGCATGGCCGCGCAAAAGCGCCATCAGCCGCTTGGCGTCCTTGGCCGCGGCCTCTTCGTCGCTGGCGAGGATCGAACGGATCAGCGCGACATGATGCTCGGCGGATTCGGCCAATCCGGTATCGGCCTTGTAGCGGAACCAGAAGCGACGGCTATGGGTTTGCAAGGGTGCCGCCAGGCGCGCGGCGAACGGGTTGTCGGCAGCCAGCGCCAGCGCCTCGTCGAGCGCCTTGTCGGCCTGGATGAAGTAAAACACATTTTCCGAAATCACCGCTTTCTGCATGGCCAACGCTGCGTCATGAAACAGGTCGGCGGCCTCGCGGGTGACGAAGCGGGCGGCCGAGCGGGCAAGCACCACCTCGACGCCACGGCGGGCGTCGAGGACACGCAGCCAGTCGCCAGGGTGAAGCGGGGCAATGGCAATGCCGGCACGCGGCCGGACCTCGAGCAGCCCCTCCCAGGCCAGCCGCTGGATCGCTTCGCGCACCGGGGTGCGGCCGAGGCCGAGCCTGTCGATCAGCGCCCCCTCGGTGATGAAGCTCGCCGGCGCCAGTTCGAGAGTTACGATCATGTGCTCGAGCCTGCGGTAGGCCTTCGCGGTCGCCGGCTCGGAGCCAGGTCTGTCATATACCAATGCGACATCTCCTGATATATTGTTGATATATCACATCAGATTCAACGTTGACAGCCGGCTTCTTAAGAAATATACGGCTGATATATCAGATGGAGCGATCGACATGTGGGCCGGAGTCTTCCCCGCCGTTACGACCAAATTCACCGAGGACGACGGCCTCGACCATGCCGAGATGGAGCGCTGCTTTGCGCTGCAGATGGAGGCCGGCTGTGACGGCATCATCGTCTGCGGGTCGCTCGGCGAAGGCCCGATGCTGTCGCACGACGAGAAGATCGCGGTGCTGAAGACCGCGCAGAAGATCGCCGGCAACAAACCGGTGCTGTTGACGGTCAACGAGGCCGGTACACGCGAGGCGGCGGCGATCGCGCGCCGCGCCGCCAAGGAAGGCGCCAATGGTTTGATGGTGGTGCCGAGCCCGATCTACCATACCAATGCCGAGGAGACGGTCGCGGCACTCAGCGCCGTCGCCGCGGCCGGCGACCTGCCGGTGATGATCTACTCCAACCGGCTTGCCTACCGCGTCGACGTCACCGTCGACCAGATGGAGGAGTTGGCGAAGGACCAACGCTTCGTCGCCATAAAAGAGTCCTCCGACGACATCCGCCGCTCGACCGAGATCATCAACCGCCTCGGCGACCGCTACGACCTGTTCACCGGCGTAGACAATCTCGCCTTCGAGGCGCTGTCGGTCGGCGCCATCGGCTGGGTGGCGGGCCTGGTCACCGCGTTCCCGCGCGAGACCGTCGCCATCTACCAGCTGATGAGACAGGGCCGCCGCGAGGAGGCGTTGAAGATTTACCGCTGGTTCCGGCCGCTGCTCGACCTCGACGTCTCGACCTATCTGGTGCAGAACATCAAGCTCGCCGAAGTGTTGGCGATCAACACCAACGACCGCGTGCGCATGCCGCGCCAGCCATTGTCGGGCGAGCGGCGCAAGGCAGTCGAAAAGATCGTCAGGGATGCGCTGGTGGTGCGGCCAGAGCTGCCGACATTCTGATCCGGTCGCTTTGAAGGCATTTGCAGATGTGCAGCGCGGCGCATGGCAATGAATGATAATGCTACGCTCGATGTCGCCATCATTGGTGGCGGCATAATCGGCATCTGCGCCGCCGCCTTTCTGGCCGAGGCGGGGCGAAACGTCACGATCTTCGATCGGACGGGGATCTGTGAGGAAACCAGCTCCGGCAATGCCGCTGCCTTTGCCTTCTCCGATGTGCTGCCGCTCGCCCACAAGGGCATGATCAAGCAGTTGCCGAAATGGCTCGCCGACCCGCTCGGCCCGCTCAGCATCCCACCCGCGTATCTGCCGAAGCTGCTGCCCTGGCTGGTCCGCTTCTGGCGCGCCGGCCGAAGCGACCGCTATGAAGCCGGCCTTGCCGCGCAGGCCGGGATGATGAAGCTCGCCGAGGCGGAATGGATGGGCTTGCTCGACCGTTCCGGCACACGGCCGATGCTGCATGAGGACGGCTCGCTCGAACTCTACGACAGCGAGGCCGAGTTCAAGGCCTCGCTGACCGGCTGGGCGGCAAGGCAGCGCTTCGGCATCGGCTTCAGCCATGTCGAGGGGAGCGCTCTCACAGCCCTGCAGCCCGGTCTGTCGCCGCGCTTCGTCAAGGGAACGTTCGTGCCGGGGTGGAAAACCGTTGCCGATCCCAAGCTGCTTGGAAAGGCCTTGTGGGCCTATGCCGAGAGGTTGGGCGCCGGGTTCGAAAGGGCCCGGATCGAGCGTGTCAAGGCGGGACAGGACGGCGCGATCTTGACAACGGCCGACGGCACGCGGCGACGGGCGAAGCACGTCGTCATCGCTGCCGGGGCCTGGTCGCATCTGCTGGCGAGACATCTCGGCGACGGAATCCCGCTGGAGACCGAGCGTGGCTACAACACGACGTTGCCGAAGACTGCCTTCGACGTAAAGCGGCAATTGATCTTCTCCGGGCATGGCTTCGTCATCACGCCGCTCGAGACGGGCCTGCGCGTCGGCGGCGCGGTCGAACTCGGCGGCCTTGAGAGGCCGCCCAATTATGCGCGCTCGAAAGCGCTGCTCGAAAAGGCGCAGAAATTCCTGCCGGGACTGGATCCGGCCAATGGACGCGAATGGATGGGGTTCCGGCCGTCGCTGCCGGATTCGCTGCCGGTGATCGGGCGGTCGCAACAAACGCCGTCGGTGGTGTATGGTTTCGGCCACGGTCACCTCGGCCTGACCCAGGCCGCGGTGACCGGGCGCTTGATCCGCGAGCTCGTTCTCGGGCAGAATCCATCGCTCGATCTCGGCCCGTTCAGCCCGCAACGGTTTTGAGTTCGAAGACAGTCAGTTGGGAGCCGGCATGGCCAAGAATTCCTTCTTCTGCATAGACGGCCACACCTGCGGCAATCCGGTGCGGCTGGTCGCCGGCGGCGGGCCTTTGCTCAAGGGCTCGACGATGATGGAGCGGCGAGCGCATTTCCTGGCCGAATATGACTGGATCCGCACCGGGCTGATGTTCGAGCCGCGCGGCCATGACGTGATGTCCGGCTCGATCCTCTATCCGCCGACGCGTGAAGATTGCGACATCGCCATCCTGTTCATCGAAACCTCGGGCTGCTTGCCGATGTGCGGCCACGGCACCATCGGCACGGTAACTTTTGCCGTCGAGCATGGGCTGATCAAGCCGAAGACACCGGGCGTGCTCAGGCTGGATACGCCGGCGGGCTTGGTCGTAGCGGAGTACAGCCAAGTCGGCGACTATGTCGAGGAGGTGCGCATCACCAATGTGCCTTCCTTCCTCTATGCCGAGGCTCTGACGGTCGAATGCCCCGGGCTCGGCGAGATCAGCGTCGATGTCGCCTATGGCGGCAATTTCTACGCCATCGTCGAACCGCAAAAAACCTATCGCGACATGGCCGACCATTCGGCCGGCGAACTGATCGCCTGGAGCCCGGTGATGCGGCAGCGGCTCAACGAGAAATATTCCTTCGTCCACCCGGAGAATCCCGGCATCGATAAGCTGTCGCACATATTGTGGACCGGGGCGCCGACCAACCCGCAAGCCGATGCCCGCAACGCCGTCTTCTACGGCGACAAGGCAATCGACCGCTCGCCCTGCGGCACCGGCACCTCGGCGCGGATGGCGCAGCTTCACGCCAAGGGCAAGCTTGGGGTCGGCAACGACTTCGTCCACGAATCGATCATCGGGTCGCTGTTCAAGGGCAGGGTGGAGAAAGAGGTCACCGTCGCCGGCAAGCCGGCAATCATTCCGTCGATCGGCGGGTGGGCGCGGATGACCGGATTGAACACGATCTTCATCGACGACCGCGACCCATTCGCGCACGGCTTCGTCGTCAAATAGAGAAAACGCTGACGCAAGCGAAAGAAAGAGAGCGCAAACGGATTGCCTTCGACGACGCAACGATCCCGCTCATCAACTTATTTTGACGGCGATTTCTTCGAAATGGAGCGCATGCTGCGATTGAATCGTCAAAGACATTGCGTTAGGCCAATGGTAGGGTCCGCGATGGTCCAGGGGGCGCACCGGAACAAAACGGGCAATCGGACGACGTGCGGCGAAAACACGCGTAATGATCGAAAAATCACGTTGCAATCCGGGCTCGAAACTTTACGACTAGGGAAAATACGAAAAGGAATGCGTCTGCATGGGCGACATTCCAGGGGAGCCACGACAGCATGCAGTATTTTGTCCAGCAGCTTATCAACGGGCTGACGCTGGGATCGATCTATGGGCTGATAGCGATCGGCTATACGATGGTCTACGGCATCATCGGCATGATAAATTTCGCCCATGGCGACATTTTCATGATCGGCGCTTTCACCGCGCTCATCGTTTTCCTTATCCTCGGTGCATTGTTCTATTCGCTGCCGATCGTCGTTGCGCTGCTGATCATGATGATCGTCGCGATGCTGCTGACCAGCCTGTATAACTGGACGATCGAGAAGGTGGCCTACCGGCCTTTGCGCGGTTCATTCCGGCTGGCGCCGCTGATCACCGCGATTGGCATGTCGATTGCGCTGTCCAATTTCGTCCAGGTGACGCAAGGGCCGCGCAACAAGCCGGTCCCGCCAATGGTGTCCAAGGTCTACAACATCGAAGGCATCAGCGTCTCGCTGAAGCAGATCATCATCGTCCTGGTCACCATAGTCCTGCTGGCGCTGTTCTGGTACCTGGTCAACAAGACCTCGCTCGGCCGGGCACAGCGCGCCTGCGAGCAGGATCGCAAGATGGCCGCACTGCTCGGCGTCGACGTCGATCGCACCATCTCGATCACCTTCATCATGGGCGCCGCCCTTGCCGCCGTCGCCGGCACGTTGTTCCTGATGTATTACGGCGTTGTGGTGTTTTCCGACGGCTTTACGCCCGGTGTGAAGGCGTTTACTGCCGCGGTGCTCGGCGGCATCGGCTCACTGCCCGGCGCCGTGCTCGGCGGGCTGATGATTGGCTTCATCGAAAGCATGTGGTCGGCTTATTTCTCGATCGACTACAAGGACGTCGCCGCCTTCTCCATCCTGGCGATCGTGCTGATCTTCCTGCCTTCCGGCATTCTCGGCCGGCCAGAAGTCGAAAAGGTCTGAGATCATGGCGGTTACCGTGTCTCCGGAAAGCACCGTCGTTGCCACCCCGGTCCAGCGCGCTTTTCGCGAAGCGCTCTATGCCGGCGCCATCTCGCTTGGCCTGTTCGTGCTGTTCATCGGCCTGAAAACCGACCAGAATATCTCCAACGAACTGATCCTGGTGCAACGCTGGGGCTTGCTCGCCGGCGTCGTGATCGCCACCATGGCAGGACGCTTCCTCTATGTCGCCTATGGCCAGCCCTTCCTGGCGAACCAGAAGATCGTCGACGTCGCCACCGGCCTGCTGCCGGTCAGCCTGGCTTCGCGATTCTTCCGCCTTCCCGCGTTCATCGTGGCGCTCGCCGTCGCCGTTATTCTGCTCGCGCTCAGCGGCTTTCTGACCGAGGCCTTAGGGCCGGAACTTTCCGATTTTGTGCGGTTCCTGCGGGCGCTCGCAATCATCTATGCGCTGGCTTGGCTGATATATCGGTTCCGGGCCTTCATTCACGCTCATTTCTCGGCATTGGGCATAACCGCACTGGCGCTCTACCCGATTATCGTGGTGTTGGTGCTGGCTCTATATGCCGGGTCGATGGCCGCCGGTTTCCAGGGCTCGCTGAAATATGTCGACAATTACGGCATCCAGATCCTGATCTACGTGATGCTGGCTTGGGGGCTGAATATCGTTATCGGCTTGGCCGGCTTGCTCGATCTCGGCTATGTCGCCTTCTACGCCGTCGGTGCCTACGCCTATGCGCTGCTCGGCACGCATTTCGGCCTCTCCTTCTGGATCCTGCTGCCCGCCGCTGGCCTGATGGCTGCGTTCTGGGGCGTGATGCTCGGCTTCCCGGTGCTGCGCCTGCGCGGTGACTATCTGGCGATCGTGACGCTCGCCTTCGGCGAAATCATAAGGCTGGTGATCATCAACTGGCGCGAGGTGACCAACGGCTCGGCCGGCATTTCCGGCATCCCGAAGGTGTCTTTCTTCGGCCTGATGTCGTTCAACGTCTCCGATCCGAACTACATCTCGAAGGTGCTCGGCATCGCCCAATCGGGTGCCTACTACAAGATATTCCTCTACTATTTGATCCTTGGGCTCTGTCTGCTGACGGCCTTCGTCACCGTGAGGCTCAGGCGTCTGCCGGTCGGCCGCGCCTGGGAAGCGCTGCGCGAGGACGAGATCGCGTGCCGCTCGCTCGGTATCAACACCACCACCACCAAGCTCACGGCCTTTGCCACGGGCGCGATGTTTGGCGGCTTCGCCGGCTCGTTCTTTGCCGCGCGGCAAGGCTTCGTCAGCCCGGAATCCTTCGTCTTCCTGGAATCCGCGATCATCCTTGCCATCGTCGTGCTTGGCGGCATGGGCTCGCTGGTCGGCATTGCCGTCGCCGCCATGGTGATGATCGGCGGCACCGAAATCCTGCGCGAACTGGATTTCCTCAAGACCGGCCTGAGTTGGGGCAACATCAAGGTTATACCCGGGTTCGGCCCCGACTTCACGCCGGAGCTTTATCGCATGCTGTTGTTCGGCATGGCCATGGTCATCGTCATGCTGTGGAAGCCGCGCGGCTTCGTCGGCAGCCGCGAGCCGACAGCCTTCCTCAAGGTGCGCAGGGCGGTGTCGGGGTCCTTTACCAAGGAGGGACACGGCTGATGAACGCGAGCCCCTCCGTGAACGATGCCATCCTGCAGGTCGATCATTTGTCGATGAAGTTCGGCGGTCTCGTCGCCATCGGCGACCTGTCGTTCCAGGCCAAACGCGGCGAGATCACCGCGCTGATCGGTCCCAACGGCGCCGGCAAGACCACCGTGTTCAATTGCATCACCGGTTTCTACAAACCGTCGGAAGGCATGATCACGCTCAATCGGCGCGACGGCTCGACCTTCCTGCTCGAACGTTTGCCGAACCATGAAATCCCGGCGCGGGCCAAGGTGGCGCGCACCTTCCAGAACATCCGCCTGTTCTCGGGCATGACGCTGCTGGAGAACCTGCTGGTGGCCCAGCACAACAAGCTGATGAAGGCGTCCGGCTATACCATTCTCGGCCTGTTCGGTTATAGCGGATACAGACAGGCTTCGGCGGAATCGGTTGAACTGGCCGAGCACTGGCTGGAAAAGGCCGATCTCGTCGACCGCGCCGACGATCCTGCCGGCGATCTGCCATATGGCGCGCAGCGACGGCTCGAAATTGCTCGCGCCATGTGCACCGGCCCTGAGCTTCTGTGCCTCGACGAGCCGGCCGCCGGCCTTAATCCGAAGGAATCGGCGGCGCTCAATGCACTGCTGATGGACATCAAGGACAACACCGGCACGTCGATCCTTTTGATCGAGCATGATATGGCGGTGGTTATGCAGATTTCGGACCATGTCGTCGTGCTCGAATACGGGCGCAAGATCTCCGACGGCAACCCGCAATCGGTGCGGACCGACCCGCGCGTCATCGCTGCCTACCTCGGCGTCGAAGACGAGGACGTCGAGACGGTGCTGACCGAAGTCGGCGACGAAGACGTCATCGAGCAATTGGATACGGGTCCGGATGCGGCCCATGGCCCAGGCACATCGTCTTCGTATCTCGCCGGACCGGTTGCCGACACGGTTGGCCACAGCGAGGGCGAACGCGTCACCGTGTCAAAGGGCGCTTCGAAAGCCGGGCAGATCGATGCAAGGTCGAGTGCCGCGGCAAAGTCCGGATCGCCGGCCAAAGCCAAATCGGCCGCGAAATCTTCTGCCGCAAAATCTTCCACTGCAAAGCCGGCCTCCAAGGCTCCGGTGAAGTCAAAAACTCCCGGCACCTCTAATCGGCGTGGAGGGCGGAAATAATGGCCGGCACAACGCTGCTCGATATCAAGGGCGTCCAGACCTACTACGGCAACATCAGGGCGCTGAACGGCGTCGATGTCACGGTCAAGCAAGGTGAGATCGTAGCGCTGATCGGTGCCAACGGCGCCGGCAAGTCGACGCTGATGATGACCATCTTCGGTGCTCCCCGCGCCCGCGCGGGTACCATCACATTCGCCGGTACCGACATCACCCAGATGCCGACCCACGAGATCGCGCGCATGCGCATCGCCCAGTCGCCGGAAGGGCGCCGCATTTTCCCACGCATGACGGTGATGGAAAACCTGCAAATGGGCGCCAGCCTCGACAACCTCGAGCATTATGACGAGGACGTCGAGAAGGTGTTCACGCTGTTTCCACGCCTGAAGGAACGCATTGCCCAGCGTGGTGGCACGCTGTCCGGCGGCGAGCAGCAGATGCTGTCGATCGGGCGCGCGCTGATGGCGCGGCCGAAGCTGCTTTTGCTCGACGAGCCGTCGCTTGGCCTGGCGCCGCTGATCGTCAAGCAGATATTCGACGCTATCCGGGAGCTGAACCGCACGCAGGGACTGACCGTGTTCCTGGTCGAGCAAAACGCCTTCGGCGCTCTGAAGCTCGCCACGCGCGGCTATGTCATGGTCAACGGCAACGTGACGATGAGCGGCACCGGCAAGGAGTTGCTCGCCAATCCGGAGGTGCGCGCCGCCTATCTCGAAGGCGGCCATCACTGAGTTTCAGGAGACATCAATCATGCAGGGCATTGTCTATGAGGAACCCTCGATCTGGCAGTTCTTCTTCGTCACCTGCCTGCTCGGCGGCTGGGCGGCGTGGATGACGGGCAAGGCATGTGCGCAGACGTGGCGCAGCTTCGCCCAGTTGTTCGCCTACATGCTGGGGCTCGGCATCGGCGTAAGATTCATCCATCATGCGCTGTTCGGCGGAACGATGTTTTCGCTGCATTACTACGTGGTCGACACCATCGTGCTGATGATATTGGGCTTCATTGGCTACCAATACACGCGCACCAACCAGATGGTAACGCAGTATAATTGGCTTTACGAAAGAGCCTCTCTTTTGAGCTGGAAACCAAAAGGTTGACATTTATCATTAACGGCGCTTCAGGGATGAATCGGCGTGACAAGTGCCTGAAAATCGGCAAAGTACTCTTTCTGCGAGCAAGAGTGGGCATCGCATGAAAGCAACATCCACGCCCACTCGGTAAATGGGAGCGTTTCAATGAAAAAGTCACTTTTGTCCGCCGTCGCCCTGACCGCGCTTGTCGCGTTCAGCGGCAGCGCGTGGGCTGACATCCTGATCGGCGTTGCCGGTCCGATCACTGGCCCGAACGCAGCATTCGGCGCGCAGTTGCAGAAGGGCGCCGAACAGGCTGCCGCCGATATCAACGCGGCTGGCGGCATTAACGGCGAGCAGATCAAGATCGAGGTCGGCGACGACGTGTCGGATCCGAAGCAGGGCATCTCGGTCGCCAACAAGTTTGTCGCCGATGGCGTCAAATATGTCGTCGGCCACTTCAATTCGGGCGTCACCATTCCGGCGTCAGAGGTCTATGCCGAGAACGGCATTCTCGTCATCACGCCTTCCGCGACCAACCCGAAGCTGACCGAGCGGGGCCTGTGGAACACGTTCCGTACCTGCGGACGCGACGATCAGCAGGGCAAGGTTGCCGGCGACTACCTCGCCGCGCACTTTAAGGACGGCAAGATCGCCGTCGTCCACGACAAGACGCCTTACGGCCAGGGTCTCGCCGACGAAACCAAGAAGGCACTCAATGCTGATGGCGTGACCGAAGCCATGTATGAGGGCATCAATGTCGGCGACAAGGACTTCTCGGCGTTGATCGCCAAGATGAAGGATGCCGGCGTCAACGTCGTCTACTATGGCGGCCTGCACACCGAGGCCGGCCTGATTATGCGCCAGCTCGCCGATCAGGGTCTCAAGGCCCAGTTCATGTCCGGCGACGGCATCGTGTCGAACGAATTGGCCTCCATCGCCGGCGATGCCGTCGACGGCACGCTGATGACGTTCGCTCCCGATCCGCGCAAGAACCCGAACGCCAAGGAACTCGTGGAGAAGTTCCGCGCCGCCGGTTTCGAGCCTGAAGCCTATACGCTCTACTCCTACGCCGCGCTGCAGATCGTCGCCGCCGCCGCCAACAAGGTCGGCTCTTCCGACGACGCGCAGAAGGTTGCGGAAGAGATCAAGAAGAGTGGCCCGTGGAAGACCGCCATCGGCGACATCGGCTATGACGCAAAGGGCGACATCACCCGTCCCGACTACGTCATCTACACTTGGAAGAAGGGTGACGACGGCAAGTACACCTACTTCGAACAATAAGCCGGCAAACGCCTGCAGCCCAAAAAATGCCCGGCGCCTCGCGCCGGGCATTTTTCATTTGTCTTTTGCTTCATCGCATAGCCGCAAGGATTTAAATCGGTTTAGCCGACGTCTCCATTTTTGTTTGCACTGCAGCATTTTCGCGCTAATCATGTCCAGCAGTTCCCTTTCCCGCGTCCGGAGCCCTGTCCTTGGCAATCTCGAAGATCCTTGTCGCCAACCGCTCCGAAATAGCCATCCGCGTCTTCCGCGCGGCCAATGAGCTCGGCCTCAAAACCGTGGCGATCTGGGCAGAGGAGGACAAATACTCCCTGCATCGCTTCAAGGCCGACGAAAGCTACCAGGTCGGGCGCGGGCCGCATTTGGCCAGGGACATGGGGCCGATAGAAAGCTATCTGTCGATCGAGGAGGTTATCCGCGTCGCCAGGCTATCGGGCGCCGATGCCATCCATCCAGGCTACGGCCTGCTGTCGGAAAGCCCGGAATTCGCCGAGGCCTGCGCCACGGCCGGCATCATCTTCATCGGGCCAAAGCCGGATACGATGCGCAGGCTAGGCAACAAGGTCGCCGCTCGCAACCTCGCGATCGAAGTCGGCGTGCCGGTAATTCCCGCCACCGATCCCTTGCCGGACGACATGGAGGCGGTAAAGGAACTCGCCAAGACGATCGGCTACCCGGTGATGCTCAAGGCATCCTGGGGCGGCGGCGGCCGCGGCATGCGCGCCATCCGCTCCGAGGCCGATCTCGCGCGCGAGGTCATGGAAGGCAAGCGTGAGGCGAAGGCGGCTTTCGGCAAGGACGAGGTCTATCTCGAAAAGCTGATCGAGCGCGCACGCCATGTCGAGGTGCAGGTGCTGGGCGACACTCATGGCAACGCCGTGCACCTGTTCGAGCGCGATTGTTCGATCCAGCGCCGCAACCAGAAAGTGGTCGAGCGGGCGCCGGCGCCCTACCTCGAAATGTCACAGCGCGAGGAGCTTTGCGGCTACGCGCTGAGGATCGCGCGCGAAACCAGCTATATCGGCGCCGGCACGGTCGAGTTCCTGCAGGATGCCGATACCGGAAAATTCTACTTCATCGAGGTCAATCCGCGTATCCAGGTCGAGCACACGGTCACCGAACAGGTGACCGGCATCGACATCGTCAAGGCGCAGATCCATATCCTCGACGGCTTTGCCATCGGCACGGCGGAATCGGGCGTTCCGGCGCAGAAGGACATCAGGCTCAACGGCCACGCGCTGCAGTGCCGCATCACCACGGAAGATCCCGAGCATAATTTCATCCCCGACTATGGCCGCATCACCGCCTATCGCGGTGCCACCGGCTTCGGTATCCGCCTTGATGGCGGCACCGCCTATTCGGGCGCGGTCATCACCCGCTTCTACGATCCGCTGCTGGAAAAGGTAACGGCGTGGGCGCCGACGCCGGCCGAGACCATCGCCCGCATGAACCGGGCGCTGCGCGAATTCCGTATCCGCGGCGTGGCGACCAACCTCACGTTCCTCGAGGCGATCATCAATCACCCGAGCTTCGCCGACAATTCCTACACCACCAAGTTCATCGACACGACGCCGGAACTGTTCGCCAGTGTGAAGCGGCAGGACCGCGCGACCAAGCTGCTCAACTACCTTGCCGACGTTTCGGTCAATGGTCATCCCGAGACGCGCGGCCGGCCGCAGCCAAAGGCCGATGCGGCGCCACCGGTGGTGCCATATCTCAACGGCAATGTGCCTCAAGGCAGCAAGCAGAAGCTCGACGTGCTCGGGCCGGAGAAATTCGCCGCGTGGATGCGCGAGCAAACAGAGGTGCTGGTCACCGACACGACAATGCGCGACGGGCATCAATCCTTGCTCGCGACGCGTGTGCGCACCTATGACATTGCCGGAATTGCCGGCACCTATGCGCGTGCTCTGCCGCAGCTTTTGTCGCTCGAATGCTGGGGCGGCGCCACATTCGACGTCGCCATGCGCTTTCTCACCGAAGACCCATGGGAGCGGCTGTCCCTGGTGCGCGAGGCAACACCCAACCTTCTGCTGCAGATGCTCCTGCGCGGTGCCAACGGCGTTGGCTATACCAACTATCCCGACAATGTCGTCCAGCATTTCGTCCGCCAGGCCGCTGCCGGCGGCATCGACCTGTTCCGGGTCTTCGACTGCCTGAACTGGGTCGAGAACATGCGCGTGGCCATGGATGCGATCGGCGCCGAGGGCAGACTGATCGAAGCGGCGATCTGTTATACCGGCGACATACTCGATCCGGCGCGGGCCAAATACGATCTGAAATACTATGTCGGCCTGGCCAGGGAATTGCAGGCGGCAGGCGCCCATATCATCGCCGTCAAGGACATGGCTGGGCTTCTAAAGCCGAGCGCTGCCCGCGCGCTGTTCAAGGCACTGCGCGAGGCGACGGACCTGCCGATCCACTTCCACACCCACGACACATCCGGCCTGTCGGCGGCAACCGTGCTGGCGGCGGTGGAGAGCGGCGTCGACGCCATCGACGCGGCGATGGATTCGCTATCCGGCAACACCTCGCAGCCGTGCCTCGGTTCGATCGTGGAGGCGCTGAAGGGCACCGAGCGCGATCCGGGCCTCGACCCGCAGTGGATCAGGAACATCTCGTTCTACTGGGAGGCGGTGCGCAACCAGTATTCAGCCTTCGAAAGCGACCTGAAGGGACCGGCATCGGAGGTCTATCTGCACGAAATGCCGGGCGGTCAGTTCACCAACCTCAAGGAACAGGCGCGCTCGCTCGGGCTGGAGACACGCTGGCACGAGGTGGCGCAGACCTATCACGACGTCAATCTGATGTTCGGCGACATCGTCAAGGTGACGCCGTCGTCCAAGGTCGTCGGCGACATGGCGCTGATGATGGTGAGCCAGGACCTGACCGTCGCCGACGTCGAGAATCCGGCGAGGGACATCGCCTTCCCGGATTCGGTGGTGTCGATGTTGCGCGGCGATCTCGGCCAGTCGCCGGGCGGCTGGCCAAAGCCATTGCAGAAGAAGGTGCTGAAGGGCGAAAAGCCGATCACGGTGCGGCCGGGTTCGCTGCTCAAACCGGCGGACCTCAAGGCCAGTCGCGCGGAGGTCGAGGAAAAGCTCGAGCGCAAGCTCAGCGAGTTCGAGTTCGCGTCGTGGCTGATGTATCCGAAGGTGTTTTCCGATTTTGCCGCCGCGCAGGAGACCTACGGGCCGGTCAGCGTGCTGCCGACGCCGACCTATTTCTACGGCATGAAGCCGGAAGACGAGATTTTCGTCGACATCGAAAAAGGCAAGACGCTGGTGGTGCGCTGCCTTGCCATCGGCGATGTCGACGAAAAGGGCATGGTCACCGTGTTCTTCGAGCTCAACGGGCAGCCGCGCCGGGTGAAGGTGCCGGACCGGGCGCATGGCGCGTCCGCTGCCAAGGCACGGCGCAAGGCGGAGCCGGGCAATGAGGCGCATGTCGGCGCGCCGATGCCTGGCGTCGTCTCGGCGCTTGCGGTCGCTGCCGGCCAGGCGGTGAAGGCCGGCGACGTGCTGCTGTCGATCGAAGCGATGAAGATGGAAACGGCGTTGCATGCCGAACGCGACGGCACCATAGCCGAGGTGCTGGTCAAGGCCGGCGACCAGATCGATGCCAAGGATCTGCTGATCGCGTTCGGGTGAAACAGGCCGGCATCGATAGGGCCTTGTCGGCGCCTGGCAGCAGCCCTTCATGCCGCATCGATAGTACCTTGACCCGCCGCGCCCGGTCGGGCATCGAACCGCTGCAATTCGCCGCTCGGGTCACCCCGAGTCGCGGCGAGAAACGACGCGGAGAGAAGAATATGGCCGACGACATCACCGAGACCAGCCAGACTGTTGCCGCCGGCCAGCTGCGCGCCTTCATCGAACGAATCGAGCGGCTCGAGGAAGAGAAGAAGACGATTGCCGACGACATCAAGGAAGTGTTCGCCGAGGCCAAGGGCACTGGCTTCGACACCAAGGCGATGCGGTCGATCATCCGGCTGCGCAAGAAGGACCAGGCCGAGCGGCAGGAAGAGGAGTCCATCCTCGATCTGTACAAGGCTGCGCTCGGCATGGTGTAAAGGCCGGCCTCGGCGCCGGAGACGATCGCGGGAGAAGCGGTTCTGACCATGGAATCCAGCCATGAGTGAATTCGACTTCGGCGCCCACCGCGCCTCTGAATTCCGCCAACGCAGCTTCTGGACGCTGTTCGCGGAACGGCATCCGGATGAAAGGGCTCTGTTGGCGAGGCGCGGACCGTGGTTCTGGCAGCGTGGGCTGCCCGATTTCGCATTGGTCCTTTCCATGTATGTCGCGCCTGCGCACAATCATGTCGGCGTCTTCTTCGGCCGCAACGAGAAGTTCGGTGCCACGCAAGCCTGGTCGCGGTTGAAGCCGTTCCAGCCGGCCATCGAAGACAGGCTGAAGCTCAGGCCAGAACAAAGTTGCGACGGCCTCGGCATCAATTCGATGTGGCGGGTGAATTGTTTTGCCGAGGACAATTGGCCGGCGATGACCGACTGGCTGGTGACGGAAGCCTCACGTTTCGAGCGCGCGATTGCCGACGTTCTGGGTCAGGAATAAAGCAGGGTTTCCAGACGCAATCCTTGTGGAAGGGTTGCTCTGGTGCGCAGCCAGGGAGCCGATCGATCGATGACGATCATGTCGCGCGTTGCCGCCTTCTTCCGCTCACGCTGGTTCGGCGGCGTGCCGCTCGATCGGCTGTTCTGGCGCGACCTGGTCGTTGTCGGCACAGCGATCAACGTCGCGTCGTCGGTGGGGGCGCTCATTCTGCTAGGATTGAAGCTGCCGCTTGCGCTCGTCCTGGCGGTGCATTTCGCGCCGGTGCCCTACAATATCTTCCTGACCTTTGCCGTTTGGCGAACTGCCGGAAAATCGAGTGGCGTCATGGCCTCGCTGATGACGCTTGGCGCCACGTTGTGGCTGATCCTGGTGGTTGTGGCCTGACGATCAGGCGGCCGGCGCGAATTTGAGCGCCACGCCGTTGATGCAATAGCGCAGACCGGTCGGTGGCGGGCCGTCCTCGAAGACATGGCCGAGATGGCTGCCGCAGCGGGCGCAATGGCATTCGGTGCGGACCATGCCGTAGCTGCGGTCGACGGTGGTCTCGACCGAACCCCGCACTGGGTCGTTGAAGCTCGGCCAGCCGGTGCCGCTCTCGAATTTCAGCTTGGATTCAAACAAGGGCTGGTCGCAGCCGACGCAGGAGAAGGTGCCGGCGCGCTTCTCGTGCAGCAGGGCGCAGCTTCCCGGCCGCTCGGTGCCGTGGTTGCGCATCACCGCATATTGCTCGGGCGTCAGCCGGGCGCGCCATTCGGCATCGGTGCGGGTAACGGGGTAGGTGCGGCTGTCCATTTTTTCCTCTTAGCTTATGTCGCTATTTGGGTTGCCTTCGCAACTTCGCCTGAAATAGGCATTTGTTACGGCGTTTGCTCGTATTTCCTATCCTGCTGCGAAGAATCCCTCAGGCGATGGCGGCGAGATAGCGCGCAACCGATGCTGAAAATGCTGCCTTTGCATCTCGGATGACGTTCTGGTTCCACCATGCGCCGTAGATATGGTCGAACGCGAAAGGCTCCAGCGCGGCCTTGATGCCGAGCACTTTCGTCGCGTTGAGCGGGATATAGTTCGGATAGCTGTACATGAAGCTGACATGACGGCGGGTCGGCGCCACCTGCAGGATGTCGCCGGCCAGGATGGCATTGCCGCGGTCGCGCTTCCAGTGCAGTACCTGGCCACCGGCAAAGTGGCCGCCGCAGCGGATGAGCGTCAGCGACGGGTTTATGGCGCGCATCTCGCCTTCCCAACTGATGATTGCCGGATGCGGCCGCATGATCCACGGACGATCATCGGCGTGCAGATAAATCGGCACGCCGCCAAACGCCTCGCTCCACTCGACCATTGCCGAATAATAATGGCAGTGCGAAATGGCGATGGCGGCCAGGCCGCCCCGGCGGTTGATCTCGGCCACCGCCTCGTCGCTGACCATCGAGATGCAGTCCCACAGCACAGTGCCGTGCGGCGTTTGCGCCAGCAATGCGCGCTGGCCGATAGCGAAGCGTGGCTCGATGCCGAAGGCGAGCACGCCGGCATCATCCTTGATCACGACCCGATGGCCGGCGGCGAGCTCTTCCGGCGTGGTCCAGGCCTGACCTTCCCAGCGCACATATTGCCGCTCGTCCTCGCAGATCGGGCAATGTCGCGGCGGCGTCGCTGTCGCCGCGAACTGGACACCGCATTGCAGGCAAAGGAAACAGGTCGACCGTCCTGTTTTGCGTGGATCCATTCAGTGCTTCCTTGAAAGTTGCTTCGTCGCGGCTTCGAGGCCGGCGAGCGTCAGCGGAAACATGCGGCCGCCAAAAATATCGCGGATCATGGCAATCGAATGGGTAAAACCCCAGTTCTTCGCGTCTTCCGGATTGAGCCAAATGGCGTTCGGCCATTGCTGCAGCAGCCTGCCGAGCCAGACGGCGCCGGGCTCCTTGTTCCAATGCTCGACCGAGCCGCCGGGTTGAGCGATCTCATAGGGGCTCATCGAGGCGTCGCCGACGACGATCACCTTGTAGTCGGGGCCATATTTATGGAGGAGATCGAAGGTCGGAATCACCTCGGCATGGCGGCGGCGATTGTCCTTCCACACGCCCTCGTAGAGGCAGTTGTGGAAATAGAAATATTCGAGCTGGCGGAACTCGGCGCGGGCGGCCGAAAACAGCTCCTCGACGCTCCTGACATGGTCGTCCATCGAGCCGCCGACATCGAAGAACATCAGCAGCTTCACGGCATTGCGACGTTCGGGTTGTGTCTTAACGTCAAGATAACCGTGCTCGGCGGTGGCGTGGATGGTGCCGGGCAGGTCGAATTCCTGTTCGGCGCCTTCGCGCACCCAGCGGCGCAAGCGCTTCAGCGCGACCTTGATGTTGCGGGTGCCGAGTTCGACGGCGTCATCGAAATTCCTGAACTCGCGTTTGTCCCAGACTTTTACCGCGCGGCGGTTGCGGCTTTCGTGCTGGCCGATGCGCACGCCTTCGGGATTGTAGCCATAGGCGCCGAAGGGCGAGGTGCCGCCGGTGCCGATCCATTTCGAACCGCCCTGATGCCGGCCGTTTTGCTCCTCCAACCGCTTCTTCAGCGTCTCCATCAGCTTTCCGAAGCCGCCCAGCGCCTCGACCAGCTTCTTCTCCTCATCGGTCAGGTGCTTTTCAGCGAGCCTCCGCAGCCATTCCTCCGGGATGTTTGCGACATCGACCGCGTCTTCGTCAGTCAGCGCCTCGACACCTTTGAAGATGTGCGAAAAGACCTGGTCGAAGCGGTCGATGTGGCGCTCGTCCTTCACCAGAGCGGCGCGGGCGAGATAGTAAAAGCCCTCGACATCATAGTCGACCAGCCCGGCCTCCAGCCCCTCCAGCAGCGACAGATATTCGCGGAGCGAGACCGGAACCCGCGCTGCCTTCAGTTCGAGGAAGAAGGGGATGAACATGGTCCGACTTTATCTGTGTCCCTCGATCTTCTCCCGTGCGGCGCTGGCGATAAAGGCGGAACGCGTCAGACCACGCCGACCCGCTTCTTCGTCGATTGCCGCCAAAAGACCTGCGTCGAGCGACAGATTGGCCCGGACAGGCCGTCCGGAATCGATCAGCACAGGGATCATCACGGCGGATTCACCGGCAGCGCTATCGACTTCGCCCAGTCGGAGCAGATCTGCCACAGTGCGCGCCGCGGGCAAGGGCAAGTTCTTCGCCATTCGTGTCTCTGCCCATTCGCGAACGGCAGAAGTCGCATCGGCTATCGCCTCTTCGGGACTTGCGCCACCGCCGTGACATCCGGGAAGATCAGGCACCCGCACTCCCCAGACTTCATCTGCGCCGTCAAGAATTCCGACATAGTGCGTCATGATTCGTCCTTAAATCCATCCAGCAAGCCGGGCGATCGACCGCGCAACACCCAGAGATTGTTCGCGATGCCGCGGCACGATAATCATGATCTCCGGCCTTTCCGGATGCTCGTACTTCTCGTGTTTGCCGCCGCCTACGTTCACCCAGCCGTCACGTAAAAGCCTCGTGACAATCTTGCGCGTGTTGGTCTCGATCAGCGGCACTGTCGCCCCTGATCATGCGCAATATATTGCGCACAGGTGATTATTTCAATCGTTGGCTTCATCATAGCAGATCGTACTCGATGAAGCCGGTCCGCCGCGCCACGTGGTCGTAGAGCTTGCGTGCCGTGGTGTTGGTTTCGTGGGTCATCCAGTAGACGTTCTTGACGCCGATCTTGCCGGCTTCCTGCTTGACCGCTTCGATCAGGGCGGCGCCGACGCCCTTGCCGCGTACATCGGGGTCGGCGAACAGGTCCTGCAGATAGCAGTTGTTTATCTGCGACCAGCAGGAGCGATGGTAGAGATAGTGCGTCAGGCCGACGGCCTTGCCGTCGAGGGTGGCGATGAAGCCTTTCGGCTCGAACTCGCCCGCCGTGAACAGCCGCTTCCAGGTGACGGAGTAAACCTCTTCCGGCAGCTTGGTTTCGTAGAAGGTGAGATAGGCGGTCCAAAGACGCCGCCAATCGGCGTGGTCAGATTGCGCCAATGGGCGGATGGTGATCTCGGTCATTTCGTTTCCCTCTGAAGTCGGCAACCTGAAGCTGCCTCCGTGCCCGGCTAGAGGCAACGGTCCAGCACCGGGAAAGCGCTGTCCGGTGACTTCGTGGGCTTCCGGCCGACCGGCCCCTCATCCCTGCCGTCTCGCCATGAAGGCCAGGCGCTCGAACAGGTGCACGTCCTGTTCGTTCTTCAGCAAGGCGCCGTGCAGCTTGGGCAGCACGTTCTTCGGGTCGGCGCGCAGGTCCTCGGGCGCGATCTCGTCGGCGACCAGCAGGCGGATCCAGTCGAGTGCCTCGGAGGTCGACGGCTTCTTCTTGAGGCCCGGCACGTCACGGATTTCATAGAATTGCGTGAGTGCGGCGCGCACCAGGTTCTGCTTGATGCCGGGATAGTGCACGTCGACGATTTTGTGCAGCGTCTCGACGTCGGGAAAGCGGATGTAGTGGAAGAAGCAGCGGCGCAGGAAGGCGTCCGGCAGCTCTTTTTCGTTGTTGGAGGTGATGATGACGATCGGCCGGACGGTGGCACGGATGGTCTCGCCGGTCTCGTAGACGAAGAACTCCATCCGATCCAGTTCCTGCAACAGATCGTTGGGGAACTCGATATCGGCCTTGTCGATCTCGTCGATCAGAAGCACGACTTTCTTGCCGGCAGCAAAGGCGTCCCACAGCTTGCCGCGCTTGAGGTAATTGCGGATGTCGTTGAAGCGCTCGTCGCCGAGCTGGCTGTCGCGCAGCCGCGAGACGGCATCATATTCATAAAGGCCCTGCTGCGCCCGCGTGGTCGATTTGACATGCCATTCGATCAGATCGAGGCCGAGCGCCGCCGCCACCTGGCGGGCAAGTTCGGTCTTGCCGGTACCGGGCTCGCCCTTGACCAGCAACGGCCGCTCGAGCGCGATCGCCGCGTTGACCGCCACCATCAGATCCTTGTCGGCGACATAGGCTGCCGTGCCTTCGAAACGCATTTTTGCTCCCGGGTTCATCGCGCGACCCTAAGGACGCGGCCTTCGCGGTGCAAGGCGCTGCTGGTAAAGCGGGGATCTTGCCGGCGCGACCCTCGTCGAGCGGTTCTGCGTCGATTTAAGACTCGAAACATGTCGTCTCTCTGGCGCTTGGTCTGCCGTCTGCCTATATTGGCGGAGACGGTCTGCGCTTCCCGGCAGGAGAACATTTTCCCCGGGGCCTTAATGATCCCTAGGGAGCTGTCCCTGGGAAGACCCGTGGGTTTTCTCATACGGCGCCCACCTACTTTGTAGGTTCCCGGGATCGCTCTCTCCACCGGTTGTGTGGATCGTCACCTATCGAAAAGACCATCTCTGGCGGATCTTGTCGTCGCGCCGCTTTGTGGGGTGCTCTCACGAACGAAAAGTTCGCCCCGCTCCTCCAAAACGTCGCTCGTAAAACTCCATCCAAATCTGACCTTTTCTAACGTCGGCGCATGACATCCCCAAAAGACCTGAAAAAAAATCTCCGCAACCAAGCCCTCGGGCGCCGCGACGCGCTCGATCCTTTCTGGCGGGTGGAGGCAGCACTCGAAATGGCCGAGACGGCGCGCGACCGGATCACGGTCGAGCCGGGCCAGATCGTCTCAGGCTTCTGGCCGATGCGCTCGGAAGTCGACGTCCGGCCGCTGATGTTTGCCTTGCGCGAGAAGGGGGCAAGACTCTGCCTGCCGGCCATTCTGGACAAGACCACCATCGTCTTTCGCGAGCTGGTGCGTGGCGCGCCGATGATCGACATGGGGTTCGGCACCGTCGGGCCGCACGAGGAAGCCGAGGTACTCGACCCCCAGCTCATGCTGGTGCCGCTCGCCGCCTTCGACGCGCGCGGCCACCGCATCGGTTACGGCGCCGGCTATTACGACCGGGCGATCGTGCGGCTGGCCGACAAGGGACAGCAGCCGCGGCTGATCGGCATTGCCTTCGACTGCCAGGAGGTGGC
Organism: Mesorhizobium sp. M0701; assembly: GCF_040320365.1. Classification (NCBI taxonomy): domain Bacteria; kingdom Pseudomonadati; phylum Pseudomonadota; class Alphaproteobacteria; order Hyphomicrobiales; family Phyllobacteriaceae; genus Mesorhizobium; species Mesorhizobium sp. M0701. The sequence goes on from NZ_JAMYPO010000011.1 coordinate 35,861, forward strand.
CCTGGTGCCGGACGAGCCGCATGACGTGATCATTCCGGAAATACTCACCGAGAGCGGGTTGCGCCGCTTCGCGCCGAAATTGTAGATAAGTTCCTGGACGCATGGTCTTTTGCGAAAGTCATGCAGCTTTTTGCTTCGCTGACCTTCGGTTCGGGATCACGCTTATATGAGACTTCTCTTCCTCGGCGACATGGTCGGCAAGACAGGACGTACGGCGGTGTGGGAACAACTGCCTGGCCTGATCTCGGATTTCAAGCTCGACTTCGTCATCGTCAATGGCGAGAACGCCGCCGGCGGCTTCGGCATCACCGAGGAGATTTTTCGCGAGACGATCTCGGCCGGCGCCGATGTCGTCACCACCGGCAACCATGTCTGGGACCAGCGCGATGCGCTGATTTTCGCGCCGCGCGAAGAGCGCTTCCTGCGTCCGTCCAATTTCCCCAAGGGTACGCCGGGGCGCGGCTCAGGCGTCTACATCGCCAGGAACGGCGCGCGCGTGCTGGTCGCCAACATCATGGGCCGGGTGTTCATGCATCCCGAGCTCGACGATCCGTTCCAGGCCGGCGAGCGCGAACTTGCCGCTTGCCCGCTTGGCGAGCAGGCCGATGCGATCGTCATCGATTTCCATGCCGAGGCGACCTCGGAAAAAATGTGCTTCGCTCATTTCGTCGACGGCCGTGCCAGCCTTGTGGTCGGCACCCATACGCATCAGCCGACCGGCGATCACCAGATCCTCAATGGCGGCACCGGTTATATTTCCGATGCCGGCATGTGCGGCGATTACGATTCCTCGCTCGGCATGGACAAGGAGGAGCCGCTCAACCGGTTCTTGTCCAAGGTGCCGAAAGGCCGCTTCGAGGCATCGACCGGACCGGCGACATTGTGCGGCGTCGGCGTCGACATTTCCGACCGTAGCGGCCTGACCGAACGGATCGCGCCGTTTCGCCGCGGCCCGCGGCTGGAGGAAACGGCTCCATCCTTCTGGTCGTGACATTGATATAGACGCTTGCAATACCCAATTGCCGGCGAAACTGCTCTAGATCGTAGAGGGGACGACCTCCATGCAGCTAGTCGAATTCCTGGCGCCGCATTTCGCCTTTGTCTCCGACCCGACGGCATGGGTCGCGCTGCTGACGCTGATCGTGCTGGAGGTCGTGCTCGGCATCGATAATCTGATCTTCATCTCGATCCTGACCAACAAATTGCCGGTAGCGCAGCGGGCCCGCGCCCGGCGGCTCGGCATCTCGGCCGCGCTGGTGATGCGGCTGATCCTGCTGGCCACCATCTCGATCATCGTCCAACTGACGACGCCGATATTCACCGCCTTCGGCCACGGGTTTTCATGGCGCGACCTGATCCTGATCGCCGGCGGCCTGTTTCTCGTCTGGAAGGCGACCAAGGAGATCCACCACACGGTCGATCTCGATGATCACCAGGACACCATGATGGGCGAGACATTGCAGCTGTCGCTGGCCGGCGCGATTTTCCAGATATTGCTGCTCGACCTCGTCTTCTCGATCGACTCGATCATCACCGCCGTCGGCATGACCGACGAAATCGCGATCATGTACATCGCGGTGATCGTGGCGGTGAGCGTGATGATGCTGGCGGCCGGGCCGCTGGCCGATTTCATCGCCAGGAACCCCAGCATCGTCATGCTGGCCCTCGGCTTCCTGCTGATGATCGGCACGACGCTGATCGCCGACGGCATGGGTTACCACGTGCCGAAAGGCTACATCTACGCCGCCATGGGTTTTTCGGCACTGGTCGAAGGGCTCAACATGCTGGCGCGGCGGCGGAAGAAGGCAAAGGGCGGGGGCGGGCATTGACTTGACTCTTACAGAATTGTGCGTACAATTTTGTAAATAACGGTGCCGCCATATTGCGATTTGAATGGGATCCCGAGAAGGCCAAGCGCAACCGTGCCAAGCATGGTGTTGAGTTCGATCTCGCCAAAGATGTCTTCAAGGATCCGCTTCATCTGATTGTGCCTGACCGGTTTGAAGATGGCGAGCAAAGGTGGCATGCGATCGGGATGATCCAAGGGCTGGTGGTACTGCTCGTTGTTCACACTTATCCCGATCTCGAAGATGAGGAACGAATTCGGATTGTCGGTGCCCGGAAAGCAACGCCGCATGAAAGGAGGCGCTATGAGCAGGAAGGAACTTAGCCAAGATCAGCGCAACCAGCTCGCCAATTTGGCAGATTTGCCTGACAGCGAAATTGACACGTCCGACATTCCGGAAACTTCGGCCGAGAATTGGGTTCATGCTCGCCGAGGGCACCTCTACCGGCCACTAAAGCAGCCGGTGACCATTCGGCTTGACGCTGATGTGCTGTCCTGGTTCAAGGAGCATGTCGAAGGCGGTGGCTATCAAACGGAGATCAACCGCGTGCTCCGCCGTCATGTGCTAGAGCAGGAAAAGCGGCGTTCCTGAGCATTCGCGGTCTGTTGCCAGCCGATCTTGGCTCGCCGTTGCTTAATTTGCTGGAACGCCCTTCGGATGACGGTCGCCGATCAGGCCGAGCATCACGCCTTGCTCCAGCCACGCCTTGGCGCCGGCGAGCACCAGCGCAAAACCGCCGGTCGAGCCGATCGCCTGCTTGACCTGCTCATCGGGGCTACCGACAAAGCCGAAATTGCGGACCTCGACAAAGGTCGTGCCGCCCGGCATCTCGGTAAATGTCAACACCACCGTGGTCGGCGGATCGCTCCATTGCATGACGATCTTCTTGTTATCGACGATCTCACTGACATTGACCGTCGTCGAGACGCCATACATGCGCCATTCCCAACTGATTTCCTTGCCGCTGTCCAACCTGTCGCTGCCATGGGTGAACCAGAATTTCGTCGTGATCGCCGGATCGACGAAGGCTTCGAATACGTCGGCGACCGGCCGCCTTATCAGCATGCCGGCTTCGGCGGTCGGTGTTTCACGGATTTTCATAGCGTCCTCCTTTCCACGGCGCCGCCCTGTTCACCAGGCATCGGGTTCGCGTACGAGGTGAATGATGTTGGCCGGATTGGTGATCCAGCCGCCGCGAAAGCCTTCACCCAGTGCCTCGATGGCATCGCAGCGCACGACGCCGGCCTCGGCGAGATGCTCCGCAGCGGCCGGAAAATCATCGGTGAACAGTTCCAGCCAGATCTCGGCCTGGCTCATCATCGGCGCCTCGTCGATCCACAGTCGATTGGGACCGAGTTCGAACCCGACGGCCGGCGATTTGGCCGTGAATGGCTTCAGGCCGATGACGTCGCGATAGAAGGCGATCGTTGCCTGGTATTGATGCGGCGGGACCTTCATGGCGATGTTGATGCCGCCGGTGATCTTCGCGGTCATTTGCTGACTCCATTGCCGTGTTCAGGTTCGATTGGCCGGTTCGGTCCAGAACTCGCTATGCCAAATTGATTTGCCAGGAGACTCCGAACCTGTCGTTGAGCCATGCAAACCGGCGGCTGAAACCATAATTGTCCAGCGCCATCAGAAATTTGCCGTCCTTGGCCAGAGCCTCGACAATGTCGTTCAGCTCTGCCTCCGTGGAGCAATTCACATACAGCGAGACCGACGGCGTGAACGTGAAGGCATGGTGCACGGGGCTGTTGTAGACCATCACTTCCAGACCGCTTATGGACACGCGCGCCAGCTTGACCGTTCCTTCCGGGCCGTCTTCGCCGGAGCCGTAACGTGTGATGTCAAGGACGCTGCTGTCGGGGATCGTCTCGCAATAGAAGGTCATTGCCTCTTCGGCCTTGCCCTCGAACATCAGAAATGGCGTCACTTGCTTCATCGCAGGCCTCCGTCATCTTGGTGGCTTTTCAGATGTTGTTCTCGTTGGCCGGCTCGCCCTTCATCTCGCTGCGGTAATAGCCGTCGCGCAGATTGATGCCGTATTCGACATAGGCCTTCATGCAGGCCAGCATCTGCGACCAGCCCTCGCAATTGAGGTAGGACTTCTTCAGGCCGACCGCGTCCTCGTGCCAGCCGGTTTCGGCGATGGTGACAAAGGTGCCGCCATCGTCGAGCGGTTCGAAATTCATTTCGATGCGGGTCTTGTAGGTCGGCTTGCCGTCGGCGTCGGTGGCATCCCAGCGCAGCACGATGCGGCTGTCTTTCTTCACCTCGTCGACCTCGACCGGAACCTTGCCCCACCAGATGACGGTGGCGCCCGCCTCCAGCAGTGCGCTGGCGCCGCCGATCGTGGTGAAGTAGCCGCTGAGTTTCTTCGGATTGACGACCGCATCGAAGACTTCGGCGACGGGTTTGCCGATGCGGCCAGAAACCCTGAATCCAAGAGACATATCCACAGCTCCTTCCTTGAATGGCTCAAGGATATGTTATAGAAATATAACATGTCAAGCCAATCGCGAGACGACAATGTTTTCAAGGCGCTGGCGCATCCGCGCCGGCGTGCGTTGCTGGACCGGCTGAAGGATGCGCCGCAGACCACCGGCATGTTGTGCGATGCCTTCCCCGACATGGACCGCTGCACGGTCATGCTGCACCTGAAGGTGCTGGAGGAGGCCGACCTGGTCGTGGCGCGGCGCGAGGGGCGCGAACGCTGGAACCATCTCAACGCGCTGCCGATCAAGCACATCCACGACCGCTGGATCAGTCAATATGCCACGCACGCGATCAGCATCCTCGACCGGCTGAAATCCGATCTTGAGGGATGAAAGGTTTGCCGAAGCCTGCCGATTTTCGGATCTTGAAACCCTTGCGTGCCGGCAGCAATGGCGCGGCTGGACGAATTGAGCCGATTTATCTATAAGCCGGCCATTCCGACAGCGAGCGCCGTCCGTCCGTCAGGGACGCAGCAGGACGTTCTGAAATTTTGAATTCGAGCATTTTGCAAGATGCCGGGTGGTTCACCAGGCGGCAGATGCTCTAGCCGAGAAGATGACAGGGGTGCCATGGCTGGCCATTCACAGTTCAAGAACATCATGCACCGCAAGGGCCGCCAGGATGCGGTGCGGTCGAAAATGTTTTCCAAGTTGGCGCGCGAAATCACCGTTGCCGCCAAGAGCGGCACGCCCGATCCATCGATGAACCCGCGCCTGCGCCTTGCGGTGCAGAACGCCAAGGCGGTGTCGATGCCGAAGGACAATATCCAGCGCGCCATCAACAAGGCGTCGATGGGTGATGCCGAGACCTACGAAGCCGTGCGCTACGAGGGATACGGGCCAGGCGGTGTCGCGCTGATCGTCGAGGCGCTGACCGACAACCGCAACCGCTCGGCGTCGAATGTGCGCGCTGCCTTCACCAAAGCCGGCGGGGCGATGGGCGAGACCGGCTCGGTGTCGTTCATGTGGGACCGCGTCGGCGAGATCTACTATCCGGCATCGGCCGGCAGCGCCGAGAAGGTGATGGACGCGGCGATCGAGGCCGGTGCCGACGACGTCCAGTCGGACGAGGAAGGCCACACGATCTACTGCGCTTTCGAGAATCTCGGCGAAGTGTCGAAGGCGCTGGAAGGCGCGCTTGGCGAGGCTGAATCGGTGAAGCCGATCTGGAAGCCTCAGACCAATATCGCGGTCGACGAGGAGCGGGCGCAATCGCTGATGAAGCTAGTTGCGACGCTCGAGGACGACGACGACGTGCAGAGCGTCTACGCCAATTTCGAGGTCGACGAGGAGACCTTGGCGAAGCTCAGCGCGGCATGATCCAAGACACGCTGCCCACCGTCCGCATCACCTATTGCACCCAGTGCCTGTGGCTGCTCAGGGCCGGCTGGATGGCGCAGGAGCTGCTGTCCACCTTCGGTACCGATCTCGGCGAGGTGACGCTGGTGCCCGGCACCGGCGGCATCTTCACCATTTCCTGCAATGACACGCTGGTCTGGGACCGCAAGCGTGACGGCGGTTTTCCCGACGCCGCAAAGCTCAAGCAGCTGGTTCGCGACGTCATCGATCCGGATCGCGATCTCGGCCATGCCGATCGCAAGGGCCATAAGCCAAAAGATCCTGCCTGAAGGCCTTTTACGCTTCCGTCCTGCATTCACCGCCATGCGAAGATGAGGCAGCCCAGCGCCACGATGGCGGAGATGGTGCGGACATGATTCCACATCACCCAGTCCTTGAGATAGGTGGCCCACACGGCGGCGCCGTTGGCGCTTGCCGGATCGACCGCAGCCAGGGCGTTGTTGAGCGGCACGTTGAACATCATCGTCACGATCGGATTGCCGACGACATAGATCAGGGCGCCGGCGAGAAGCCAGAACGAACCCGGTTGGCTCCAGCCGATAAGAGCGCCGGCGGCGAGGACAAGACAGACCAGCCCGGTGCCGAAAAGTGCGGTCATGAATGCCGGCGTGATCACGGTGATGTTGATCGAATTCATGGCGGCGATGCCGCCTGCGGCAGGCAAGCGGGCGAGCGCCGGCACGATAAAGTTGGAGAAGGCGAAGAAAACGCCGCCGACAACGCCTGAGCCAATGGCAGCGACGAAGGTGAGGGTGGGAAGCAGTTTCATGATCATGTCAGTTGCTCCGGTTTCGGGGTTCGAGCAATTTGATTGGCGTGGCGTTTAGAAAATGTGAGCGATCCTCATATTTGCAAAACGTGATAAACCCTCGTATTTTGTCAGTCAAGCCATTTTTCTGGAGACAGTCATGGAAGGCACCGCTGCACCGGGTTCCCGCAATGAGCAGACCGCATCGCCGCGCCGGGCGCCGAGCCAGCAGCGCAGCCGCGAGCGGGTCGAGCGGATGCTGGCCGCCGCCTCGGCGCTGATCGCCGAGCAAGGCAGCGACGCCATGCGCATGGGCGAGGTGGCCGAGAGGGCCGGCGTGTCGATCGGCTCGCTCTACCAGTTCTTCCCCGACAAGCGGGCGCTCATCTGGGCGCTGGCCGAACGCTACACCGCCGAAAGCCAGGCCTGCATTGCCGCGGCACTGGCGGAGGTCAGTGACGCCGACGGCCTGCGCCGGGCATTTTCGGAACTGGTGAATATCTACTACGGAATGTTCCTGGCGGAGCCGGTGATACGCGACATCTGGTCGGGCACGCAGGCCGACAAGGCGCTACGCGAACTCGAGCTTGCCGATAGCCGGGCCAACGCCGAATTCCTTACAGCCGTGCTGAAACGGCTGCGGCCATCCGCCGATCCGGAAGCGCTGGAAACGACGGCGTTTCTCATCTGGCAGATGGGCGAGGCCGCAATGCGGCTGGCGATCTCGGTCGGGCGGCAAGAGGGCGACCGGCTGGTTGCCGCCTACAAGCGTATGGCGCTGCGCGAGCTGGTCGGCGAATAGGGCCGTATTTTCGCAATAAAAAACCCGCCACGAAGGCGGGTTTCTCGATCTGCGAAACGCCAATGCGGCTTAGAGGCCGAAACCTTCGAAACGCTTCTTGAACTTCGACAGGCGGCCACCGCGGTCGAGCAGGGTCTGCTGGCCGCCAGTCCAGGCCGGATGGGTGGTGGGGTCGATATCGAGGTTCATCGTATCGCCTTCCTTGCCCCAGGTCGAACGGGTCATGTATTCGGTGCCGTCGGTCATGACGACCTTGATGGTGTGGTAGTCGGGATGAATATCGTTCTTCATGGGTCTGTTCCTGGCTTGCCGGGTGCTGCCGACGGGCTAAAGCCTGCGTCGATGCGCCCCTTTTTAAAACTCGAAGCCGCAGCTATTGAGGAGCCACGGTTTCTAAAACGGTCGGCGAGCCTATACATCAGCCGGAATTGAATCACAAGGCCGCGGCAAGCGCATATTGATGGCGCAAGCCTCATAGGGCCAAAGGAAACGGTCATGGCGAACATCAGCGGCGATGCAGACGAGCGCAGGCGCTCGCTGAGGCCGCTGCAGCGCCTGTTTCCCTACATTACGCATTACCGCAAAATGGTCATCGGCGCGATCGTCTCGCTGGCCGTCGCGGCGGCGACGACGCTGGCGCTGCCGCTGGCCGTGCGGCGGATGATCGACCACGGTTTTTCCGCTTCCGATTCCAGCTTCATTGCCGAATATTTCGCCATGCTGGTGGTGATGGCCGCCGTTCTGGCGGCGGCGTCGGCCAGCCGCTACTATTTCGTCATCACACTCGGCGAGCGCGTCGTTGCCGATATCCGCCGCGATGTCTTTGCCCACGTCACAACGCTGTCGCCATCCTTTTTCGACACGGCCCAGTCGGGCGAGATCGTCTCGCGGCTCGCCGCCGACACGACACAGGTCAAATCGGCCGTCGGTGCCACCGCCTCGGTGGCTTTGCGCAACGTCATCCTCGGCCTGGGCGCCGTGGCGATGATGGTCTTCACCAGCCCAAAACTGTCCGGCCTGGTCATCGCGGCCATTCCGCTGATCGTGCTGCCGCTGGTCGCCTTCGGCCGCTCGGTGCGGCGCAAGTCACGGCTGGCGCAGGATACTCTGGCCAATGCCACCGCCTACGCCAGCGAGCAGATCGGCGCGGTGCGCACCCTGCAGGCCTTCACCAACGAGAAGCTTGTGACCGGGTATTTTTCGTCCGCCGTGGAAGCAGCGTTCGAAGCGGCGCGGACCTCGATCTTTGCCCGCTCCTTTCTCACCTTCGTCGCCATCTTCATGATCTTTTCCTCGGTCGTGGCGGTGCTGTGGTTCGGTTCGCGCGACGTGCTCGACGGCACGCTGTCGCCGGGCACGCTCGGTCAATTCCTGCTCTATTCGGTGTTCGCCGCCGGCGCGCTCGGCGCCCTGTCGGAGGTCTGGGGCGAACTGTCCCAGGCAGCGGGCGCTGCCGAACGGCTGACCGAGATCCTGGCCGAGAAACCCGCGATCCAGGCGCCCGCCGATCCGAAGCCGCTGCCGGCAAAGGCGAGAGGCGCGATCAGCTTCGACGATGTCTCCTTCTCCTATCCGGCCCGGCCCGACCGCGCCGCCGTTCATGGCCTGAGCTTTCAGGTCAAACCCGGTGAGACGGTGGCGATCGTCGGGCCATCCGGCGCCGGCAAGAGCACGGTGTTTTCGCTGCTTCTGCGCTTCTACGATCCGGAGGCCGGCAGGATCGTCATCGACGGGGTCGATCTGCGCGAGGCCGATCCGGCGGCGATCCGCGCGCGCATCGCCATCGTGCCGCAGGACGTCACCATCTTTGCCGCAAGCGCGCGCGACAATATCGGCTTTGGCCGGCCTGGCGCCAGCCAGGCCGAGATCGAGGCGGCGGCGAAGGACGCGCTTGCCGACGAGTTCATCCTGAAACTCGAAAAGGGCTATGACAGCCAGGTCGGCGAGCGCGGCGTGACGCTGTCGGGCGGCCAGCGCCAGCGCGTGGCGATCGCCCGCGCCATTTTGCGCGATGCGCCCATCCTGCTGCTCGACGAGGCGACCTCGGCGCTAGATGCCGAAAGCGAGACGCTGGTGCAAACGGCGCTGGACCGGCTGATGAAGGGCCGCACCACGATCGTCATCGCCCATCGGCTGGCAACCGTGCTGAAGGCCGATCGCATCCTGGTCATGGATGGCGGCCGCATCGTCGAGGAAGGCACGCATCAGAGCCTGGTCGCCAAGGGCGGCATCTATGCGCGGCTGGCCAAGCTGCAGTTCGATACCGGGGCGAATGCTTTCAGGGGTGCGGCCGAGTAGCATTGCTCCATCCCGATGAAATCGGGATGAGGCTCCATCTTCTTGTTTGGCCATGATCTTTTCCGAAAACCGGCATCCACTTTTCGGGATCATGGTGCCCAGCGGCGGCCGAGATTCTTCAGCTACCGAAAGCTCGGCGTTTGCCGCGTCGATAGGCGATGAACAGGGGAACGCCGACAAGCAACGACAACAAAAGCATGCTGGCGACGGTCTGTCGCTGCTCCTTTGCCGGATCGCTGAGCTGCACATCGGCAGGCGGCTCTTCATAGGTAAAATCGTACTGCCAGCGAATTTGGTCTGCGAGGTCATCGACGGTTTTCAGATAATCGGCAATCGCCTTGGCCGGTACTTCAGTCGCCAGCGTCTGAAAGTTCCATTCAACTTGCAATTCGGTGGGCGTGTTGGACCAGGATGCCTTGAGAGACAGATAGGGCGTCACGACGTTTTTCATCGACTCGCCGGAAAACCTCGCCTTGAGGTTGCGCACGGTCACCTTGTGGCGGCGGTAGAACTGGGGGCCGAGGGAGACGGGCCCGGTTCGGTCGACGATTGTCGGGGTTGGAAGAGAGTTGTTGCCGAGATCGGCCGCGCGGATCGGGAAATTCTTTGCCAGATCGTTGGCCGCCAGCGCCTCCGCCGGCAAGCGATAACTTTCCTTCACGCTCACTATGTTGCCGTCGCGGCGATCCACGATTTCCGGCTTGGCGATGGTTTGGATGCCCGGATATTGCTTGTTGTAGTATTTCAGGTAGGCGTCCGACACCTCGCTCAGCGACCGGCTGGCGAAATTGCCGCGCATCCAATCGGCATCGGCGTCCTCATATGTCGAGAAGACCGTCAGCACGAGGGGATCGCCCGGTTTCCGCGGAAAGTCGAATTCCTCGGCGATCTGGATCGATGGGCTGCTAAGCACAGGGCTCGGCATCTTCTCCAACCCGCCGGTGCTGGAAAGCGGCAGCGCGAAGCCGTAGTCCGGCTGTGCGAGATTGTGCGCCCTGCCGCCCTGAAGATAGTTCGTGGCGTCCAGCCAATATGTCTTTGCTCCGATCCTTGCCTTGACGATGGCATGGTCGAAATCGCGGAGCGCCGGCAGATGCTGGTCCAGGGCCCGTCCCTCGTCGAGATCGGCCAAGGCGACCTCGGCAGCAATGCCAAGCCGCACAAGCGACGAAACCAGCAGCAGGGCCTTGTCCTTGCAGTCACCGAACCCGCTCAGGATAACCGTCGCGGGATCACGCGGAACGTAGGAACCGGCACCCATCGACAGGCTTACATAGCGGATCTGGTCCTGCACCAACCGCATTGCCTCGACCATCCGGTCTTCGGGCACCGGATGCCGCAGAGCGATGTCGTCGAGCTTTGCGGCAAAAGCCGGGGGAAAAACGGTCGCTGGCTTGTAATAGGGCGCAACGGCATCGACCACACTTTGCCAATTCGCGGTAGACGCGACATCGATGGAGCCCCAGCCTGGATAGGTCACGGGCAGGTTGTCCTCGACATTGACCGGTTTCGGGTTTGGAACTTCCCATAGATAGGTGGTGTCCGGCCCAGTCGGGGAGATTGACGGCTTAAGTCGGGTTCCCCTTGTCTTGATCTGGAGCGGCTGGCCCGAAGGCCAAATGATGCTTGTGCGGATAAGCGCTACCGGCTCTTCCCATTCGGTGGAGAAATTCTTGAAGAAAAGGTCCTTGCCGACCAGCGGCGTTATCTCATAGGTCGACCCGTAGTCGACGATGTCGCCGGCACGCACGTCATCGATGTTGACATGTGCTGTCAGCCAGCCGTCGAAGACGCCTTTCTCGGCGTCTCTTTCCCTGCGGAAGATGTCGAATTCGACGCCTTCCAGCCGGTCCAAAACGGCACCATAGCGGATGATGTGAAGATGGTTGAGCGTGACCTTGTGCCGGGACGGATCGAACTGCAGATCGATACTCGCGCCACGATCCAGGCCGGGACGGTCGACGATTTTATAGACGGTGCGCGAGTACTCGACATAGCCGCCGGCGCGATGCTTGATCTGGTCGTCCGAGAGCAGCCATGAAACGCCATTCTTGATTTGATCCGATCGGGTGGGATCGGCAGCCGGAATATCAAGCTGCTTTACCCAGCTTTCTGCCGGACCCTTGAGAACCATGTCGTCGGACATGGCCGGAGAACTCAGGCCGATCAATAAGATGAAAAATACCAAGCGGAGCCAGAAAGACTTCATCCTATGAAAACTGTAACAGACAGACATCTACGCTCGCCCAACTTGGAAGAACTCCTTTTTCAGAGGCTTTCCCACCAAAGTAAAGGCCAGTTTCGCGGATTTCTGCAGTCACCGCGGCAAGAACCTGGAATAGACGAAGCGGCTCAGTTCCCGTACCGCTTCTTCAGATGGTCAGTGAAATGTGCGGCATCGAGCTTTTCGCCGGTAGCGCGTTCGAGCAGTTCCGGTGTCGACCAGCGCGAGCCTTGCGACCAGATCCTTTTGCGGCGCCAGTCGTTGATTGCGGCGAAATCTCCCTTGGCGAGGTCTTCGTCGGCTGAAGGATGATCCCTGGTCAGCGCCGCCCATTGCTGCGCCGCCATCATGGCGCCCAGCGTGTAGGAGGGGAAATAGCCGAAGGCGGCACCCGGCCAGTGGACGTCCTGCATCGGACCGTCAGCCGGATTGTCTGACGTCGACAGGCCGAGATAATCGCGCATCTTGGCATCCCAGGCTTCGGGTAGGTCGGCTGCTTCCAGCCGTCCCGAGACAAGCTCCTGCTCCAGCTCGTAGCGCAGGATGACGTGCAGCGGATAGGTGACCTCGTCGGCATCGACGCGGATCAGGCCGCGCTCGACCCGATGTACATGCGCCAGGATGTCGTCGATCGTCCAGCTCTCGCCGAGGTGTCTTTCGACCACCGGCAGCGCCCAGCGCCAGAATTCTGGATTACGGCCGATCTGCTTTTCGACGAACAGGCTCTGGCTTTCATGCACCGCCATGCCGCGCGCTCTGCCCAGAGGCCAGTGCGCCCACGCCTTCGGCAGGTTCTGCTCGTACAGCGCATGGCCGGTCTCGTGCAGCACGCCCATCAGCGCCGACAGGAAATCCGAGGTCTTGTAGCGGGTGGTGATGCGCACGTCGCTCGGCACGCCGCCGCAGAAGGGATGGTGCGAAACCGACAGCGAGCCGTGGGTGAGGTCGAAGCCGACCGCCGCCATCATGGCGAGGCCAAGCTCGCGCTGCTTGTCCAAGGGGTATCTGCCGGAAAGCGGCTTCAGCGGATGTTTCGCCAGCCGCTCTTCCTGCACGGCCAGTGCCTCCGGCACGAAGCCTTTCAGGAAGGTCTTCAACTCGACAAACACAGGCGTGATGTCGGCGGCGCGATTGCCCGGGTCATATTGCTCCATCAGCGCGTCGTAAGGCTCGAGCCCGAGCACCTCGGCGCGAAGGGCCGCCTCCTCGCGGACCAGCGCCACGACGCCTTCGAGCGCCGGTAGGAAACCCGCCCAGTCGTTCTTGGCGCGCAGGTCGCGCCAGAGCTGCTCGGAGCGCATGCGCGCGGTCGTCTGGCGCTCGACGAACTCGACCGGCAGGCAGGTCAGGTTGGTGTGTTGCCGGCGGAACTCCCTGACCGCGGCCTGCTGCTCTTCGTTCAGCGCTTCCTGCTCGGCCGCCGCGATCCAGTCGGCAATCTCCGGCGCAGTCGCCCGGGCATGGTGCATGCCGGCAAGCGCCGACATTGCCTCTGCGCGCTTCTCGCCGCCGCCGACCGCCATATGGGTCGCCTCGTCGGCGCCGAGGATGGCGAGGGCGTGTTCCAGCGCTTCGAGCTTGTGGCCGAGGTCGTCGAGTTTTTGAAAGGACATTGTGGGTTCCGCTGATTTGACGGCGGGAAAAGATACCAATGCAAAACTGTTGGCAACCCCGAAAGCCGCCCGCGACCGACGCATTGACTGCCGGCCGCAACGGTCGAAAGGCATCTCGCGGAAGCGGTGGCGTGCGTGATCAATGTCGTCCGGCGGCGGCAGACCGCGATGGGGGAGACGAAACATGATCGCCAATGTGCTGGTCGGGCTGGTGACCGTGATCCACCTCTGCATCGTCTATCTGGAGATGGTGCTGTGGGACACGCCGCGCGGCCATATGGTATTCAGGCTGACGCCGGAATTCGCCAGTGCATCGAAAGTGCTCGCGGCCAATCAGGGCTTTACGACGGCTTTCTCGCAGCCGGCCTGACCTGGGGCTTTACCTCGGCGAAGCCGGTTTTCAGTAGTCTTCTTCTTGCTCTGCGTCGCCGTCGCCGGCCTTTACGGCGGCAACGGCGGGCGCAAAATCCTGTTCATCGAGACAGTGCCGGCAGTACTGGCGCTGATTGCGCTGGCGTTGGACTAGCGCATGATCCCTGAACCGAAAGCTGGAAAAGGATCATGCGCAAATCAATTGCCACAGCGCCCGGCACTGCGGCCGATTTCAACCGCCTGGATAAGTTGGGCCATAGCCGTTGGGATAGTATCCGCCATCGGCGCCGTTGCCGATGAGGAAGGCACTGCCGGTGTCAGCGCGCAGCTTTTGGCTGATATCGTCGAGCTGCGCCATCAACTGCTGATATTGCGTGCTCGGCATCGTTCCACGGCGGGCGGCCCTCTGGGCGGCCCGATCGAGTTGAGCGACCTGCGTGCGCAAGTCACGTGCCTCGCCCGGCTCGAGCTTGTTCGCCCGGATGGCGCCCTGGATACCCGTCTCCACACTCTGGATCTGATTGATCAAGGCCGTCTCACGCGGGCCGGCGTAAGCGCCAGCAAACGGAACGGCGAGGAGAAGTGTGGCGAGCGTAGCAGTCCTGAGATTCCTGGGAGCGAAGAAGCGCATGGTTGCGTCTCCTTTACTGGGGAAGGCGGTGGTTGGGAGGGTTCTGCCTTCCGGCCGCGGGCCGTCAGGTTCCGTCGCGTCGCGATGAGCGGTTCCACCGCCGGCGGTTCTCGGCCCATGACCAAGGCTAAAAGGCCATGGCGGCAAAGTGTAATTAAAAAAAGGTAATTTTTTCAGTTCTTGCCGCTGCCGCACCAGTGCCCTAAATGCCGCCGACTTGAGCCGGCTCGACCTGGCGCATGATACAAGCCAAAGGCTTGCAGATCACCGCTCGGTCAGCTTCAACTCGATGCGGCGGTTCTTGTTGCGCGCCTCTTCGGTATCGGCGGGGTCGAGCGGCTGGAATTCGCCGAAGCCGGCCGCGACCAGCCGGTTGGCTGGCACACCGTTCTCGATCAGGAACTTGACCACCGATGTCGAGCGCGCCGTCGACAATTCCCAATTGTCGCGGTAGCGGCCGGTGCCGGAGAGCGGCTTGTTGTCGGTGTGGCCATCGACGCGCAGCACCCAGTTGATCTCCGGTGGGATTTCCTTTTGCAATTCGATGATAGCATCGGCAAGCTTCTTCATCTCGAGCTTGCCGGCATCGTTGATCACCTCGGAGCCGGTCGGGAAAAGCACTTCCGACTGGAAGACGAAGCGGTCGCCGACGATGCGGATGTTCTCGCGGTCGGCAAGAATTTCACGCAAGCGGCCGAAGAAATCGGAGCGGTAGCGGTTTAGCTCCTGCACGCGTTGCGCCAGTGCGACATTGAGGCGGCGGCCGAGATCGGCGATCTTGGTGTTGGATTCGCGGTCGCGCGTTTCGGACACGTCGAGCGCTTGTTCGAGCGCTGCGATCTGCCTGCGCAGCGCCGAAATCTGCTGGTTGAGGATCTCGACCTGGCTCAGCGCCTGCTGGCTGATCTGGCGCTGGCTGTCGAGTTCGCCGGAAAGTGCCGTCGCGCGCTGGTTGGCGGCATCGCCGGCACCAGCGCCTTGCGCCAGCAATTGCTCGAGCCGGCTCTTTTCCGCCTCCGATGCAGACAGCGATGCCTGCAAATTGGCAAGGGTGTCCTCCTTGTCCTGCGTCGTCGAGCGCTCCAGCGCCAGAAGCTGGGTCAACTCGTTGATCTGCGAATTGAGGCGGTTGAGCACCGTGTCCTTGCCGGAGATCTCGCGGCCGAGCAGGAACTGCGCCAGCACGAAAACAGTCAGCAGGAACATGATCGCCAACAGCAGCGTCGACAGCGCATCGACGAAGCCCGGCCAGTAATCGATGCGGCGGTCGGAGCGCCGGCCTCGTGCCAACGCCACGTCAATGCACTCCAGGCTTCTTCAAGGCGTCGGCGATCTTCTCCAGGGTGTTGCGCATCGCCTTCTGCTCGTCCGACTGGGCCTCGACCCAGTCGCGCATGATCTGCTGTTCCGAGCGCATGTTCTTGACCAGGCCGGAAATGCCGTCGGCGAGATTGGCCATGGCGGTGGCGACGCGCGGATTGGAGCCGCCGCCATTCTCCTGCAGAGTGCGCAGCTTTTCCGACAACAGCCGGATTTCCTCGGAGGGTTCGGTCTTGGCCGTGTCGGCAACGACGATGTCGGAGGACAGGTCGGTGACCGAGGACAGCCAGTTTTCGAGTTCGGTATAGAAGCGCGTCTGGGCGCGGCCGGCCTGCAGGTCGAGGAAGCCGAGCACCAGCGAGCCGGAGAGGCCGAACAGCGAGGACGAGAAGGCGGTGCCCATGCCGGCCAACGGAGCGGAAAGCCCCTGCTTCAGGGATTCGAGCACGGCCGCGGCATCGCCGGTGCCGGGGTCGAGCGACTCGATGGTTTCGCGAATCGAGCCGATCGTGTTGAGCAGGCCCCAGAAAGTGCCGAGCAGGCCGAGGAACACCAGCAGTCCGACAAGATAGCGCGACGTGTCGCGGCTTTCGTCGAGCCGGGTGGCGATCGAATCCAGCATGGTGCGCATCGAACTGGTCGAGAAGGCAATCGTCGAGGAGCGGCCGATCATCGCCTTCATCGGCGCCAGCAGCACCGGTTCGGTGGTTTCGGAGCCGGCGCGGAACGAGTTGACCCAGCGCACCTCGCGGAACAGCCGGCCGACCTGGACGAAGGCCAGCAGGATGCCGACCGCCAGCACGCCGATGATCAGGCCGTTGAGGCCGGGATTGGTGACGAAGGCGGTCGAGATCTGGCGGGTCAGGATGGCGGCGATGAAGGCCACGATGAACAGAAAGATCACCATGGTCAGCAGAAACACCTGCGGGCTCGACAATTTGTGCGGGTCGTAGATCAGAACGTCGGAGCGCCTGCCCATGCCGAAGGATCTGAGAAGAGTCATCCGTGCCCCGTTTCCGATGCCGTCGCCGCCGATCAATTTGTGTTTGCGACTCTAAACGGAATTGTGACGAAATTGAATGGCGCTTGGCAATATTGCCACTGTCCGCGACCGGAGGTCAAAGCCGGTGGATGACCAGGCAGTCGACCATGGCGGCCAGATGCAGGCCGGCGCCGGTGACGACAAAGCCATGCCACAGCGCATTGTGGAAACGCAGGCCCTTCCAGGCGAAGAAGATCACGCCACAGGAGTAGACGATGCCGCCGGCAACGATGAGCGCGATCGATGTCGCCGGCAGCGTCCGCACGAGCGGCTCCACCAGAACGATACCGCTCCAGCCGATGGCTAGGTAGAAGACGATCGCCAGCCGGTCGAAACGGCCGGGAAGAAAGACCTTGATGGCGATGCCGACCGCCGCGGCGGTCCAGACCAGCACGATCATGGAAACGGCCAGCGGCGAGCCGCCGAGCTGGGCCAGGAAAGGCGTGTAGGTGGCAGCGATCAGCAGATAGATCGCGGCATGGTCGAAACGCCGCAATATCCATTTTGCCGGCGACGACACCGGCCAGACATTGTAGGCCAGCGAAACCGACAGCACGGTGAGCAGCGAGACTACATAGAAGGCGGCGGCGACGTATTCGCCGGGGCCGGTTCGATAGGCGGCCAGTGCCAGCAGTGTCGAGCCGGCAGCGATCGCCAGCACGATGCCCACGGCGTGGACAATGCCGTCGGCGATGATCTCGGCGCGCGAGTAATGCCAGCGCCCCATAAAGGGAATGTCGAGCTGGGAGAGTTCGCTCTGGGGTTGGGGCCGGCTGTTCGTCATCGATGATCCTGCGCCACCTTATCTGGGCGGCCGCGGGACAGTATTTCAAGCTTTGGTTGCGGTTTTGCGACTGCGGCGGTTCAGCGCGGCGTGCCTCTATCAGCCGGCTGAGAGTGGCCTTTTGATAGTCTTCAACAGCGCGCGCTGGATGAGTTCGTTGCCGGCGACGAGTGAACCGGCGTTCAGCACATCCTGTCCCCCGGCGAAATCGGAGACGAAACCGCCCGCCTCGCGGATCAGCAAAATGCCGGCGGCGACATCCCAGGCCGACAGGCCGGTTTCCCAGAACCCGTCCATGCGGCCGGCGGCGACGTAGGCGAGATCGAGCGAGGCGGAGCCGAGACGGCGGACGCCAGAGACCTCGGCCATGACATTGCGCAACTCGATGAGGAAATTGCCGTGCTGGCCACGCCCGAGATGCGGCATGCCGCAGCCGATCACCGCATCGACCAGCTTGGTGCGGCCGGCGACGCGCAGCCGGCGGTCGTTCATGAAAGCGCCGCCGCCGCGCTCGGCGGTATAGAGCTCATCCATCGCCGGATTGTAGACGACGCCGGCGACGATCTGGCCCTGGCGCTCCAGCGCGATCGAAACGGCAAAGAGCGGAATGCCGTGCAGGAAATTGGTGGTGCCGTCGAGCGGGTCGACGATCCAGCGGTGCTGGCCGTCGTCGCCCTCGATCACGCCGCGTTCCTCCATCAGGAAGGCGTAGCCGGGCCGCGCCTTGGAGAGTTCGGCAAAGACGATGTCTTCGGCCTTGCGGTCGGCCTGGCTGACATAGTCGCCCGGCCCCTTCATCGAGACCTGCAGGTTCTGCACTTCGCCGAAGTCACGCGACAGCGAGCGGCCGGCCTTCATTGCGGCCTGGACCATGACATTGAGGATCGCGGAACGCGCCATTGCTGTTCTTCCTGTCGCTGCGCCTATTTGCCTTGACGCATGATCTTTATCCAAAAAGTCTGCAACTCTTTGGGATCACGCCTTAGTCGGCGCGGCGCACGTAAGTGATTTCGTTGGTATCAACGATGATGCGCTCGCCCGAGCCGATGAACGGCGGCACCAGCACGCGGATGCCGTTTTCGAGTATCGCCGGCTTGTAGGACGAGGCTGCCGTCTGGCCCCTAACCACCGGGTCGGCCTCGGTGATGGTCAGCGTCACCTGGTCGGGCAGCGAAATGCCGATCGGCCTTTCGTCATAGAGCTGGACCGTCACCATCATGCCGTCCTGCAGGAAGGCGGCGCGATCGCCGACGAACTCCTTTTGCAATTCGAGCTGCTCGTAGCTTTCGGTGTCCATGAACACCAGCGCGTCGCCCTGCTCGTAGAGGAAGGAAAAATCCTTCAGATCGAGCCGGATCTGCTCGACCGTCTCGGCCGAACGGAAGCGCTCGTTGAGCTTGGTGCCGTTGATCAGGTTCTTGAGTTCGACCTGGTTGTAGGCGCCGCCCTTGCCGGGCTTGACGGTGTTGGTCCTGACCGCCACCCAAAGGCCGCCATCATGCTCGATGACGTTGCCGGGACGGATTTCGTTGCCATTGATCTTGGCCATGGTGAGGTGATCCGGAAATGAGATGATCGCCGCAAAGGGCAATTTGGCGCCTCCAAGACCACAAATCGCCAGCAGAGGCAAGGAGCGCCTTCCGATGAAGCGGGAACGAAGCTGGCCCGGCAGCGCGGCGTGGTGGCCTCAGTCCGCCCTGACAGTCGCGGTGACGGCCTCGGTCACCGCGTCGGCGACCTCTCTCAAAAGATGCAGGTGCGGCGAACGCAGCACGACAATTCGCAGCGACAGCTCGAGGCCGGGAGCGTCGACCAGGGCAATGCCCTCAGGCAGCTTTTCCCGCAGCAGCCGCCTGGGCAGCAGGCCAAGGCCTTGGCCTCGACGAACCCAGTCGATCTGCAGCGCGCTGTCCTGAATCTCGGCGCCGACCATCAACCTGTGGCCGCCCTCGGCCAGGGCAGCCGCCAGCCGCCGGCGCGCGTCGCAGGGTTCAGGGCTGAGGACCCAGGGCATGGTCTTGACGTCGGCTTGCCGACTGGTGTTTTCGGCAGCGATGATGCCGAGGGCCTCGGTTCCGACAACGCCGTCTCCAGGTTTGGAATTGCTGCCGTCCAGGATGAAGGCGAGGTCGAGCTGTCCGCGCTTGTGCTGGTCGGCCAGCTCAAGACTCCATCCGCTCTTCAGACGCAGCGAGACCTTCGGAAACCGCGCCACGGCATCACCGATGGCAGCGGCCACGGCTTTGTCGCAAAGTCCATGCGCGAGGCCGAGCCGCAGCAGGCCCTCCGGCTCGTCGCCCTTGGCGAATGATCTCAGCGCGTCGACGGCGGCGAGAATGTCCTTGCCGCGTGCCAGCACTTCTACGCCGGCCGGGGTCAGTCGCGACGGCTTTAGCCGGCGGTCGAGCAATTCCGTGCCGAGCATCTCCTCCAGCCGCTGGATCTGGCGGGTGACGGCCGGCTGCGTCAACGGCAGGCGTTGCGCCACCTTCTGAATCGAACCCTCCTCGGCAAAGAGGGCCAGTGTTTTCAGTTCTTCAAGCACGACACACCCGAACATGTCATAGAAGCATAATTATGCTGAACATTATGAATTTGAAATCCGGTGGATGGCAAGCGATTTTCCTCTGGCAGGACCCAGCTGAAAAGGAACGACGATGAAAGCGATCGAATTGCAGAGCCCGGGCGGCCTCAAGAGCCTCAGAATGGTCGAGCGGCCGATGCCTGAACCGGGGCGCCAGGAGATGATTGTGAAGGTCAAGGCGACGGCGCTGAACTACCGCGATGCCGAGATCGTCCGCGGCAGCTATCACACGAAGTTTGCATTGCCGCTGGTGCCGCTGTCGGACGGCGTCGGCGAAGTCGTTGCCATCGGCGCCGAGGTCAGCCGGTTCAAGATCGACGACCGGGTCTGCGGCACGTTCTGGCAACGCTGGGTCGGCGGCAGTTTCGCGATGGCCGAGCCCTCCTATCAACGTGGCGGCCCGATCGACGGGCTGCTCAGCGAATTTGCCCGGCTCGACGAACAGGCGGCGGTGCTGGCGCCGGCCAATCTGAGCGACCTCGAGGCGGCGACGCTGCCATGCGCCGGCGTGACGGCATGGCACGCGCTGTTTACGGAAGGCAGCGTCAAACCCGGCGACACCGTGCTTTGCCTCGGCACCGGCGGCGTTTCGCTGTTTGCGGTGCAGTTCGCCGCCGCTGCCGGGGCGCGCGTCATCGTGACGTCGAGCAGCGATGAGAAGCTTGCGCGGGCAAAGCAACTTGGCGCGCAGGATGGCGTGAACTATCGCAGCGTCCCCGATTGGGCATCGGCCGTGCTGGGATTGACGGATGGCCGCGGCGCCGACCATATCATCGAGGTTGGCGGACCGCAGAGTTTTGCACAATCGCTGAGGGCAACGGCGCGCGGCGCCCAGATCAACGTCATCGGCTATCTCGGCGGCAGTGACGGCGCCATCAACCCGCTCGACATCTTCCGCCGGCAGGTCCGGGCGCGAGGCATACCGGTGGGCTCACGCGAATCCTTCGAGGCGATGAACCGAGCCATTGTCGTCAACCGGTTGAGACCGGTGATCGACCGGGTCGTGCCATGGAGCCGGGCCGCCGAAGCCTTTCGGTACCTTGAACACGGCTCTCCCTTCGGCAAGGTCGTGCTCGATCATACCCAATGAGCCCGCCTGACGAGCCCGGTGCGATGAGTCTCGAGGCCGCGGTCAGGGCAGGCGGTTGGCCCGTTGCAGCGCCTGCTGCGTCTGGTCGTCGGTCAGGCCCTGCAGGAAATCGTCCATCTCTTGGTCGATGAGCCCGGCGCGGCGGGCGACAACATACCAGGCGCCAGCGAGGATCAGATCCGGGTCGGTGCCGATGCCGTTCATGTAGAGCTTGGCGAGACGGTTCTGGGCGGCGACATTGCCGCCCTCGGCGGCCTGCTTCATCCAGTTGAAGCCGGATTTCAGGTCGCGGGCGCCGCCGCGCCCCTCGATCATCCAGGTTGCGAGATCGATCTGTGCCGTGTCGTAGTTCTGCCGCGCGGCCTGTGCCAGCAGGCCGCGGGCGCGGACATCGTCGCGCGGCTTGCCGCCGGCGCCATTGGCGTAGACCTGTGCCATCGCATATTGTGCGTCGGCAAGCCCGGTCGCGGCAGCGCGCTCGTAATAGGATACGGCTTTGGCAATACCGGCATCGCCGGGCTCTTGTTCGACCATCAGCTGCGCAAAATTGAACTGCGCCAGGCGGTTGCCGGCCTCGGCGGCGGCCTGCATCAGCGCATAGGCCTCCTTCTCGTCCTTTTTGACGTAGCGGCCGTCGAGCAGCATCAGCGCATACTGGAATTGCGATTCCGGCACGCCCTGCTCGGCGGCAAGCGCATACCACTTCGCCGCCCCTGCCGCGTCGACCGGCACGCCGAGGCCGCGCGACAATATCTCGGCCACCAGCGTCTGTGCCGCCGGATCGCCGTTTTGAGCGCGCGAAAGCGCAAGGTTGTAGGCCGTCTTGTAGAGCCCGCGCTGAAAGGCGCCGTAGGCAGCATCGGACGGCTTTGCGCCGAAGCGGTCGGGGTTGATGGTATCGGCCGACGGCAACGGGGCGGTGGTGGCGGGCTGCGGCAATTGTGCGGCGATCGGCTTGTCGGCGGGTTCGCTGGAATCCGGCCTGGGCTGCGGCAGCGGAACGGGTTCCGCCGCTATCGCCTGCGTCACGGCCGTTGCGAGAAAGGCGCTGAAAAGGATTTTCCGCGAGAGCACGTCAGTCCTCGAAGCGCGGCGCGGTTTCGTCGAGCAGCGCGTTGGCGGCGGCAACCGCCATCTTCGGATCGACGCCGTCGGCAAAAACGGCGCTGGACAGCGCCACGAATTCAGCGCCGGTGGCGGCGACCGCTTCCACCGAGGCAAGATCGGATCCGGCCATGACGATGCAGGGGATCTGGATGACGTCCGCCCACCATTGCCCGAGCGACAGGTTGCGCGGGTGCGGCTCAGGCTTGTTGTCGTAGCCGAAACGGCCGAAGAAAATGTAATCAGGCCTGACCTCGCCGAGTTCCAGCGCATCGTCGCGGGTCTTGGCGCCGCCGGTGCCGACCATCATCCTGGCCTGGAAGTGTTCGATCGTTTCGGCGAGCTCGTCCTTGCCGACCTCGACATGAATGCCGTCGGCCTGGACGCGGCCGGCGATGCGGGTGTCGCCGGCAATGATGACGGCAATGCCGGCCGCTTGCGCCACCGGCACGATCTGCTCGGCAAAGGCTTGGAAAGAGGCCTCGTCCATACCGTTTTCCGGCAGGATAAGCGAGGCGACGTCACCGCCGTCGAAGGCCGCGGCGATGCGCTCGGCCGGCACGTTCGGCGGCGCGATCAGCACGATGCGGCAGCGGTTGGGCGGCGTTGCGTCATTCATTGGTGTTCGGTCCCGGTTATCGCCTATGCCGGGCGAAGATGGTTGCATTGCGGCATAGAGCAAAGTGCGGGAGTTGAACAGGCGGCAGGGGGGATCTCGTTTGCCGTCAACGATTTTGTGGGGCTCGGCGCATGGCTGCCGTTGGCCGAAATTCTCCCCGCCGGTCGCTTGCGGCCCCTACGCAGGCACCTTCGATTTCCACAGCGACCAGCCGAGATTCATGCCGGCGGCGGCGACCAGGATGGCGGCGGCGCCGACGATCTGCGCCGGCTGCAGCCGATGGCCGAAGGCGACGACATCGACGAGGATGGCGACGACTGGGTAGATGAAGGACAGCGACCCCTGCAGATGCGTCGGCAGCTTCTGGATGGCACCGTACATGAGGATGTACATCAGGCCGGTATGGACGATGCCGAGTGTCGCCAGCATGACCCAGCTCCGCGCATCGGCGGGAAGGTGGGTGAAATTGGCGAAGGGTGCCAGCATGAGAACGCCGACGCAGACCTGGATCAGGGCGATCAGGTGCGGCGGCGTGCCTTTGAGCTTCTTGGTGACGATAGCCGCAACGGCCCAGAAGAAAGCCGCGGCCAGCGCCATCGCAATGCCGGTAAAGTAATCCGTACCATGATCGCCTGCATCGGGCGCGGCCTGCACGATCAGCAGCATGCCGGCGAAGGCGATGCCGAGCCAGGTCAGCTTGGTCACCGTCAGCCGTTCGGAGAAGAAGAGCGCGCCAAAACCCACCAGCATGAAGGGCTGCGTGTTGTAAACGGCCGTGGCGATCGAGATCGACGCGCGGGAAAACGCGCTGAACAGCAACAGCCAATTGATAACGATGGCAGCACCGCCAAGAGCCGCGATCGCGACGATGCGAAGCGACAGCCTGCCACGCAGCAGTCCCAGCGCCGCGCAGATGATCAGCAGCGTTACCGCCCCGAAAGCACAGCGCCAGAACACCACGTCCATGATGGGCTGGCCGGAAAGGACGACGAACCAGCCGATCGTGCCGAGGATCGCCATCGCCGCCGTCATTTCGATCGTGCCGCGTACCGTGTTGTCCATGGATGCTCCTGAAACCCGTTGAGATTTTATAATCCCACAGCGGATCGGGTCTTTCCATGGCTTCTAGCTGGTGATATGCAGGACGAACCTCATTAAATTAGGTAAACATCGGCTTTTTCTTGGAATTGTAAAATGCTGGACGAGCTCGACAGAAAGCTCCTCGATATCCTGGTCAAGGATTCACGGACCTCGCTGAAGGAACTGGCGCTGCAGGTCGGGCTGTCGTCACCAAGCGTTTCGGAGCGGCTTCGGCGGCTAGAGGATCGCGGCGTCATCCGCGCGTTCACCATCGACATCAATCCGCAGGCGCTCGGCTACGCCTTGCAGGCGATCGTTCGCATCCGGCCATTGCCGGGCAAGCTGCACATCGTCCAGAAGCTGATCGAGGAAATCCCGGAATTCGGCGAATGCGACAAGGTGACGGGCGATGACTGCTTCGTTGCCCGGCTGTTCGTCCGCTCGATCGGCGAGCTCGACGGGATTCTCGACCGCATCGCCGACAAGGCCGAAACCAGCACCGCCATTATCAAGGCGCAGCCGATCCGGAGACGCCCGCCGCCGCTCGACATGCCAAACATGTGACGGGTTTCGGTGGCGTGGCCCACATATTTGCGGTCGCGGTCTGGCCATTTCTGGTCTATTCCAGAGTTCAACTTTCCCTCCAGCGTCCCTTCCCCATGTCAGGCCTGCTCGTCGATCCCTGGTTCTATGCCGCGGCCATTCCGGCCGTCATCCTCGTCGGCCTGTCGAAAGGCGGCTTCGGCGGCGCCGTCGGTTTTGTCGGCGTGCCGTTGATGGCGCTGACCATGCCGCCGGTTCAGGCTGCCGCAATCCTTCTGCCAATTCTGTGCCTGATGGACATTGTCTCGGTGTGGACGTGGTGGGGCATCTTCGACCGCAAGATGCTGGCCGACATGATGCCGGGCGCCGTGATCGGCATCGCCCTTGGCTGGCTGACGGCGGCACTTGTAACCGAAGAGATGGTGCGGCTGATCGTCGGCGCGGTTGCCTTGATCTTCGTGCTGCGCTGGCTCTATTTGCAACTCCGCCACGGTGCCGGCCACGCGGCGGAGCCCAACCGCGTCGCCGCCGGCTTCTGGGGTACCGTTGCCGGGTTCACCAGCTTCGTCGCCCATGTCGGCGGCCCGCCTTTTCAGGTCTATGCCTTGCCGATCAGGCTCGATCCGAAGGTGCTGTCCGGCACCGCGGCGATCTTCTTCGCAGTCACCAATGCGCTGAAGCTCATCCCTTATTTCGCGCTCGGCCAGTTCGACACCACCAATTTGACCGCATCGGCGGTGCTGATGCCGCTGGCGCCGCTGTCGACAATTGCCGGCGCCTGGCTGGTGCGGCGGATGCGGCCGGAGCTGTTCTATCCCTTCACCTATGCGACCGTGGCGGTCGTCGCGGTCAAGCTTCTGTGGGACGGCATCGCCGGCCTCCTGTAAGACGGCGGCCCCATTCGGCCGCCGCCGGATTCCTTACACCTCAGGCGGCACTCGGCAGCAGCTGCCGCGTCCTGCCAAGCGCCAGGGCAATGCCGGTTGCGAGCACGAACGCCATGCAGCCCAGAATGGTGATGTCGTGCAGCGTCGGCTTCAGCACCATGTCCGCGATGATCACCAGCATCACCGAATAGTCGAAGCGCGCGGCGCTGAGGATGCGCTGGCCCTGGGCAAGCACTGCCGGTGTCACGCCCTCCTTGGCGATCATGCCTGCCATGCGGTCGGCAGTCGGCTTGAAGATGAACATGCCGATGCAGAAGGTCGTCGCATAACCGGCAAGGCCGATCAGCACCCACAGATCGGAAAAGCCGACCCAGAAGCCGCACATGATGAGGCCGAAAAGCAATGTCAGCATCGACATGGGCGCGAAGAACCGGTTGCCGAGCTCGCCGGTGGCGCGCATCGCCTGCAGCATGCCTTCGACGTTTCCGGCGCGGTCGGCGCGTACCGCGAGCAGCATCAGCGTGAAGCCGCCGCCGACCCAGAGGATCGCCGAGACGATGTGCAGAAATTTAACGGCCGAGTACCAGTCCATTGTTCGCTCCTTGAGAGATTGTCATGATTGCCGGAGCGCAAGGTTTGCTCCGCCTCGTTGCGAGGAACGGGCGTTTAGCGCGGCGCCTGTTTCGGAACGATGTCGCGCGCAGTGCCGTTTTGTTTCGGTAAGCCGGTCACCATTTGGAGGAAACCATGGCGCAAGCGTCGCCCCTACTTTCCAAGCGGTGGTGTGAACGGCGCCGTGGCCAGTCAGCTGTGCTGTTACGGCACAGTTGCTGGGCGCTTGATCGAAAAATATGCCCCGCGTTAAGGCTTCGTTAAGCTTTACAGGCGTTTACTATGTCCATCCAGTGATCTGGATTCTTACCGAGTGGTTGGAGCCACTTTGTTTGACGCCTCCCTGTTAAACTCCTGAGAGCCGCCTTATCCGCGGCTCTTTTTTTGTCCGCCGGCATGGGCGTCCTTCCGGCTAAATGCGTCCGTTAACCGTTTGTTAAACATGTGCTTGCCTTCGCTGGCAGCGAAGCGCATTTTCAAGCTTCAGTCGTTTAGGCTGCCGGATATGGCGGCCAAGAGCCGAATCGGCCGGCTGTCAGGCAAGTGCAGGGGCGTAGCGATGAACGAGCCTTCGAAGGCGAGCGCGAAAACCATCAAGCTGGCGGAGCGCCGGGTTTTCTCCCAATCCTTCAAGCCGCTCTATCAGGAAGGCATGGGCCTGGTCGAGCAGGCGGCCGAATATCTCGACGGCAAGGGCCGCGCCGAGGCCAAGAAGCTGTCGAGGCTGGCGGCGACGCTTTATGCGGCCGAATCGATGCGGCTGACCACCAGGCTGATGCAGGTCGCCTCGTGGCTGCTTTTGCAGCGGGCGGCGAATTCCGGCGAGATGACCCGCGATCAGGTGGCCTCAGAAAAATCCAAGGTGCGTCTCGACACTGCCTCGGCGCATGACGAGGCGCCCGGCTGGGCCGAGCTGCCGAAGGATTTCATCGACCTCGTCAACCGTTCGCTGCGGCTGCAGGCGTTGGTGCGCCGGATGGACGAGGAGATCTATGGCGGCCTTGCCGAGGTGCCGCCGTCGAGCCGTCGCCTCAATCCGGTCTCCGACCAGATCACGCTGCTCAACACGGCTTTCGCCCGCGGCTGAGAGACCGTTTCATAATTCTACTCCGGCGGCCATCTAGACTAACCGCGAAGGGATGGGCTCGCGATCATCAGGCGGGGAGAATCACGCAGCAGCAGGCGCGATCCGACCTCCACGATAGACCTGATCGCTGGGAGCAGCTCCTGCCCCAATGACGTCAGCTCATACTCCACGGTCGGCGGCGATGTCGGCATCACGTGGCGTGCGAGGACGCCACGCTCCTCGAGATCGCGCAACCTGGCGGTCAGCACCTTCGCCGAAATGGCTGGGATATCGCGGCGCAATTCGGAGAACCGGCGCGGGCCGTCGCTCAAGGACCAGAGCACCTCGGGTGTCCAGCACCCGCCAAGCAGCGCCATGCACCTCGACATGGGGCAGCCGGGAAGCGCCTTGACCTTCGTTCGCATCCTGAGGACCATCGCGCATCTTCCATGAGAGTTTCCAGTTGGTTACCGGAAAATGATGGTAACTACAAGATACGTGGTTTCCGATGGTAACGAGAGCCGCTATCTGAGGCTCTCAATCCATCCAACCACGAAATGGACAGAACGATGTACGCAATAACTGGAGCAACAGGGCAGCTTGGCCGTCTCGTGATCGACGCGCTGCTGAAGACAGTTCCGGCGAGCCGGATCGTTGCGGCGGTTCGTGATCCGGCAAAGGCCAGCGATCTTGTCCAACGCGGCGTAATCGTGCGGGAGGCGGACTATAATCGTCCCGACACGCTCCCGATGGCGCTGGCCGGCGTCGATAGACTGCTGCTGATTTCCTCGACCGAAGTCAGCGGCCGCTTGCCGCAGCATCGGTCAGTGATCAGGGCCGCCCAACGGGTGGGGGTTTCGCTGATCGCTTACACAAGCATGCTGCATGCGGACACGTCTCCCGCGAGGCTCGCGGTCGAACATCGGCAGACGGAGGAGGTCATCGCGGCCTCCGGCCTACCCGCCGTCATCCTGCGCAACGGCTGGTACACCGAGAACCATCTGATGGCGCTCCCGGCGGCTCTGGAGCACGGCGCCTTCATCGGCGCCGCAAATGAGGGGCGCTTCTCGTCCGCGGCGCGGCAGGATTATGCCGAGGCCGCGGCCGTGGTGCTGACGAGCGAGGATCAAGCAGGGAGGACTTACGAGCTCGCCGCGGACCAAGCCTTCACGCTCGCCGAGCTTGCGGCGAAGGTCTCGCGGCAATCGGGCAAGGCGATCGCCTACAACGATCTTGCCGGGGCGGCCTATGAGGGTGTGTTGACAGGCGCCGGGCTGCCCGCCGATCTCGCCGCTATCCTGGCCGATGCCGACATTGCAGCCTCACGCGGAGCGTTGTTCGATGACGGCGGCGCCATGAGCCGGCTGATCGGTCGACCGACAACGCCACTGGAGAGCGTCGTTGCGGCAGCATTGCGCGGTTGAAACCGAGACGGCTGTCACATCCGCCAAAGGATCAGAGGACCGTCTGTCGCTCGCGCCAACAGTTATTCAAACGACTAGACTAGCGCAGCTTTCTGCGCTTCCGGTGCTCGCGTACTTATGTACGCTCCGCTCCGGTTCTCGAAAACCACGCTATCTGTCTCGCCAGAGCGAATTCTCAAACATTCTCTAAACCAGACTCGGTTGCTGTTTCTGGTTTGTTCACATTTCGCTGGCATCGCTGCTCGCCGGGGTTAAAGTTGACGGATGGGGGAAGCGATTCGCATCATCGGCATCGATCCAGGGCTGAGGCGCACCGGCTGGGGCATAGTCGAAAGCCTCGGCAATTCGCTGCGCTTCGTCGCTTCCGGCACGGTGCGGTCCGACGACAAGGCCGCGCTGGCGGTGCGTCTTTGCCAATTGCATGACGGGCTCGCCGAGATCCTGCATGCCGCGATGCCGCACGAGGCGGCGGTCGAGCAAACTTTCGTCAACAAGGACGCGGCGGCGACGCTGAAACTCGGCCAGGCACGCGGCATCGCCATGCTGGTGCCGGCGCGTGCCGGCCTTGTCGTTGCCGAATATGCGCCAAACGCCGTCAAAAAGGCGGTGATCGGCGTCGGCCATGGCGACAAGAAGCAGATCCACATGATGGTCAAGGTGCTGATGCCGAAGGCGACTTTCGACACCGACGACGCCGCCGATGCGCTGGCCATCGCCATCTGTCACGCGCATCACCGGCAGAGCATCGCCTACAGGATGGCGGCGCTGGCCGGATAAGTATGTTCTTGACTTGTTCTCCAGTGGGCAATAGGTAATACCAACGAGGTATTACCATGCGCGTTACCACCAAGGGCCAAGTGACCATCCCGAAGGAAATACGGGATCATCTCGGTATCGGCCCGGGCTCGGAGGTGGAGTTCGTCCCCACCGAGGACGGCGCTCGTGTCATAGCCGTCGACGAAAACATGTCGGAGGAGGAAGCCTCGCGCAGATTCAGCCAGATACTCGATCGTATGGCCGGTACGCTGGATCTGGGAGGCATGACGGCGGATGAATATGTGGAATGGCTGAGGGGCCCACGTGAAGATCTCGACATTGATTGACACAAATGTCTTGATCGACGTTTGGGGTCCTGCCGGACGGGAGACGAAATGGTCGGCATCCGCGATTACCGCATGCCGGCGCGACGGCGCACTCGTAATCAATGCAATCGTCTGGTCCGAGCTCGCGCCGTTGATTGCGACCGAACAGGCTCTTCGTCAAGCAGCCGACATGCTCAAGATGGATCGCGAATTTCTGCCGTGGGAAGCAGCCTTCCTCGCTGGTGTCACGCACTCGCGCTATCGCCGCGCCGGCGGCATTCGCGAACGAACCTTGCCGGATTTCTTTATTGGAGCCCATGCGGTTGTCGCTGGGCATCGCCTGCTGACGCGCAATGCTGCGCGCTATCGCGGCTATTTCCCGGACCTCGATATCATCTCTCCGGAAACCCACCCGGCATGATCGGCACGCTCAAATGATCGGCAAGCTAAAAGGCACGCTGGATGAGATCGACGAGGATTTCTGCATCGTCGACGTGCATGGCGTCGGCTATGTCGCCTACTGCTCGGCGCGCACGCTGGCGGCATTGCCGCGGCCGGGCGAGGCGGTCGTGCTGTTCATCGAGACCTATGTGCGCGAGGACATGCTGCGGCTCTATGGGTTCCAGTCGGTGCTGGAGCGCGAATGGTTCCGGCTGTTGATGAACAATGTGCAAGGCGTCGGCGCCAAGGTGGCGCTGGCCATCCTGTCGACTCTGGCGCCGGCCGATCTCGCCAATGCGATTGCGTTGCGCGATATCGCCATGGTCAGCCGTGCGCCGGGCGTCGGCAAGAAGGTGGCGGAGCGCATCGTCACCGAATTGAAGAACAAGGCGCCTGCCTATGCGGGCACTGCCTCCGGCACCATCGGCCTGAAGCAGGAGCTCGGCGAGGGCGTCGCCTCGGCGCCGATCACCGACGCCGTCTCGGCGCTGGTCAATCTCGGCTATTCGCGCGACACCGCCGCCAATGCGGTGGCGGCGGCGCTGAAGACGGCAGGCGAGGAGGCGGACGCCTCGAAGCTGATCCGCTTCGGCCTGAAGGAGCTGGCACGGTGAGACGTTGCCCGACAAATAAATTCCGACTAGGAACAAGAGCATGGTCGGATATGCAAGCTTGACCTCCAGGGGGCAGCTTACGATTCCAAAGAAAGTCCGGAACGAGTTGTCGCTCAAGTCAGGCGATACTGTTGCGTGGACGGTCGTGGATGGTCTCCTGATAGGAACGCCGCGCAATCTCGAATTTGCCGACCTCGCTGGATTTCTAGGCGATCCACCTGACGGGCCTGCTGCGCTGGAACAGATCGACGCGGTGGTAAGAGATGCAGTGGGCCGCCATGTTGTTGGCGAGGAGCACGGCGACGAACGAGAGGGTGCCGGGTGACGTTGATCGGTATCGATATAAACTTTTTCTTTCGGGCGGTATGCGCATGAGCCTTTCGCCACGCCTCATTGCTCCCGACAGACGCGGCGAGGACGCCGAGCAGACCTTGCGGCCGCAGACGCTCGGCGACTTCGTCGGCCAGGCGGCGGTGCGGGCCAATCTCAAAGTCTTCATCGAGGCCGCCAAGGGCCGCAGCGAAGCGCTCGACCATGTGCTGTTCGTCGGCCCGCCCGGCCTCGGCAAGACGACGCTGGCGCAGATCATGGCGCGCGAGCTTGGCGTCAATTTCCGCTCGACCTCGGGTCCGGTCATCGCCAAGGCCGGCGATCTCGCGGCGCTGCTCACCAACCTCGAAGACCGCGACGTGCTGTTCATCGACGAGATCCACCGGCTCAACCCGGCGGTCGAGGAAATCCTCTATCCGGCGATGGAGGATTTCCAGCTCGACCTGATCATCGGCGAGGGGCCGGCGGCGCGCTCGGTCAAGATCGACCTGGCCCGCTTCACGCTCGTCGCCGCCACCACCCGGCTCGGCCTGTTGACCAACCCGCTGCGCGACCGCTTCGGCATTCCGGTGCGGCTCAATTTCTACTCGGTCGAGGAACTCGAGCAGATCGTGCGGCGCGGCGCCCGCATCCTTGCCATGCCGCTCGGCGACGACGGTGCTTTGGAGATCGCCCGGCGGGCGCGCGGCACGCCGCGCATCGCCGGCCGGCTGTTGCGCCGGGTGCGCGACTTCGCCAGCGTTGCCGGCGACGGTCATGTCGACCGCAAGGTCGCCGACGAGGCGCTGACGCGGCTGGAGGTCGACGGGCTCGGCCTCGACGCGCTCGACCGCCGTTATCTGTCGATGATCGCCCGGAATTTCGGCGGCGGGCCGGTCGGCATCGAGACAATCGCTGCCGGGCTTTCCGAGCCACGCGATGCCATCCAGGACATCATCGAACCCTTTCTGATCCAGCAAGGCTTCATCATGCGTACCCCGCGCGGCCGCGTGCTGGCGGCCAATGCCTGGCGGCATCTCGGCCTCGACGCGCCAAAGGACCTGGCGCAGCAGCAGATCAGCTTGTTCCAGGAAGAACCCTAAGTTCCGCTGCTTATGGCTTCGGTGCTGGCAGTTCCCCGGCCCAGCCCTCCAGGTCTTGATCATCGCCGGTCTATGCGCAAAACAGGTGTTGCTTGAAACAGGGCCTGTCGGGCCAAAAGGACAGCGCAATGGACGATCACGGTGAATCGGCATTGTCCGCCGGACTTTCCGGCGCGCTGACGGAATTCGGCCATCGACTGATGGCGCGGGTCTATTATGCAGACACCGATTTTTCCGGCGTCGTCTACCACGCGCGCTATCTCGAATTCTTCGAGCGCGGCCGGTCCGACTATCTGCGGCTGGCCGGCGTCCACCACACCGAGCTTGCCGACGGCAAGCATGGCGAGAAAATAGTCTGGGTGGTGCGGCGCATGGAGATCGATTTCCGCGGTTCGGCCCGCATGGATGACATCCTGACCATCGATACGCGCACCGACGAGATTTCCGGCGCCCGCATCGTCATGGCGCAGCAATTGAAGCGCGGCAGCGAAGTGCTGGTCGAGGCGCGTGTCGAAGCGGCGATCGTCGGCGAGAACGGGCGGCCGCGGCGCTTTCCCAAGGACTGGATCGCAGCCTTCATGCCCAGAACGCGCAAATAAAGGTTCAGAGGCGGACGATCCCAGAGCTCCCGGTCCAGGCCAGAATCGCGAGGCGGTCTATCAGGGCGCGGCAATGCGCCGCGCTGTACGTCCTAACCCATCCTTAACCATAACGGTCCATGAAGGGATTGGTTAAGATTGGGAGAATCCAAGCGCCTTCCTTTCACCAATATTTGCCCCGAAAAGGCCGCCAACGGTGCATTTGGGGTTATTCCGCAAGCCTAACGCGAACGGACCACAAGGGATGCCCATGGGCCAGCCGCCAGCCACGCCCGGAAAATCTTTAAGGACGTAACATGGAAAACATCGCTCTCGCCGAACCGGGCGCGCATTTATCGATTTGGGCCTTGTTCATGCAGGCCGGTTGGGTGGTCAAGCTGGTCATGATCGGGCTGCTTGGTGCCTCGATCTGGACCTGGGCGATCATCGTCGACAAGCTCGTCGCCTATGCCCGCATGCGGCTGGCGCTCAACCGCTTCGAACAGGTGTTCTGGTCGGGGCAGTCGCTGGAAGAGCTTTACCGCACGCTCGCCGACCGCAAGACGACCGGCATGAGCGCGATCTTCGTCGCCGCCATGCGCGAATGGAAGAAGAGCTTCGAGAAAGGCGCGAAATCGCCACTCGGCCTGCAGACCCGCATCGACAAAGCGATGGATCTGGCGCTGACCCGCGAGATGGAAAAGCTGGAAGGGCGGCTCGGCTTCCTCGCCACCACCGGCTCGGCGGCGCCCTTCATCGGCCTGTTCGGCACGGTGATCGGCATCATGACCTCGTTCCAGGCGATCGCCGCCTCGAAGAACACCAGCCTGTCGGTGGTCGCGCCAGGCATCGCCGAAGCGCTGCTGGCGACCGCGATCGGCCTGCTAGCCGCCATCCCGGCCGTCATCGCCTATAACAAGCTGTCGTCCGACGCGAGCAAGATCGCGGTGCGCATGGAAGGGTTCGCGGATGAGTTCTCCGCCATACTCTCGCGCCAAATCGATGAAAAAGTGGCGCAGAAGGCCTGAGGAACGATCATGGGAATGTCCGTAAGCGCAGGTGGCGGAGGACGCGGCGGGCGCGGCCACAGGCGGCGCGGCCGCCACCACGCGTTGATCTCGGAGATCAACGTCACGCCGATGGTCGACGTGATGCTGGTGCTGCTGATCATCTTCATGGTCGCGGCACCGTTGCTGACGGTCGGCGTGCCGGTCGACCTGCCGGACACGCAGGCCAAAGCGATGAACGCCGATACGCAGCCTATAACCGTGTCCATCAACTCGGCCGGTCAGATCTACCTCCAGGAAACCGAGATCCCGATCGAGGAGCTGGTGGCAAAGCTGCAGTCGATCTCGAAGACCGGCTATGACGAGCGCATTTTCATCAGGGGTGACAAGTCCACCGACTATGGCACTGCCATGAAGGTGATGGCCCGCGTCTCGGCTGCTGGCTACAAGAATATCGGCCTGGTTTCACTGCAGGAACAGGATCAGTAGACGCAAGATGAGGACCGGCCTCACCACATCGGTGATCTTGCATACGGTGGCGATTGCCTTCGGGCTGTTCACGCTGTCGGCGCCGCCCGCGATGCCTGCGTCCGATGCGGAATCGGTGTCGGTCGAGATCGTGCCGATGGAAGCGACGGCACAGGTCCTGCAAGGCGACAAGAAGTCTGTGATGCATGACAAGCCGGCGCCGCTGCCGACACAGCGTCCCGACGTCGTTCCCGATGCCCAGAAAGTCGGCGATAACAGCGTCGATACCGACAAGCCGCCGACACCTGAGCCCAAGCCCCAGCCGGTCGACATGACGGCGGCTCCGCCACCCGCGCCGACGCCGGTCGAAAAGCCCAAGCCTGAGGACGTGCCGAAGCCGAAGGAAAAGCCGAAGCCTATTCCCGCTACGGAGGTGGCGCCGGTGCCGCAGCCGAAGGAAGAGGTCAAGCCCGAACCTGTCAAGCAGACCGAGCCCAAGCCGACGCCGGCCAAGGAGCCGACGCCCACGCCGCCGCAGGACAAGACTGCCGCGATCGATCCGCAGCCCGAGGTCAAGCCGGATGCCGTCGCCGAGGCGATTGCCAAGCAACCGCCGACCGAGGAGGCGCAGCTTCCGGACTCGGCGCCGGCGCCCGAGGCTCGGCCAAAGCCGCAGCCGGCCCAGGCTGAAAGCGCGAAGGCGCCGGAGCGCAAGGACACCGACAAGCCGGTCAAGGAAGCCTCGTCCAGGCCGAAATCGGACGACAAGCAATTCAATGCCGACGAGATTTCGGCGCTGCTCGACAAGCGGAAGCCGTCCGGCGGCGGCGCCAAGCGCTCGACCCAGCAGGCATCGCTCGGCGGCGAGAAGGACCAGGGCCAGAGGCTTTCGAAATCGGAGCAGGGGGCATTGGAGGCCCAGCTTGGTGGTTGCTGGACGCTTCCGGCAGGGCTCGAGGGTTCGGAGAATTTCGTCGTCGTGGTCCGGTTTAATCTGGACGCCTCCGGCAAGCTGGATGGCCGGCCGAGCGTTGAAAAGTCGAGCGGAAACCGCCCGTTTGACGAAAGTGCAGTGCGCGCGGTTCAGAAATGCGATGTGGCCGGCTTGCAGGTTCCGGCGGGCAAGCAAGACATCTGGTCCGACGTTCGGGTCACTTTTGACCCCAGGGAGATGCTCGGTCTTTAGGCCCGGCTCCCACAGAATCAGCGAAGAGAAGCGAGAAGACATGAAATCCATCCTCAAGCCGCTCCTGACGATCGCAGCGATGGCGCTGGGTATGACTGTTGCTGTCACCCTGCCGGCGCGGGCGCTCGTTGAGCTCAACGTCAATAAGGGCAATGTCGAGCCGTTGCCGATCGCCATCACGGACTTCCAGGGCGGCGATGCGCTCGGCGCCGAGATTTCCGGCATCGTCAGTGCCGACCTGAAACGCTCCGGCCTGTTCGCGCCGATCGACAAAAGCGCTTTCATTGAAAAGATCTCGAACCCGGATGCCACGCCGCGCTTCGAAGACTGGAAGGTGATCAATGCGCAGGCGCTGGTCACCGGCAGTGTCGGCAAGGAGGCTGACGGCCGCATTCGCGCCCAGTACCGGTTGTGGGACACGTTTGCCGGCCAGCAGATGTCGGGCGAGCAGTTCTTCGCCAACGACGCCAATACCAGGCGCGTCGCCCATATCATCGCCGACGCGATCTACGAGCGGCTGACCGGCGAGAAGGGCTATTTCGACACGCGCGTCGTCTTCATCGACGAATCCGGTGCCAAGAATGCGCGCAAGAAGCGGCTTGCCATCATGGACCAGGACGGCGCCAACGTCCGCTATCTCTCGAACGGTAAATCGATCGTGCTGACGCCGCGCTTTTCGCCGAACCGGCAGGAAATCACCTACATGTCCTATGAAAGCGGCCAGCCGCGGGTGTACCTGCTGCAGATCGAGACGGGGCAGCGCGAGCTGGTCGGCAATTTCCCCGGCATGACGTTTGCGCCGCGCTTTTCGCCGGACGGCCAGAAGGTAATCATGAGCCTGCTGCGCGATGACGGCAATTCCAACATCTTCGCCATGGATCTGAGAAGCCGCTCGACGACCAGGCTCACCAACTCGACCGCCATTGATACCTCACCCTCCTATTCGCCTGACGGCAGCAAGGTGGTGTTCACCTCGGATCGCGGCGGCCGCGCGCAGATCTATGTGATGGGCGCCGACGGCTCGGGCCAGACCCGCATCTCGTTTGGCGACGGCGTCTATTCGACGCCGGTGTGGTCGCCGCGCGGCGATCTCATCGCCTTCACCAAGCAGACCGGCGGCGAATTCCAGATCGGCGTCATGCGCACCGACGGTTCGGGTGAGCGCATCCTGTCCACCGGCTTTCAGCAGGAAGGGCCGACCTGGGCGCCCAACGGCCGGGTGCTGATGTTCTTCCGCGATTCCAATGGCGGACCAAAACTTGTTTCGGTCGATCTCACCGGCCGCAACGAACAGTCGATCCCGACGGCGAACTTCGCCTCGGATCCGGCCTGGTCGCCGCTGCTGGAGTGATGGAAGAAGAACTGAGGAATTGAAGAACTGAAGAACTGAGGAGATGGAGAAGCCGGGGCGCTACGTTGAGCGCGCGAGGGACCTGGAGGTCTACAAACGCGCCTACGCGGTTTCTCTTGAGGTGCATAGAGCCACGCTTGCTTTTCCGAAAATTGAGCAATACGCGCTAGCCGATCAATTGCGTCGCTCGAGTAAGGCAATCTGCGCCAATTTAGCTGAGGGATTTGCCAAGCAGAGCCATTCCAAAGCCGAATTCGCTCGCTTCGTTTCGATGGCGGTGGGGTCATGCAGCGAAGTGGAGACGTGGATATGTTACGCGTTCGATCTTGAATACATCACGCAGTCCCAACTCGACGCCTGGCGGCAATCTTATGCCCAAATCCATGGGATGCTCGTGAGCCTCAGAGAGAAGCTGACGTAATTCCTTTTCTTCAATTCCTCAGTTCTTCAGTTCCTCAATTCCCTCTTTTTCATGTTTTGGCCGCATTTCCGCCTACGGTCCGCGCTCATTGTCGCCCCTCGGCAGAACGGTTGCGGACGGCAGCCGAAAACCAAATTTTAACCGTGTTTCTTGAGCGTCGGTTAACCCAAACGTGGTTACTGGACGATCAATGAAATCACTCGAATTGCGAAGGAGAGGCGGCATGGGCCGTATCGCAGCACTTACCACAAACCCGGTCATGATCGCGCTGGTCGCTATGCTCGCGATCACCGGTTGCGCCTCGAAGAAGACGCCGAACAGCGCCGCCGATCTTGGCCTCAACGGCGCCGGCGCGGCAACGCCAGGGTCGGCCCAGGACTTTACCGTCAATATCGGCGACCGCATCTTCTTCGATACCGATTCGTCCTCGATCCGCGCCGATGCGCAGACGACGCTGTCGCGCCAGGCGCAGTGGCTGAACCAGTACAAGCAGTATGCCATCGTCATCGAAGGCCATGCCGACGAGCGCGGGACGCGCGAATACAATCTGGCGCTCGGCGCCCGCCGTGCTGCCGCCACACGCGACTTCCTGGTCGCCAAGGGTGTTTCGGCGCAGCGCCTGAAGACCATTTCCTACGGCAAGGAGCGTCCGGTCGCGGTTTGCGACGACATCTCCTGCTGGTCGCAGAACCGCCGCGCCGTAACCACGCTGGGCGGCGCCGGTTCTTGATCGGCATAAATGCAACACTTGGTGTGAAAGGCGGCCAAAAGGCCGCCTTTTTCATATCTGCTCGCTCCAAACAAAATTTGGCCGAAGTCTCACGTCCTGTTAAGAGCCGAGAGCGTCTGGCTAGTCCCCAGTTGACTGGTCTACTTCGAATGAGAGGCGCGCAACAATGGTTTCACGGCGAGAGGCACATGCATTTCAGATCGGTCTTGAGCGGCACGCTTGCGCTGCTGCTCGTATCAAGTATCGCGGCACTTGCTGACGGGGCAAACGGCACCGGGCCGTCATCGGAAAGCGGTTTTTCCTTCCACCTGCCGACGATCAAACTGCCCGGCATTTTCGGCGAAAAGAAAAAGCCGGATCAGGTTCAATTCGCGCAACAGGATGGCACCGGCACTCCGGCGCTGGAGGAACAGCTCCGGCAGATGAATGGCAAGATCGAGGAACTCAATTTCCAGGTCCTGCAGATGCAGGAGCAGATCCGCAAGCAGCAGGAAGACAACGAATTCCGCTTCCAGCAGTTGGAAGGCGGTCCGCAAGGCGCGCAGCAGCCGGCCGAGCAGAAGAAGTCCGAGGCGGCGCCTAGCAGCGACAGCCCCAACGGCGACAGTAACGTGGCGGAGGCGCCGGGGACGCCGGCTCCGGCCGATGCGGGCAAGGCCGCAGACGGCGACAAGAGCGTCGAGGACGTCATCGTCGAATCGCCCAACGGCGATCCCGGCAAGCTGATCCCCGGCGCGCCGCCCAAGACGTTCGGCACCATCACCGTCGACAAAAACGGCAATGTCGTCGAAGCCGACGGCAATGCCCAAGCGAATGCGCCGCAGCAGAATACGGCCCCAGCCAACGGCGCCAGCGCAGCCGGCAACAAGGCCGGTAAATCCGATGATACGGTGGTTGCGGCACTCCCGTCGACCAACGATCCGGAGGAGCTTTACCGCAACTCTTACCAGTTCATCCTGTCGGGCGACTACAGCACCGCCGAACAGGGCTTCCGCGACCATATCGCCCGTTTTCCCCGGGACGCCAAGGCGGCGGACGCGCATTACTGGCTCGGTGAATCGCTGCTCGGCCAGCAGAAATACCGCGATGCGGCCGAGATTTTCCTCGCAGCCAGCAAGGACTATCCCAAGGCCAAGAAGGCGCCCGACATGCTGCTGAAGCTCGGCGTTTCACTGGTCGGGCTGAAGCAGCGCGACGTGGCCTGTGCCACTTTCAGCGAGATCGGCAAGCGCTACCCCGATATTTCCGGCGCGCTCAAGGAGCGGGTCAAGCAGGAAAGGGCACTCGCGGCGTGCTAGTTTTTCCGTTGCGTGTCGTTGCCTCAAAACCGGGCCCACGCTTGGGCGACATGCATGACGCTCGACAGCGAGCCTGACCTTTCGGATTTTTCGCGGATTGACTTTTCCAACGGCGCTGTTGCGGCCGTGTCCGGCGGCAGCGACTCGACCGCCCTTCTCCTCCTCCTCAAAGCCCATCTCGATCGTAACGCCCCGGCAACGAAATTGCTGGCGGTAACGATCGATCATCAATTGCGGCCGCAAGCGGCAGCGGAAGCGCAAGCCGTGGCCAGGCTCTGCGCGGCGCGCGGCATTGCCCATCGCATCTTCGCCTGGTCGGGGCACAAACCTTCGACCGGTCTGCCCGCCGCCGCGCGCGAGGCGCGCTACCGGCTGCTCGCCGAGGCCGCCGAAGCGGCAGGCATCGGCCTGATCCTGACCGGCCACACCGCCGACGACCAGGCCGAGACCGTGCTGATGCGGCAAGCACGTGACGACGGGCCAGGTGAGGAGAGGCCGCGCGACGAAGCGCGGGGCCTTGCCGGCATGGCGCCGGCAACCCTCTACGAGTGGCGGCACTGGATCGTGCGGCCGCTGCTCCGCGTGCGGCGTGCTGAGCTGCGCGAATTCCTGCGGCGTGAACAGGTTGCCTGGATCGATGATCCGACCAATGCCGATACCGCTTTCGAGCGGCCGCGCGTCCGCGCAGCACTTGCCGAAGGCGATGGTGCGCCTCGCGTGGCTGAAGCGATAGCGCTGGCCAGAAAGGCGGCGGTCGAGCGTGAGCAGCTGGGACATCGCGCGGCCATGCTGATCCGCAGCTTGGCCTCCAGGCCGGCCGCCGGCCTCGTCCGCCTCGATCAGGATTTTGCGACGGCCGCCGACAGCCGGGCGGCCATTTATGCGCTGCGCATCCTGCTGGCGGCGACCGGCGGCACCGCCTTCCTTCCCGACCAGGCCCGCAGCGAAGCCCTTTTCGGCCGGTTCCGCACCGGGCCGCTTTGTGCCACATTGTCGCGGACCGTGATCGATGCCCGGCGTACGGGCATCTTTCTGCACCGCGAATTGCGGGATCTGCCGCCCGCTGTTGCGGTTTCCGGCAATGCGCTTTGGGACTGCCGCAGACGGATCACATTGGGCGACAGTTCAGGTGCATTGTTGATCGCGCCGCTGTTGGTAGCACCGCTCGGGGCGGCTCTTGCCGCAAAGCGGGCAATTGAAGGGCATGGCACGCCGGCAAGCCTTGTACGTGCCGCCTTGGCCGCCGAGCCGGCGCTCTGGCGGGACGGCGAATGCCTTGGTTTGCTCGGGGAAGGCCCGATGCCGGCGGCTGTCGCCGCATATCCGGCAGTCGCGCCCTTCGCCCGTTTCCTGCCGTCCTTCGATCTGGCGCCGGCCGATGCCGTCGCCGCCTTGCTTGGCGCGGCGCCGGTTCCAGCCTCGCCATTCGGTGGCCACAGTGCCGGCCTACCACGGGCGAATGCTTAACCGAGACCTGCTGTTATGCTTGGCAAGGGGGAACGCTCTCCCTATGTTAGGGCCAAGTTTCCTCTCACGACGCGTGTCCGCCCAGCGGCGCCAACGGGACAATTGATGAA
Source organism: Mesorhizobium sp. M0701 (assembly GCF_040320365.1). NCBI lineage: Bacteria > Pseudomonadati > Pseudomonadota > Alphaproteobacteria > Hyphomicrobiales > Phyllobacteriaceae > Mesorhizobium > Mesorhizobium sp. M0701. The sequence goes on from NZ_JAMYPO010000011.1 coordinate 76,570, forward strand.
TCCGAATTATCGCAACCTCGCGCTCTGGGCGATCATAGCGGTCCTGCTCATCGCTCTCTTCAATCTTTTCCAGACGCCGCAGACGCGTGGAGCCTCGAGCGATGTTCCCTATTCGCAGTTCCTGCAGGAAGTCGCGGCGGGACGGATCAAGTCGGTGACCATCGCCGGCGCCCGTATCTCCGGCAACTACACTGACAGTTCCAACGGCTTCCAGACCTATTCGCCTGGGGATCCGTCGCTGGTTTCGCGGCTGCAGGACAAGAACGTCACCATCAATGCGCGTCCTGAATCCGACGGCTCCAATTCGCTGTTCGGCACCCTGATCTCCTGGCTGCCGATGATCCTCATCCTCGGCGTCTGGATATTCTTCATGCGCCAGATGCAGTCCGGTTCCGGCCGCGCCATGGGCTTCGGCAAGTCGAAGGCCAAGCTTTTGACCGAAGCACATGGCCGCGTCACCTTCCAGGACGTCGCCGGCGTCGACGAAGCCAAGGAAGATCTGGAAGAGATCGTCGAATTCCTGCGCGACCCGCAGAAATTCCAGCGGCTCGGCGGCAAGATCCCGCGCGGCGTGCTGCTCGTCGGTCCTCCCGGAACCGGCAAGACGCTGCTCGCCCGCTCGGTCGCGGGTGAAGCCAACGTGCCGTTCTTCACCATTTCGGGCTCGGACTTCGTCGAGATGTTCGTCGGCGTCGGCGCAAGCCGCGTCCGCGACATGTTCGACCAGGCCAAGAAGAACGCGCCTTGCATCATCTTCATCGACGAAATCGACGCGGTCGGCCGCCATCGCGGCGCCGGCCTCGGCGGCGGCAATGATGAACGCGAGCAGACGCTGAACCAGCTGCTGGTCGAGATGGATGGCTTCGAATCCAACGAAAGCATCATCCTGATCGCCGCCACCAATCGGCCGGACGTGCTCGATCCGGCGCTGCTGAGGCCGGGCCGCTTCGACCGCCAGGTGGTGGTGCCGAACCCCGACATCGTCGGCCGCGAGAAGATCCTGAAAGTGCATGTGCGCAACGTGCCGCTGGCGCCCAATGTCGACCTCAAGGTGATCGCGCGCGGCACGCCGGGCTTTTCCGGCGCCGACCTGATGAACCTGGTCAACGAATCCGCCCTGATGGCGGCGCGGCGCAACAAGCGCCTCGTCACCATGGCCGAATTCGAGGACGCCAAGGACAAGATCATGATGGGCGCCGAGCGCCGCTCGTCGGCGATGACACAGGCCGAGAAGGAGCTGACCGCCTATCACGAGGCCGGTCATGCCATCCTAGCGCTCAACGTGCCGTCGGCCGATCCGCTGCACAAGGCGACCATCATCCCGCGCGGCCGGGCACTCGGCATGGTCATGCAACTGCCGGAAGGCGACCGCTATTCGATGAGCTACAAATACATGATCTCGCGCCTCGCCATCATGATGGGCGGCCGTGTCGCCGAGGAGTTCAAATTCGGCAAGGAGAACATCACCTCCGGCGCCTCCTCCGATATCGAGCAGGCGACCAAGCTGGCGCGTGCCATGGTGACGCGCTGGGGCTTCTCGGACAAGCTCGGCCATGTCGCCTATGGCGACAACCAGGAGGAGGTGTTCCTCGGCCATTCGGTGGCGCGCACGCAGAACATCTCGGAAGAGACGGCGCAGATCATCGACGCCGAAGTGCGCCGGCTGATCGACGAGGCCTATTCGACGGCAAGGTCCATCCTGACCAAGAAAAAGAAGGAATGGATCGCGCTGGCGCAGGGCCTTCTCGAATACGAGACGCTGTCCGGCGAGGAGATCAAGCAGCTGATCGCCGGCAATAAGCCCGCGCGCGACCTTGGCGACGATACGCCGCCGAGCCGCGGCTCGGCCGTGCCGAAGTCCGGCCGCCGCAAGAAAGGCCCCGAGCCCGAAGGCGGCATGGAACCCCAGCCATCAAGCTAGGCTCCGGCCCAGGACAGATCGACTTCGAAACGCCGCGGCTCTAACCGCGGCGTTTTCTCTTGGGGAATGCGACCCTTCCTGCATCGCTGGAAATTGGCGAAAGTGACGATGACGGCCAATCTCCCCCTCGTGGGGGAGATGTCCGGCAGGACAGAGAGGGGCGCGAAGGAATGGGGCCTTCTATCGTCCTCGTTGACGATTTCGGGAAGATCGACAAAGCGCGCCGGAGAATGAAGCTCGCATTTTTTTGCCGGCGGCGCCACATTTTGTTCTTGCTTTGTGCCGGCAGCTATGCTATTAATTTGGGTATAGTGCCAATTGGCGCTGACGACCCGCCCGCTGAGGCGGGTTTTCTGCTTCTGGCTGTGAAAGTTCCGGTGGTGCCGAGATCGATGTCGGCCGGACAGAGCGAAGAAACGCGATCTGACTGTTGGTTCGACCTCGGAAGGCCCTCTCACTTGTTCGGCAGCAACAAAAAAGCCCGCGAACCTTGGGGCTCGCGGGCTCATGTCGTCGGATGGTGGCGCCGGTCAGCTCTTCAGCTTGGCGTTGCAGAGGCTGTAGAAGCCGCCGCCCTTCTGGATCCACCTGAGGCCGCCCAGCGTGTTGGCGTCCTTGTTGGCGTAGTAGAGGTCGAGGCAGGTGTGCATGCGGCCCTTGGCCGGGGTCTCGGTTGCATACTTCTTGGAGATCGTCGTCGGGAATTTCACGCCCTGGGGGGCGGTGATGGTCGGCGGTTGCGGATCGCCGGTGTACTTGGCGTCGGGAGCCGGCAGGGTGTCGTCGTCGGCTGCGCCGGCGCCGCATTGGCTCTTGCGGAAGTCGTTCCACTTCATGCCATTCAGCGTGTTGCCGGCCTTGGCAGCCTGATATTTGGCGCTGCAATCCGCCATGCTGAGGCCTTTGCCGGTATCGGTCGCGGCGGCTGTCGTCGCCTTGGCAGGTGCCGCGGCAGGCTGTGCGGCTGCAGTTCCGCCGGCGGCGCATTCACTCTTGCGGAAGTCGTTCCATTTCATGCCGTTGAGCGTGCCGGCAGCCTTGGCGGCCTGGTATTTGGTGCTGCACTCCTTGGCCGTCAGCCCAGGCGCCGCGTCATCGCTGCTGGCCGCCGCTGCTTTGGTCGTGGCGGCGGGTTGTGCGGCTGCCGTCGCGCCGGCGGCGCACTGGGTCTTGCGGAAATCGTTCCACTTCATGCCGTTCAGCGTGCCGGCAGCCTTGGCGGCCTGGTATTTGGTGCTGCATTCCTTCGCCGTCAGGCCCGGCGCCGCATCGTCGGCGGCGGCTGCCTTGGTCGTGTCGGCGGCCTTGGCCGTGGCTTTGGCTGGCGCGGGTTCGGTTGTAGCGGCGGTGGCATCGGTGCCGCATTGGGCCTTGCGGAACTGGTTCCAGTTCTGCCCGCCAAGCGTTCCCGCATCCTTAGCCGCGTTATACTTGGTGCTGCACTCGGCCATGGTCAGCGCGTTGGCAGGCGCCGCCAGGAATAAGGTCGCGACGGCAAGACCCGTCAAAGTGGCAAGTCGGTGGATGAGCATGCGTTTTCTCCCTACGGCGGTTCATGATATGTCCCAGTGCAGCAATAGCGCTCAACGGCTGGTTGCGCCAGATGCTAAGTAGCGTAGAGACAAATTTAGAAGTGCATTCTTTTCTTTAAGGTGATGAATTCGTTGCCGGGACTGTCTCCCGGCCAAGTTCGTCCGGGTTTATTGCACGGAGAGCGCGCATATGGCTGGTTCCCAGCGAGGACAATGCGTCGCATGACAGCCAGTCAAATCGGCGGGTGCGGCGGACCTGAGCCTACCACTGTCTGGAGCAGCACGATGCGGATTCGGGTTCAAGGCCACACTGCCACAGACCAAAGGATCCAGATGAGGTTTGAGTTGACGTTTCTGATGTTGCTGCCGCAACAAGGGCTCGGAACTTGAAAATCAACACACTAGCGTGACGCAAAACACACAAAACGATAATTTTCTAAGGATTGGTCGTCCATAATCATACAATGTGATGACGGGGCTTGGGCCATTTTATGGCATGAGATGCTCGGAAAGAACCATCGGGAAGCTGGCGAACATGGCAGGACATTATTTCGGTACGGACGGCATTCGTGGGCGAGCCAACAAGTTTCCAATGACGGCGGAGGTCGCCATGCGGGTCGGCATGGCCGCCGGCCTCTCGTTCCAGCGCGGCAGCCACCGCCACCGCGTCGTGCTCGGCAAGGATACCAGGCTTTCCGGCTACATGATCGAGAACGCGATGGTATCCGGCCTGTGCGCCGCCGGCATGGATGTCTTCCTGCTCGGCCCGATTCCGACGCCGGCTGTTGCCATGCTGGTGCGCTCGCTGCGCGCCGATATCGGCGTGATGATCTCTGCCTCGCACAACCCCTATTACGACAACGGCATCAAGCTGTTCGGTCCCGACGGCTACAAGCTGTCCGATGAGATCGAGGAGCGTATCGAGGGGATGCTCGACAAGGATATCGAACTGGCGCTCGCCGATTCCGATGGGCTCGGCCGCGCCAAACGCGTCGACGGCGTGCATGACCGCTATATCGAATTCGCCAAGCGCACGCTGCCGCGCTCGATGTCGCTGTCGGGCCTGCGCATCGTCGTCGATTGCGCCAATGGCGCCGCCTACAAGGTGGCGCCCGACGCGCTGTGGGAACTCGGCGCCGAGGTCGTTGCCATCAATGTCGAGCCCAACGGCTTCAACATCAACAAGGAATGCGGCTCGACTCATCCGGCCGGCCTGCAAAAGAAGGTGCACGAGGTGCGCGCCGATATCGGCATTGCGCTCGACGGCGATGCCGACCGCGTCGTTATCGTCGATGAAAACGGCGCGATCGTCGATGGCGACCAGATCATGGCACTGATCGCCGAATCCTGGCACCAGAGCGGACGGCTGGCCGGCGGCGGCGTCGTCTCGACGGTGATGTCCAATCTCGGCCTCGAACGCTTCCTCGGCGACATGAACCTGCAGTTGCATCGCACCAAGGTCGGTGACCGCTATGTCGTCGAGCACATGCGTGCCCATGGGCTCAATGTCGGCGGCGAACAGTCGGGCCACATCGTGCTGTCCGATTTCTCGACTACCGGCGACGGGCTCGTCTCGGCGCTCCAGGTGCTCGCCTGCATCAAGCGCCATAACCGGCCGGTCAGCGAACTGTCGAAGAAATTCGAGCCGGTGCCGCAGCTTTTGAAGAATGTGCATATTTCCGGCGGCAAGCCGCTGGAGGAGGCGCCGGTCAAGGCGGCGATCGAAGATGCGCGCAATCGCCTCGGCAAGGCCGGGCGCCTGGTCATCCGGCCATCCGGCACGGAGCCGCTCATCCGCGTCATGGCGGAGGGCGACGACCCGCAGCTTGTCGAGTCCGTGGTCAACGACATCGTCGAGGTCATTTCGGAAACGCGCAGCGCCGCCTGATCTCCCTCCAACATCGGTTCAAAAGCCCGCCTTGCCGGCGGGCATTTTATTGAGTCGCGGCCAGCTCCGCCTGCAGCAACGGCCGCCAGATTGCTCCACTTTTAGTGATTCGTGGTTAATCAATACGGTTAAACGCCTTTTAACCTTTCCGATTCATTATCCACAACTGAGGTCAATCACATTTCGGGCGCGTTCGCCGTTCGAGGGTTCTCAGGGGTGATAAAGCATGTTCAACACAGCAAGAATGGCTCTCCTGGCCGCGCTGTTTGCCGGCGCCGGGCCGGCATTCGCCGCCGATTTCGTCGAGCCGCCCGTCGTCGAGGAGGCGCCGCCACCGATCGCCTACGAGCAGCCGGCCGACTTTGGCGGCTGGTATATCCGTGGCGACATCGACTATCACTGGTCGAAGTTTCGCGGCGCCGACTATATCACCTACGGACCGCCTCCCGGAACCGGCACTTTTGACAGCGGCAAGCTGAAGAGTGCTTTCTCGGCCGGTGCCGGCGTTGGCTATCAAATCGACCGGCACTTCCGCACCGACTTGACCGCGGACTGGATGAGCAAATCCACCTTCCGCGGCTCGACCAGCGGCATCTGCCTTGATGGAGATCCGTGTACTTCGGTCGACACCTCGTCCTATACCGCGCTGCTGCTGCTCGCCAACGCCTATGTCGATATCGGCACATGGCACGGTATCACGCCCTATGTCGGCGCCGGCATCGGCGGCGCCTGGGTTAAGTGGGATACACTCCACAACAGCGATGAAGACGGTGAATTCTTCCACCGCGGCGGCAAGGGCTGGCGTTTTGCCTATGCTGCCATGGTTGGCGCATCCTACTGTTTGACCGATCGCGTCAAACTCGACGTCGGCTACCGCTACAGCCATATAAACGGTGGGAAGATGTTCGACTTCGGCAGCGGCGTCGGCCCCGGCTATGACAATGGCATCAATGTTCATGAGGTGCGCGGCGGCCTGCGCTACCAGTTCGGCAGATCGGACTGCGTTGAACCGGAACCTTATGTTCCGGAACCCGAGCCCGTCTACACCAAGTAGTCGCTTCGAAATCGAGGAATTCGTTGACCGCCCGGCTGATGCCGGGCGGTTTCGTTTGGCTGCCTAAACATGCTGCGGCGCTCTGTAACACCGTCCGGCTCGAGGAGCGAAGGCGGATCAAATCAATTGCTAACGCCTTGTTATCCTTAACCCGCACTTAACCACTATGGTTAACAATGCTGTCTGAAACGGCGCGCGATCGCGAATGCGCCAAGTTCGGGAGCCGAGGACCATGACATTCAAATCGCCTGTAGCACTGGCGCTTGCAGCAGTCGTCCTGGTGCCGCTGACGCCGGCGCTTGGCGCCGATTACGAACCGCCGGTCTATGTCGACCAGGCGCCCGACTATGTACCGGTCGAGGTTGGCTCGGGATGGTATCTGCGTGGCGATGTCTCCTATCTGGTGCAGAAGAGCTTCAAGGATGAGCATTTCGCCTTTACACCCGCGAGCTTCGACGAAAAGGAAGATCCCATCTTCGCCAGCATCGGCTTCGGCTACCATTTCAACGACTATTTGCGCGCCGATCTCAATGTCGGCTATCTTCCCGGCAACAAGATCGACGTCGGCTATAACGACGGAACGACCGTGGCATCGGCGACCCTGAAGAACTATGCCTTCTCAGGCATACTCAATGGCTATGTCGATCTTGGGACCTATGTCGGAATCACACCTTATCTCGGCGCTGGTGTCGGTATCCTGCAGAGCAAGCGTCGCCTCTCGGCGAGCTACTTCACCGACAACGCCGACCCCACCGACGATTTCGTCCTGCGTGACAACAAGACCCAATACTCCTTCGCCTACACGCTGAATGCCGGCCTTGCCTACCAAGTGTCCAAGAACGTCTCAGTCGATCTGGGCTATCAGTATTTTTCCGCGCCAGACGCCGAATATGTGACTGCCGAGAGTCTGACTTCTTTTCCGATCCGCAAAGGGATCAACAATCATCAAGTCAAAGTCGGACTACGCTACGATCTCTGGTAGGCTCGATCGAAGCCGAGGCGTTGACAATGGCGGGTCGCAGGCCCGCCGTTTGCGTTTCGCCCTCGGCAATATCCCGGCAGCGACAAAAACTTTCCCCTTGACGCCGAAAGCCTGAACGCATATCGCCATCCGTGGGCCACCCCTCCCCAACGAGGGGCCACTATCTGGAAGGATAGACCACGATGTCCACGCATACCAAGCCCGGATTCCGTCCGGCAAATCCCAATTTTTCCTCAGGTCCCTGTGCAAAACGCCCCGGCTGGTCGGTCGAGGCGCTCAAAAATGCCGCGCTCGGGCGCTCGCACCGTGCCAAGATCGGCAAGACCAAGCTCGAACAAGCGATCGAGCTGACGCGGGAAATCCTCCAGGTTCCGGCGGATTACCGCATCGGCATCGTGCCGGCCTCGGATACCGGCGCGGTCGAAATGGCGCTGTGGTCGCTGCTCGGCGAGCGCGGCGTCGACATGGTGGCCTGGGAGAGCTTCGGCTCCGGCTGGGTCACCGATGTGGTCAAGCAGCTGAGGCTCGCCGATGTGCGCAGGTTAGAGGCTGACTACGGCGCACTGCCCGACCTGACCAAAATCGACTTCGACCGCGACGTGGTCTTCACCTGGAACGGCACGACGTCGGGCGTGCGCGTGCCGAACGGCGACTTCATCCCGGCCACACGCAAGGGCCTGACCATCTGCGACGCTACTTCGGCGGCCTTTGCGCAACAGCTCGATTTTCAGAAACTCGACGTTGTCACCTTCTCCTGGCAGAAGGTGCTGGGCGGTGAGGGCGCGCACGGAATGCTGATCCTCAGCCCGCGCGCCGTGGAACGCCTGGAAAGCTACAAACCGGCCTGGCCGCTGCCGAAGATCTTCCGTCTCACCTCGGGGGGCAAGCTGATCGAAGGCATCTTCAAGGGCGAGACCATCAACACGCCGTCGATGCTGTGCGTCGAGGACTATCTCGACGCGCTGCGTTGGGCGAAGTCGATCGGCGGCCTTGACGCGCTGGTCACCAGAGCGGATGCCAATGCCGCCGTTCTCGATCGCTTTGTCGGAAAATCTTCCTGGCTCGGCCATCTTGCCGTAGACCCGGCGACGCGTTCGAACACATCGGTCTGCCTTTCCTTCACCGACCGGCAAGTCGCTGCACTCGACGCCGATGGACAGGCTGCGTTCGCCAAGGCAATTGTCTCGGTGCTCGACAAGGAAGGCGTCGCCTACGACATCGGCGCCTACCGCGATGCACCGCCCGGCCTGCGCATCTGGTGCGGCGCGACAGTCGAGACCTCCGATCTCGAAGCGCTGCTGCCCTGGCTCGACTGGGCCTTTGCGGCGCAAAAGGCGTCGCTCAAAGCGGCGGCCTGACTCCCTCCCCCTCGAGGGGAGGGTGGCCCGAAGGGCCAGGTGGGGTCGCCTCCACCCGCTCAACGATCCGCCATGCAGAAAGAAAAAGATTTGGCCGCATCCGGCCGCAACGACCCCACCCCGGCGCTTCGCGCCGACCCTCCCCTCAAGGGGGAGGGACGCCAATCGCAAAGGACCAAGCCAATGCCCCGCGTTCTCGTCTCAGACAAACTTTCCACCACCGCCGTGCAGATCTTCAGGGATCGCGGCATCGAGGTCGACTATTTGCCGGATCTCGGCAAGGACAAGGAAAAACTGCTCGAAGTGATCGGCCAGTATGATGGGCTGGCCATCCGCTCGGCGACAAAGGTCACGGAGAAGCTGATCAATGCCGCGACCAGGCTGAAGGTCGTGGGCCGCGCCGGCATCGGCGTCGACAATGTCGACATCCCGGCGGCGAGCCGCAAGGGCATCATCGTGATGAACACGCCCTTCGGCAATTCGATCACCACCGCCGAGCATGCCGTCGCCATGATCTTCGCGCTGGCCCGCCAGATACCGGAGGCCAACGCCTCGACCCACGCCGGCAAATGGGAAAAGAACCGCTTCATGGGTGTCGAGATCACCGGCAAGACGCTGGGCATCATCGGCTGCGGCAATATCGGTTCGATCGTCGCTACGCGCGGCGTCGGCCTGAAGATGCATGTCATCGCCTTCGATCCATTCCTGTCGGACAGCCGCGCCGAGGAGCTCGGCGTCGAAAAGGTCGAGCTCGACGAGCTGTTCGCCCGCGCCGACTTCATCACGCTGCACACGCCGCTTACCGACAAGACGCGCAACATCATCGACGCCGCGGCGATCGCGAAGATGAAGACCGGCGTGCGTATCATCAACTGCGCCCGTGGCGGGCTGATCGTCGAGGCCGACCTGATCGCGGCGCTGAAGAGCGGCAAGGTGGCCGGCGCCGGCATCGACGTGTTCGAGGTCGAACCGGCGGACAACAACGCACTGTTCGGCATGGAGAATGTCGTGGCGACGCCGCATCTCGGCGCGTCGACCACCGAAGCGCAGGAGAATGTCGCCCTGCATGTCGCCGAGCAGATGTCCGACTATTTGATCAAGGGCGCCGTTTCCAACGCCATCAACATGCCGTCGATCACCGCTGAAGAGGCGCCGCGGCTGAAACCTTTCGTCAAGCTTGCCGAAGTGCTCGGCGCCTTTGTCGGACAGGTCACCGAGGATCCGATCAAGGAGGTCGAGATACTGTTCGACGGCTCGACCGCGACGATGAACACGCGCGCGCTGATCAGTGCCACCCTTGCCGGGCTGATCCGGCCGCAGGTCTCCGACGTCAACATGGTGTCGGCGCCGATCATGGTGAAGGAGCGCGGCATTATCGTCGCCGAGGTCAAGCGTGACAAGTCGGGCGTGTTCGACGGCTATATCAAGCTGACGGTCAAGACCGAGCACAGGACGCGCTCGATCGCCGGCACCTGTTTTTCGGACGGCAAGCCGCGCTTCATCCAGATCAAGGGCATCAATCTCGACGCAGAGGTCGGCCAGCACATGCTCTACACGACCAATGCCGACGCGCCCGGCATCATCGGCCTGCTCGGCACGGTGTGCGGCGAGAACGGCGTCAACATCGCCAACTTCCAGCTCGGCCGCAACCGGCCGGGCGGCGATGCCATCGCATTGCTCTATCTCGATGCGCCGTTCCCGGAAAACGTGTTGGCGCAGGTGCGCTCGCACAAATCGATCGACTCCGCCAAGCGGCTGCATTTCGATGTGGGGATAGCCTGAAATTCGGCCGCCCCGTGTGCAGCAGCACGCGGGGCGGCGGAACGTCGCGGCAAGCGACTTCATTCAGCAGCGGATGCCGCCATCTTCCGTCCGCTGTATTCGGCGAGGCTGATGCCACCGAGCACCAGCGCGAGAGCCAGCGCCTGATAGAGCTGGAATGTCTCACCGACAATCAGCACCGATAGCAGCGTACCGAAGATCGGCACCAGATTGATGAACAGGCCGGCCCGGTTGGCGCCGATCAGCTCGTTGCCCCTGATATAGAAGATCTGCGAGATGACCGAAGCACCGATGGCGGTATAGAACGCGACCGCCCAGCCGCGGGCATCGGGGACGATGACCTTGCCGGCGGCAATCTCCCACAGGAAGAAAGGCAGCGATGTGACGAGTGCGGCAACCGACAGCGCCAGCATCAGGCTCTGCCAGCGGATGACCGGCTTCAGCCGCAACCCCACCGAATAGAAGGAGTAGCAAAGCACGGCGACCAGCATGATCGCGTCGCCAAAGTTGAGATCCAGCTTGAGAAGCTGGCGCAGGTCGCCATGGCTCGCCGTCACCGCGACGCCAATGATGGTCAGCACGACGCCAGCCATCTGCACCCGGTTCACCCGCAGACGAAACAGCACGAAATTGGCGATGATGATCACGATCGGTATCGCCGCCTGCTCGATCGAGACGTTGATGGCCGTCGTGTAGTTGAGCGCCGTGTAGAAGATCGCATTGAAAAAGGCGAAGCCGCAAGCGCCGAGCCCGCCAAGCAGCAACCAGTGCCTGCGCACCACCGGCCAGTCTTGGCGTAGCGTTCCCCAGCCGATCGGCAGCAGGATCAGAACCGCCAGCAGCCAACGCAGGAAGACCAGCGTCATCGGCGAGATATGACCGACCGCCAGCTTTCCCGCCACGGAGTTGCCGCCCCACAGCAAGGTGGTGCACAGCAGGAACAGATAGGCGGCTCGATGCATCGTGAACTCCCGGCCAGGCAGAGGGAATTTGACGGTCGGTGTGGGCCTATTGCGACCGCCAGCCCAAGTAAATGATGTCAAAGACGAAAATTGTTGTGCCTCGGAGCGTTTTGGGCGGCAAAGAGTGGTCGCGCTCGCCGGGTCTTGACGCTATAGAGCGACGTGCGTGCAATTGGACGCTACAAAGTACGCGTCGGAAGGCTTTAATCTCGCGTCGTGCTTTTCCGAAAATCGATTCCGATTTTGGGGGCCGATGCGATAGAGGCCTATCGTTTCGAATTGTTTCAAGCTGCTCGTGCGGCGTCTCAAGGGAAAAGAAATATGGCCAATGTGGTGGTCGTCGGCTCGCAATGGGGCGATGAGGGCAAAGGCAAGATCGTAGACTGGCTGTCGGAGCGCGCCGATGTTGTCGTGCGCTTCCAGGGCGGCCACAATGCCGGCCACACGCTGGTCGTCGACGGCAAGGTCTACAAGCTGTCGCTGCTGCCGTCCGGCGTGGTGCGGCAAGGCAAGCTTTCCATCATCGGCAATGGCGTCGTCTTCGATCCGCACGCTTTCGTCGCGGAGGTTGCGAAATTGAAGGCGCAGGGCATCGAGGTGACGCCAGACCGCCTGAAAATAGCCGAAAACACCGCGCTTATCCTGTCCTTGCACCGGGAGCTGGACGGATTTCGCGAGGACGCCGCTTCCAATTCCGGAACGAAGATCGGCACGACCCGTCGCGGCATCGGTCCCGCCTATGAAGACAAGGTGGGCCGGCGCGCGGTCAGGGTGATGGATTTGGCGGATTTGGAAACGCTGCCCTTGAAGGTCGACAGGCTGCTGACGCACCACAATGCGCTGCGGCGCGGGCTCGGCCATGCCGAGGTCACGCATGAGGCGATCATGAGCGAGCTGATCTCGGTGGCCGACGAGATCCTGCCCTATATGGACCGCGTCTGGAAAATCCTCGACGACAAGCGCCGCGCCGGCGAGCGCATCCTGTTCGAGGGCGCGCAAGGCACGTTGCTCGACATCGACCACGGCACCTATCCGTTCGTCACCTCGTCCAATACGGTTGCCGGTCAGGCCGCCGCCGGGTCGGGTGTCGGGCCGGGCGCCATCGGCTATGTGCTCGGCATCACCAAGGCCTATACGACGCGCGTCGGCGAAGGCCCGTTTCCAACCGAACAGAAGAACGAGATCGGCGAGTTCCTGGGCACGCGCGGCCATGAATTCGGCGTCGTCACCGGCCGCAAGCGGCGCTGCGGCTGGTTCGATGCCGTGCTGGTCCGCCAGGCCGTCGCCGTCAACGGCATCAAGGGCATTGCGCTGACCAAGCTCGATGTGCTCGATGGGCTGGACGAGATCAAGGTCTGTACCGGCTACCGACTCGACGGCGAGGCGATCGATTACCTGCCGGCCAGCCAGGGTGCGCAGGCCCGCGTCGAACCGGTCTACGAGACGCTGGAGGGGTGGAAAGGCACCACTGCCGGCGCGCGCAGCTGGAACGACCTGCCGGCCCAGGCGGTGAAGTACGTCCGCTACATCGAAGAGCTGATCGGCGCGCCGGTCGCACTCCTTTCCACCAGCCCTGAACGGGACGACACGATACTTGTGACCGATCCGTTTCAAGACTAGTTTCTCAGCCTTCCGGGCATTGCGGCTGATTTGCGGGGGCCGGCCCAGAAACAAATGCAGGTCGACTGACGTATGGTAGATTTTGTTCCTATTCTGAAAAAGGCGCTCGATAAACTCGGTGAGCCGTCGGCGGAAGTGCGCGCCAGGGTCTATGACAGGGCCCGTTCGTCAATCGCGAAACAACTGGCAGAGAAGGCCACGATGACGCCTTCCGATGTCGACCGGCAGATGCGTGCACTGGAAGACGCCATCGCCAAAGTCGAGCGGGACTATGCCAAGCCTGCGCCGCCACCCGACCCGCTGGCGGAACTGGAGGACATCTTCTCCTCCATCGACCGCAACAAGAACCAGTCCAGCCATATCCGACAGCCAGCAAAGACGGAGCCGGCATGGCAGCCGGCCAAGACCGAGCCGGCAAAGACCGGGCCAGCCTGGCAGCCCACGCCCGCCAAGCCGGCGCCGAACTGGCAAAAGCCGCAGCCCGTCGCTCTTTCTCAGGAGCGCGCTGGTCCGCCGCCGTCCGATATGGATCTTCCGACGGCTGACGGCCAAGACGGCGTTTTTCGGGGCGACGACTTTTCCAACGACGGCGGCCCCGCGGAGGACACGTTCCAGCGGCTCCATCCTGCCGAGCGCAGGCGCAGCTATGGCGGTCTGATCGCCGCCGCCATTGCCTTGCTTGTCATTGCCGGTGGTGGCTATGGCATTTGGCTGAACAAGGATGCGTTCGGCAGCATGCTCGGCCTCGACTCGACCAAAGCCGTCGCCACCGAACCGCTGGTAAAACCAGCCCCGGCCAAGCCGGAGGCCGATGCGGCCGTACCGGCCGCCGCGCCTCCGACGGAGGCCGGCGAGGGCGCGAAGTTCACGCAGCGCCTGACGCCCGAGGGCCACGAAGTCGATCCCGGCCCCGCGGCCGGGCAGGCGGGCATCGGCGAAGGCGAATCCGTCGCCGCACTGACCACGCCGCCATCGGCCGCACAGGCGCCGACCACCCCGGCACCCGCCGCGCCGGCACCGGCCGCACCCGCCGACAAGCAAGCCACGGCCAATGCTCCAGCAGTCGATGGGTCCGCTGCACCAACTCCCGCGACGCCGCCCGCCAACGGGGCAGCAGCGCCGGCCGATGCTGCAGCGGCCGCCCCGCCGCCCGCACCGGCAGCGGCACCAACGGCAGTTCCGCCGCAAGCCACGTTGGCCGTCGGCCAGAAGGCGATCTTCTACGAGGAGCGCACCAGCACCGCTCAAGGCTCGGCCGAGCCCGGCAACATCGTCTGGTCGCTAGTGCAGGAATCGCCCGGCGGCGACTTGCCGCCCGAGCCGGCGATCCGCGCCGAGGCGACCATTCCAGGCAAGGATATCCAGTTGCGCATGACGATCCGTCGCAACACCGACCAGACGCTGCCGGCCAGCCATATCATCGAGATGATCTTCCTGACGCCTGACGGCTTCGAGGGCGGCGGCGTCGACAACATCCTGCGTGTCGCCATGAAGGGCTCCGAGCAGGATGCCGGAAGCCCGCTGATCGGCATCCCGGCCAAGATCGCCGACGGTTTCTTCCTGGTTGCGCTCAACGATACCAAGGCGGATGAAGACGCCAATCTGACCTTGCTCAGAGGCCAGGACTGGATCGACGTGCCGGTCGTCTACAAGACCGGGCGGCGGGCGCTGCTCACCATGGAAAAGGGCATTCCAGGCGAGAAGGTGTTCGACGAGGCGCTGAAGGCCTGGCAGACTAAGACGGCGGGGTGAAGACGGTCCGCCACCCCGAAGCTCCCCAGCAGTTCAGAAGCCCTGGAACAGCATATCGAGCGCGGCCACGATCTCGTCGTGATGCCTCGTCAGATTCAGTCGGCTCTCGCCCAGTTCCGTCGCCGCAACCGTGGCGATCAAATGGGTGGCCATGACCAATTTCCGACCATTGATCTCGAAAATCGGGTGGAGCTTTCGCATTGGTGATGGCGCCATCGCAGCCGGCAGAAGCGGGACGACCACCCGGGTCTTGAAATGGTCTAGCAGATCGGCCTGGACGTCGAGGAGATAGCCGCCTTCGATGCTACCCGCGAAGACGTCGTAGCGCGCCATCAGAATTGCCGATGTTCTGCCAGCGGAATACCGTGTTTTTCGACATATTCGTTCCACGCATCTATCGTCGCGCGGTTCTCAAGCTTCCACAGCCGCGTCTTTTCGGCGGCCACGGCCTCGGCGATGCCGGCTTCAGCGGCGCGCGAGACATTCACATCGAGCCCCTTGGCTTCCTTCATGAGCTTTGAGTCGATCGACAGATTTGCCGGCTGGCGGACCGCATTCACAGCAATTTTGCGCATGATCACCTCCACAGTATGCGCATAACATATGCGCATTCCTCTCTAGTCGCAATGACAAGGTGCTTGAACTCGCGAATTACCCCTCCATCTCCTCGCGCAGCATTTCCAGTTCCAGCCATTCCTCCTCGAGCGCTGCCAGTGTGACGCGCTCCTTGTCGAGCGCGGCAATCGTCTTCTGGAACGAGGCCGGGTCACGCTCGTAATAGGCCGGATCGGCGATGTTGTTCTCCAGCCGCGAGATCGAGGCCGACACCGCCTCGATCTTCTTGGGCAGCGATTCCAGCGCGAATTTCTGCTTGAACGACAGTTTCTTGGCCGGGCCCTTCGGTGCGGCCGCTTCGTTCCTGCTTGCCGCCGTCGCTTCACCGGCTTCTGCTTTTGGCCGCGCCCTGCGGTCGTCCAGCCTGGTGCCGCCGCGCTGCGCCAGCATGTCGGAATAGCCGCCGGCATATTCGATCCAGCGGCCGTCACCATCCGGCGCGATAATGCTGGTCACGGTGCGGTCGAGGAAATCGCGATCGTGGCTGACCAGGATCACCGTGCCGGCAAAGCCGGCGACCAGTTCCTGCAGCAGCTCCAGCGTCTCCATGTCAAGATCGTTGGTCGGCTCGTCGAGCACAAGCAGGTTTGCCGGCCGCGCCAAAACGCGGGCGAGGATCAGCCGTGCCCGCTCGCCGCCTGAAAGCTCGCGCACCGGCGTGCGCGCCTGTTCCGGCTTGAACAGGAAGTCTTTCATGTAAGAGACGACGTGGCGCTGCTCGCCATTGATGACGAGGTTCTCGCCGCGCCCGTCGGTGAGATACTGCGCCAATGTCTCCTGCGGGTCGACGGCTTCGCGCTTCTGGTCGAGCGTGGCGATCTCCAGATTTGTGCCGAGCCGCACCGTGCCCGCGTCCGGCTTCAATTCGCCGGTCAGCATCTTCAACAGCGTCGTCTTGCCGGCGCCGTTCGGCCCGACCAGACCGACGCGATCGCCGCGCTGGATGCGGGTCGAGAATCCCTTGACCACGGTCAGATCGCCAAAGCTCTTCTCGATGTTCTTGGCTTCGATCACCAGCTTGCCGGATTCGGCGGCGTCGCTGGCTGTCATCGTCGCCGCACCCTCGGCGCCGCGATGACCACGAAAGCGCTGGCGCATGGTCTGCAACTCACCGAGCCGGCGCATGTTGCGCTTGCGCCGCGCTGTCACCCCATAGCGCAGCCAGTGCTCCTCGCGGACGATCTGGCGACCGAGCTTGTGCTGCTCGCGCTCTTCCTCCTCCAGCACCGTGTCGCGCCATTCCTCGAAATAGCCAAAGCCCTTGTCGAGACGGCGGGTCTGGCCGCGGTCGAGCCAGATTGTGGCGCGTGACACGCGCTCGAGAAAACGGCGGTCATGCGAGATGACGACCAGTGCCGAGGAGGTGCGGGCAAGCTCCTCCTCCAGCCATTCGATGACCGAAAGGTCAAGATGATTGGTCGGCTCATCGAGGAGGAGAATGTCGGGCTCCGGCGCCATGACGCGGGCGAGGGCGGCGCGCCGCGCCTCGCCGCCGGAGAGGTCGTTCGGCCGTTCCTCGCCGGATAGGCCGAGATGCTCCATCAGGTAGGTGGCGCGGTAGGGATCGTCGGCCGGCCCGAGCCCCGCCTCGACATAGGCGCGGACAGTCGCAAAGCCGTCCATGTCGGGCATTTGCGGCAAGTAGCGCACGGTCGCCGATGGCTGGCGGAAGACTTCGCCGTCCTGCGGTTCGATCAGCCCGGCGGCGATCTTGAGGAGCGTCGACTTGCCAGAGCCGTTGCGGCCGACCAGGGCGATCTTGTCGCCAACTGAGGCTGTCAGGGCGGCACCGTCTAGCAGCGGCGTGCCGCCAAAGGTCAGCTTTATCCCGTCGAGATTGAGAAGCGGCGGCGCCATGTCAGCTTTCTGGGCTCAGCTTTCCGGAAGAGGATAGGGATGCGCGAGCAGCAGCGCGCGGCCGCTGGCCAGCGCGATTTCCAACCGGCCCCTGACCTCGTTGGAAATGGTCAGCGACGAGCCGAACGCAACCTCGACATGGTCGAGCGGCCATTTGGCGCCGGTGACTGTCAGGCCGGCGAGATCCGAAAAGCCGAGCACCGAAAACAGCGTGCCGTCGGCATAGTCGAAGTCAGTCTTTCCCGGCAGCAAGGGAATGCCTTCCTGTGCGCCGCTGGTCAAAAGCACTTCCGTCCCGCCTTCCGCCAGCCGGACGCTCAGCGCCAGATGCAGGAAGATGTGGTCGGTACGTTTGCCGCCGAAGGCGCCTGCGAGCACAAGGCTGGTCGCACCACGTTCGAGTGCGGCGGCGATAGCGAGTTCACCGTCGGTCTTGTCTTTTTCGGCGGGAAACACCTGCCGTGGCACGGCGGCCAGATCCTCCGGCAACTCGGCAGGCACCGAATCGAAATCGCCGACCCAGAGTTCCGGCCTCAGGCCCAGCATGCGGGCATGGCCGATGCCGGCATCGGCGGCGATGACACGCGAGCCTTCGACCTGGCGGTCGAGCAGCGGCGTGCGGATGAGATCGCCGCCAAGCAGGATGGTGAATGTGCTCATATCTCGTGGCCCTTACCAGCCCTGCCCCGGAAACGGAAGATGAAACGGCAGACGAAACGGAAGGCTGGGCTTTGGATGCCCGGCAAACTTCCGCTTGCGCAGCACTTCCGCCGGGCCTATGTGTCGCAACGCTCTAACGGGGTGCCGGACGCGATTTTCGCGGACCGGCTGAGAGGCAAGACTGCCAACCCGCTGAACCTGATCCGGTTTGTACCGGCGGAGGGATTAGACGTTTCGGACAGCCCGACGCCTCAATTCCTTTCAACGCGAACGAAGGAGGCGCCGATGCGCAGTTTTTTCCACTCTCTTGTCTCAATTGTCCTGCTTGCGGCATCCGCGCTCGCCTTGCCAGGGCAGGCATCGGCACAGGATAGGCTGACGATCTATACCTATGAAAGCTTCACCGCCGATTGGGGTCCGGGACCGGCGGTGAAGAAGGCCTTCGAGGCCGAATGCAGTTGCGTCGTCGAATTCGTCTCGGTCGCCGACGGCGTGGCGCTGCTCAACCGTGTGAAGCTGGAAGGCGCCGCGACCAAGGCCGATATCGTACTTGGCCTCGATACCAATTTGACGGCGGATGCCAAGGCAACCGGCCTGTTTTCGCCGCATGGCGCAATATCGGGCGTCAGTGTGCCGGGCGGCTGGAGCGACGATATTTTTGTGCCGTTCGACTATGGCTATTTCGCCATCGTCTACGATACCGAAAAACTGAAGAGCCCGCCGAAGAGCCTCAGGGAATTGGTCGAGGGCGATGCCGGAGAGAAGATCGTCATCCAGGATCCGCGCACCTCGACGCCGGGCCTTGGCCTGCTGCTGTGGGTCAAGTCGGTCTATGGCGACAAGGCGCCGGAAGCCTGGGCCAAACTCAAGGCGAAGGTGCTGACGGTAACGCCGGGCTGGAGCGAGGCCTACGGCCTGTTCACCAAGGGCGAGGCGCCGATGGTGCTGTCCTACACCACCTCGCCGGCCTACCACATGGTCGCCGAAAACACCGAGCGCTACCAGGCGGCGTCCTTCGAGGAGGGCGAATATCTGCAGATCGAGGTTGCGGGGATCACCACCAAGGGTGCGAAGAACCCGCTGGCAGAAAAGTTCATTGCCTTCATGACCGGACCGAAATTCCAGGATGTCATTCCCGAAACCAACTGGATGTTCCCGGCCGGCAAAACCGACAAGCCGCTCAACCCGGCGTTCGACAAGCTGGTCAAGCCGACCAAGACCTTGCTGTTCAGCCCGGAAGACGTCGCGGCCAACCGCAAGGCCTGGGTCGATGAGTGGCTTGCGGCGATGAGCAAGTAGGGCTCAAGCCTCGTCGGATGTTTGCGCCAAGCCACCCCCCTCTGGCCTGCCGGCCATCTCCCCCTCAAGGGGGGAGGTCGGCAGCTTTGTCGCCTCTCCTCGTCCTGCCACTTG
Source organism: Mesorhizobium sp. M0701 (assembly GCF_040320365.1). Classification (NCBI taxonomy): domain Bacteria; kingdom Pseudomonadati; phylum Pseudomonadota; class Alphaproteobacteria; order Hyphomicrobiales; family Phyllobacteriaceae; genus Mesorhizobium; species Mesorhizobium sp. M0701. Next base: position 95,966 of record NZ_JAMYPO010000011.1, read on the forward strand.
TGAGATTGGCGAAGGCGGCTGAGTGCGCAATCCCCCCCCTTGAGGGGGAGATGGCCGGCAGGCCAGAGGGGGGTGGGCTCGGCCATTGTCAGGTGTTTCCTTCGATCAACACCTGTCGTAGCGTCGGGTAGCGCGACATGCGTACGCGTCATCCGGCCGATCCCCGCGTCACTGCCGGCATCGTCGCGCTCGCCGCCATCGCGCTGCTGATCGGCGGTGCATTCGCCGGGCTCGTCGTCGAAGCCACACGCGACCTGTCCGGCGCCGCCGCCGCTTTCGATTCCTATCTCTTGCGCGTCGTCCGTTTCACGCTCTGGCAGGCTCTGCTGTCGACCCTGCTCTCCGTCGCACCGGCGCTGTTTGTCGCGCGTGCACTGTCGCGGCATCCACAGCTTTTCGGGCGAGGCTTCATCCTGCAGCTTTTCGCCGTGCCGCTGGCGCTGCCGGCCATTGTTGCCGCACTCGGTGTCTTGGCGCTCTATGGCCGCGCCGGCCATTTTGCCGGCACGCTGGGCGCGCTAGGCGGCCAGAGCTGGCCCGGCATCTATGGCCTGTCGGGCATACTCGTCGCCCATGTCTTCTTCAACCTGCCGCTAGCGACGCGGCTGTTCCTGGAGGCGTTGCAGACCGTGCCGGCCGACCAATGGCGGCTGGCGAGCCAGCTTGGCATGGGTGCTGCGCCGGCCTTCCGGCTGATCGAATGGCCACCGCTGCGTGCGGTCTTGCCCGGCGTTGCCGGGCTCGTTTTCATGCTGTGCATCACCTCCTTCACCATCGTGCTTACGCTCGGCGGCGGACCCAGCGCGACGACGCTCGAGGTTGCCATATACCAGGCGCTGCGTTTTGACTTCGACCCGGCGCGGGCGGTGACGCTGACCCTGCTGCAGATTGCCCTGACCTTCGTCGTTGTGCTGGCCTTGACGCGGCTCGGCGCCAATATGGTCGGGGATGCCAATCTGCCGGTGGCGCCGCGCCGGTATTTTTCAGCCGGTGCGGCCGAGACCGTGCTGAACGCATTGGCGATCGGGCTCGCACTGCTGTTTGTCGCCGGGCCGATGGCGGCCACGTTGGCAGCCGGGCTTGGCGCCGATCTCGGCCGCCTGGCCGGCGAGAGCGCGGTGCGGCAAGCGACGGCGACCAGTGCCGTGCTCTCCCTCCTATCGGCGCTGCTCTCTGTGGCGTTGTCGCTGTCGCTGGTTATGGCGCGCCGGGCGCTGGCGCTCACCCGGCGGCAGGGCCGGCGGACACTGCTCGAACATCTGGCCGACACCGGTGCGGGGTTCGTCCTGGTGGTGCCGCCCATCGTCATCGGCGCCGGCTGGTTCCTGCTCTTGCGCACCGTCGGCGATGTCTTTGCGATTGCCCCTGTCATGGTGGTTGCGGTCAATGCGGTGATGGCGATGCCGTTCGCCATCCGCGCCATCCGCCCTGCCTATGACGCGGCGAGCGAACGCCACGAACGGCTCTGCGCACAGCTTGGTATCTCGGGCTGGAACCGGTTGCGGCTGGTCGACTGGCCGTCGCTGCGGCGGCCGCTCGCCACCGGCTTCGCTTTCGCCATGGCGCTGTCGCTCGGCGATCTCGGCGTCATTGCGCTATTCGGCAGCGATTCCGTGCAGACCTTGCCCTATCTGCTGCTGGCGCGCATGGGCAGTTACCGCACCGAGGATGCGGCCGGCCTGGCGCTGCTGCTCGGCCTTGTCTGCCTGGCGCTGGTGCTGACCGCGGACTGGCTGGGAAGGAGGGAGAAATCATGATGCCGATCAGCCCGGAACGGTCCATTTCGGTGGAAAAAGGCGCGGCCGTACGACTCGATAATGTCTCGTTCAGCTATGGTGAAACGCCGCTTATATTCGATGTCGATTTCCCGGCGTCGGAAATCACCGCCATCATGGGGCCGAGCGGTTCGGGAAAGTCGACGTTGCTCAATCTGGTGGCCGGCTTCGAGACGCCGCGGTCAGGCCGCGTGCTGATCGGCGGCGCCGACGTCAGCACTGCGCCGCCATCAGCGCGGCCGGTATCGATGGTGTTCCAGGAAAACAACCTGTTTGCCCATCTTTCCGTCGAGCAGAATGTCGGGCTCGGCCGCTCGCCTTCGCTCAGGCTGAGCGAGGCTGACCGCGCCGCAATCGCCGCAGCGCTGAAGCGCGTCGGCCTTGCCGGCAAGGAAAGCCGGCTGCCGCGCGAACTCTCCGGCGGCGAGCGGCAGCGCGTCGCGCTCGCCCGGGTGCTGGTGCGCGACCGGCCGGTGCTGTTGCTCGACGAGCCGTTCGCTTCGCTCGGACCGGCACTGCGCGACGACATGCTCGACCTGGTGGCCGACGTCCATTCGGAGCAGCGCATGACGGTGCTATTCGTCACGCACCAGCCGGACGATGCGCGCCGTATCGGCCAAAACATGGTTTTCCTGGATGGTGGCACGGTTGCCGCGACGGGCACCGCGGCCGATTTTTTCGTCGGGGCTGGACCGGAGGCATTCCGACGCTATATCGGCTCGGGTCCGTTTGCGGCTGGATCACGAGATGTTGCCCGGAAGCGGACATAATTTATGGTCAAACCGGCGGAAGGCGAAGCGGCGCTTGCTTGCCATGGTCGAGGTAGTGTGGCTAGGTCCGCCAGGAGCTGGTCCGGCTTAGACCGTGATTTGCCCTTGCTGCCTCGTATCTGTCGGACGCACGAAGGACGCCGTAGCACTTGATTTCGCGCGTGATGCTTTCCGGAAATCGCGCCCGATTTTCGCGGTCACGTCCCAGGACTTGAAAGGAAGCCGATCTGCCGACCGGCATCGACAATCGGAGGGTGAAACCGCTGGCGCGCTTTCTGGCGCTGGCCGGTCTCGCCGTGGCGCTGGCAAGCTGCCAGATGTTCACGCCTCCCGACGTGCAGGAATCAGGCTTTCAGCCCTCAGACAAGCCGATCACGGTCGACAATGTCGCCGCCAACGGCAAGCTCGCTCAACTGGCGAAGGCGCAGCACCCGCGCATCCTCGCCACCTATGGCGGTGAGTATTCCGACCCCAAGCTCGAGCGCATGGTGGCCAAGATCGTCGGCAGACTGACCGTGGTGTCGGCCAACCCAACCCAGACCTACCGCATCACCATCCTCAACTCGCCCAACGTCAATGCCTTCGCGCTGCCGGGCGGCTATCTCTACATCACCCGCGGGCTGCTGGCGCTGGCCAACGATTCGGCCGAGCTTGCCGCCGTCATCGCGCATGAGATGGGCCACGTTACGGCCAACCACGGCCTGCAGCGCCAGCAGCTGGAAGCCGAGGAGGGGTTGGCGACCAAGGTCGTTTCGGATGTGCTCGGCGACAACCCGACGGCCAAGGCGGCGCTGATCCGCGGCAAGCTGAGGCTGGCCCAGTTCTCGCGCAATCAGGAGCTGGAGGCCGACGCCATCGGCATCAAGTCGATCGGCGAAGCCGGTTTCGATCCCTACGCCGCCGGCCGCTTCCTGCAGTCGATGTCGGCCTATACCGATTTTCGCTCGATCAGCGGCGCTACCGACGCCAGCCTCGACTTCCTGGCGACGCACCCCAACACGCCGCAGCGTATCGACCTCGCGCAGCGCCACGCCCGCCAGTTCGGCGCGCCCGGTGTCGGGTCGCGCGACCGCGATTCATTTCTTGCCGGCGTAGATGGGCTGCTTTACGGCGACACGCCGGAGGAAGGCTACGTGCGCGGCGAAACCTTCCTGCACCCCGGCCTCGGCGTGTCGTTCTCGGTGCCCAACGGTTTCGTCATCGACAATTCGGCGGCGGCGGTGACGGCGACCGGCCCGGGCGACATGGCGATCCGCTTCGACGGCGTTTCGATCGACAAGAACCGCTCGCTGACCGACTACATCCGCAGCGGTTGGGTTGCCGGCCTCGACGACAGCAGCGTGCGCCAGGAGACGATCAACGGCAACGAAGCGGCAACCGCGCATGCCGGCGCCGATGGCTGGCAATTCGACATTGCGGTGATCCGCGCCGGCGGCCAGGTCTACCGCTTGCTGACTGCTGCACCGTCGGCCAGCACCTCGCTGAGCACGGTGGCGCGCTCGGTCAGCGGCTCGTTCCGCATCCTGAGTGCTGCCGAGAAGGCGGCGTTGAAGCCGCTGCGTATCCGCATCGTCACGGTGCAGCCCGGCCAGACAATGGGCTCCCTGGCCGCACAGATGGTCGGCGTCGACCGCAAGCTGGATTTGTTCAGGGTGCTCAACGCGCTGTCGCCGGGTGCCGCGGTTTCGGCCGGCGACAAGGTCAAGATCGTCACCGACAAATAGCAGCCGACGCGATTCAGGCTGCGAGAAATTCCGGATTCTGCTTTACCAGCGCCGCCTTGAGCTTTTCCATGGCGCGCGCCTCGATCTGCCGGACACGTTCCTTGGAGATGCCGAGGGTCTCGCCGAGCGCTTCGAGCGTCGCGCCCTCGTCGCTCAGCCGGCGTTCCTCGATAATCCTGAGCTCGCGCGCATTGAGAGCGCCGAGTGCCGTCTTCAGCCACACCGAGCGGCGTTCGACGTCGATCGTATCGCCGACGACCTCATCGGGCAGCGGGTCATCCGAAACCAGGAACTCCATCCGCTCGGTTGCGCCCGCATCGTCGGCTAGCGGCGTGTTGAGCGAGCTGTCCGGCGCCGAAAGGCGGGAATCCATCATCGCCACATCGGCCTCCGATACCCCGAGAGCCGCCGACACTTCGCGGTAGAGCGTGGCATTCGACATCTGCTCGGCGCCGTTTGCCAGGCGGGCGCGCAGGCGCCGCAGGTTGAAGAATAGCGCCTTTTGCGCCGAGCTAGTGCCGCCGCGCACGATCGACCAGTTGCGCAGGATATAGTCCTGCATCGAGGCGCGAATCCACCAAGTCGCGTAGGTCGAGAACCGCACCTCGCGCTCGGGCTCGAAACGGGCCGCTGCCTCCAGCAGCCCGACATGGCCTTCCTGGATCAGGTCGCCCAGCGGAAGGCCGTAGTGGCGAAACCGCGACGCCATGGAAATGACCAACCGCATATGCGCGACGGTGATGCGGTGCAGCGCGTGCTGGTCATTGTTTTCCTTCCAGCGCAGCGCCAGGAGATGCTCTTCGTCACGTTCCAGATAAGGGGCTTTCATCGCCGCGCGAACCATGGTCCGTCCTGCACTGTCTTCCATCATGCCGCGCTCCTGCTCCAGGCGTTGCGGTGCAATCGAATCGTGAGTTGGCGCCGATGGTTGAAATGGCGGCGCCGCGCCCTACAACAGCGAAGAACGTGCCATGCGGGGGAATGTTCCCCCGGACTGTCATGTCGATTGTGCTGTTCCAGGCGATTCGCCACCGGCCTTGACTCAGCCGGATGGCGCCGGGAGATGCTGGTTGAGAATTGGATTTCAAGGGCGCGAGATTTTTGAAATTTAGTTTCTTATTCTGGCATCGCGCATCTGTCATTTTCCGGCACTCGCAATGACGCCGGACATCGGCCAAGGACGGGATCACAGAAAAATGAAATGGCTCAAATCGCTCATTATCGCCGGAACGCTGCAGGTTCTGGCCGTCGCCGCCAGTCATGCCGGCGCCAATCTCGACCAGATCAAGCAGGCCGGCGTCTTCAAGGTCGGCACGGAAGGAACCTATGCGCCCTTCACCTATCATGATGCTTCCGGCGCGCTGGTCGGCTTCGACGTCGAGATCGCGCGGGCCATCGCCGAGCGCCTCGGCGTCAAGGCCCAGTTCCTCGAAGGCAAATGGGACGGGCTGATCGCCGGTCTCGACGCCAACCGCTACGATGCCGTCATCAACGAGGTCGGCATCACCGAGGCGCGCAAGGCTAAATATGATTTCTCCGATCCTTACATCGCCTCCAAGGCAGTGCTGATCGTGCGCGGCGACAACACCGACATCAAGGGTTTCGCCGATCTCAAGGGCAAGAAGGCGGCGCAGTCGTTGACTTCGAACTTCGGCAAGCTGGCTGAAACCAACGGCGCCGAACTCGTCGGCACCGACGGCTTCGACCAGTCGATCCAGCTGCTTCTTACCGGCCGCGCCGACGCCACCATCAACGACAGCCTGTCCTTCCTCGACTTCAAGAAGCACAAGCCCGACGCCAATGTGAAGATTGCCGCCCAGGAAGAAAACGCCGACTATTCCGGCGTCATCGTGCGCAAGGGCGATCCGGAACTGGTGGCCGCCATCAATAAGGCGCTGGCCGACATCAAGGCCGACGGCACCTACAAGAAAATCGCCGACACCTATTTCGGCCAGGACGTTTCGAAGTAAAACGGCTTTCTCGTGTGGGCCGAATGCCGGCCCGCGTCGTTCGTATCGCGGCGAGCTGTCTTTCGACGGCCCGCCGCTTTCGCGTGATATGAGCGACGGCAATCTGGCAAGGAGGAGCCTTCGTGCCGCACTGGCTGCAATTGATGCTGGAATCCCTGCCTACGCTGCTGTGGGCTGCACTGATCTTCACCGTGCCGTTGACGCTGCTGTCGTTTGCATTCGGTCTTGTCCTAGGCCTGGTTGTAGCGCTTGTCCGGCTGTTCGGTCCCAAACCGCTGGTCGCCGTGGTCGCTTCTACGTCTGGATATTCCGCGGCACGCCGCTTCTCGTGCAACTGTTCCTTATCTTCTACGGCCTGCCATCGGTCGGCATCCTGCTCGACGCCTTTCCAGCAGCACTGATCGGCTTCACCTTGAACATCGGTGCTTATTCGTCGGAAATCATCCGCGCCGTCATCGGTTCGGTGCCCAAGGGCCAGTGGGAAGCGGCCTATTCGATCGGCATGACCTGGGCCCAGGCAATGCGGCGCACCATTCTTCCACAGGCGGGCCGCGTCGCCGTGCCGCCGCTGTCCAACACCTTCATCTCGCTGGTCAAGGACACTTCGCTCGCCGCCGCCATCACTGTGCCGGAGATGTTCCAGGCAGCGCAGCGCATCGTCGCCACCACCTATGAGCCGCTGATCCTCTATGTCGAGGCAGCGGCCCTCTATCTGGTCATGAGCTCCGTGCTGTCGGCCTTGCAGGCGCGGCTGGAAACGCGGCTCAACCGTTATGGCGGCTTCCTGGAGGCGCGCGCATGATCGGCCTCACCAACATCGAAAAGCGTTTCGGCGACAATTTGGTGCTGAAGGGCGTCACCGTCACGATCGAGGAAGGCAGCGTTACGGCGCTTGTCGGACCGTCGGGCGGAGGGAAGAGCACGCTTTTGCGCTGCATCAACCTGCTCGAGCTCCCGACTTCAGGCACGGTACGGATCGGCGACGATGCACTCGAATTCCGCCCCGGCGGCAGGATCTCGACCAGGGATATCCAGCGGCTGCGGCTGCAGACCGGCATGGTGTTCCAGAATTTCCAGCTGTTTCCGCATCGCACCGCGATCGAGAACATCATGGAGGGGCTGGTGACGGTGCTGAAATGGCCCAAGGAGAGGGCGCGCGAACGGGCGCTGGCCCTGCTCGAAAAGGTCGGCATGGCGCACAAGGCCGATGCCTGGCCGGCGACGCTGTCAGGTGGCCAGCAGCAGCGCGTGGCGATTGCCCGGGCGCTGGCGCCTTCGCCGAAAGTCCTGCTCTGCGACGAGCCGACCTCTGCACTCGATCCGGAACTGGCGCAGGAGGTGGTCGACGTGCTCGGCAAGCTCGCCAGCGAGGGCACGACCATGGTGATGGCGACGCATGATCTGCGGCTCGCCTCGAAGATCGCGCGGGAAGTGGTGTTCCTCGATGCCGGCAACATCGTCGAACAAGGCCCGGCCGCGGTGCTGTTCAGCAACCCGGAGCGCCAGCGGACCAAGCGGTTCATCGCCACGCTGAAGCACGAGGCGGAAAGGGAGGGCGGCGAAGGTTAGATATGCCCGTCGCCGGTCAGCCAAAACAAAAAACCCGGCGCGAGGCCGGGTTTTTCTGGATTCGAAAGCAAAAAAACTCAGGCGGCTTCTTCCTGCTCGGCTTCCTCGTTGTCGGCCTTAGCGCCGCGCTTCGGGCCCTTGTTGAGGTTCACCTCGATGAGGCGGACCGCTTCGGTCTCCGACATGCGGTTGACGGCCGCGATCTCGCGGGCCATGCGGTCGAGGGCCGCCTCGTAGAGCTGGCGCTCGGAATAGGACTGCTCCGGCTGGTTATCGGCGCGGTAAAGGTCGCGCACCACTTCCGAGATCGAGATCAGATCGCCGGAGTTGATCTTGGCGTCATATTCCTGGGCACGGCGTGACCACATGGTGCGCTTGACGCGGGCGCGGCCCTGCACGACCTTCAGCGCGCGCTCGACATAATCCTCTTCCGACAGCTTGCGCATGCCGATCGAGGTCGCCTTGGCGACCGGCACCTTGAGGCGCATCTTGTCCTTCTGGAAGTCGATGACGAACAGCTCCAGCTTGTGGCCCGCGACTTCCTGCTCATCAATCGAGACGATCTGGCCGACACCATGCGCCGGATAAACGATGTATTCGCCGGTCTTGAAACCGTGGCGCGCTGCGGTGGACTTCTTCTGCGGGGTGATCGTTGCCATTACGCCCTGAACTCCTTGTTGTGGTACCGGCATCGTGCCGGCCCGAACTCGTGCGACCGGGGTGACCGGTCCTTAGCCACACAACGATGAACTCACCGGAAAGGCCAGGACCGGCAAATCGCAACATTGCGACCGCCTGCCCCAGATCGCTCTGGTCCGGATTGAGAAATTCACCTTTCAGTGATTTGGGGCGTTTGCGCCATAAATCGACGTTGTGTCACCGGCATGTTTGGCTCATATAACACAAAAAGTCGGAAGAATCAAGGTTTTGCTGCACGCGCGAAGGCCGCGCGCCGTCGCCGCCTGTCAAGGCGGTTAATGTATCACGGCTGTTACGCGGCGTCAGGCCGCCGCAGCCGGCAGGCTCGTCAGTCGCCTTCGCCGGGCTCGGGGGAGAAATATTTCTCGAACTTGCCAGTTTCGCCATCGAAATTCTTAGCGTCGGCCGGCGGCTCCTTCTTGGCGGTGATGTTGGGCCATTTGTCGGCATATTCGGTGTTGATCTGCAGCCATTTGTCGAGGCCCGACTCGGTGTCGGGCTTGATCGCGTCGGCCGGGCATTCCGGTTCGCAGACACCGCAATCGATGCACTCGTCCGGGTGGATGACGAGCATGTTCTCACCTTCGTAGAAGCAGTCGACCGGACAGACCTCGATGCAGTCCATGTATTTGCATTTTATGCAATTGTCGGTCACGACGTAGGTCATTGGTCGGCTCCGGGACGTCCCATTTTGTTGGGCTTTTTTGGTGAGGTAACGCCTTTGTCCGCCGGTGGCAAGGGCGGCCCCTGCCAGCGGTGCCGCGGTTTCCGGAATGGAATTCCGGAAGGCCGGCAAAGCGGGCGTTCGACCTTGCTCAATCGTCGCCGAGCAGGTGGTCGGTCTGGCGGCGTTCCTTCTTCGTCGGGCGACCGCTGCCGGCCTCGCGCAACGGCGGCACCGCATCCGGAAGCGCCTCGCCCTTGGGCGCGGGGGGCGGCGACATGTCCTCGTAGAGCAGGCGGGCCTCTTCGGCCGGGCCACGCCGTACGCCGGTGCCAAGGACTTTCCAGACGAAGATCCGCCGCTCCAGCGTGATGGTCAAAACGTCGCCCGGCCGGACCGTATCGGAGGCCTGCGCTGCTTTGTCGCGATTGATGCGGACGCGTCCGGCGACGACCAGCTTGGCTGCCAGCGTGCGCGATTTTACCGCGCGCGAGAAGAACAGCCACTTGTCGATGCGCTGGCGGGCATCAGTGACCATTGGACGAGCAGCTTACTTCTTCAGCTGGTCGCGCAACGCGGCGAGCTTGGCGAAGGGCGAGTCCGGATCGAAGCGGACCGGGCGTTCCTCACGCGGCTTTGGCTGGAACGCCGGCTTTGCGCCTTGGGCGCCGCCTTTGCCGTCCTGCCGGCCAGCCTTCCAGTCGGGCCGGTTTTCGCGCCGGTCCGGGCGTTCACCTTGCGGCTTGCCGGCGCGCTGATCTGCCGCGTCGCCTTGCGGCCTGGGCTTGAACTTGCTGCGATCGAAGCGTGGCTTGCCGGCGCCGTCGCGCTGGTCGTGGCGCCCCTGACGGGCGGGCCGGTCGCCCGGCGTCGCTTGCCCGCCGGCATCTGTCGGCGCATCGCTGCGGCTGTCCGGCGCAGCTTGACCACTGCGCGCGCGATTGTCCCGATGATTGTCCCGGGGGCGGTTGTCATGCTGGCGATGACGCGGGCGCTGGTCGAAACGACCCTGCCGCCACAACAGGATGGGTTTTGGCTCCTCGGCTTCTGGAGCAGCTTCGCCGGCGATGGCTCCTGCCGTCGCTGCAGGTTCGGCCGGCGATGCTTCCGTAGTGTCGGAAACCGGCGGCTCTGCCGGTGCCGCAGCCTCAGTTTCCGCCCCAGGTTCCGCCCTTGGCTCGGCCGCTGGTTCCGCAGGCGCTTCAGCAGTCGCCTCCGCGGCGGGCCGGGTCTCTTGCGTGACTTCTGCCGCAGCTTCAGGGGCTGGAGCTTCCGCGACAGGCTCTGCCGTCGCTTCGGTCACAGCTTCGGCCGCCGCCTCCGCAACAGGAGCCGCATCCGACACAGGTTCCGAAGCCTCCGCCGGCGGCTCTGCCGCGGCAGATGCTTCCGCCATCCTCGCCTGCTCGACGCGCGCAGTCTCTTCCGCCGCCTGCTTTGCAGCGGCAGCTTCACGCGCGGCATTGTCCTGTGCTTCGAGCCGCGCCTTGACCTCGGCCGCCGGTTTGGCATCGGCGCGATAGCCGAGTCCCTTCAGGATTTCTTCCATGTCGTCGGCGGTGGCGCCGAGAATCGACATCATCGGCGGCGTCACCATGAAGGACTGGCCGTCATAGGCGCCGTCGGGGCGAGGGCCGAGGCCCGGCTTCCAGTTGGTCGCCGGCCGGATCAGGTCGGCCAGCCGTTCGAGAATATCGACGCGTACAGCACGCCGGCCAAGATTGCGGTAGCCGGCAAGCTTGTAGAAGGTCTTGTCGAAGGTCGGATCGATGACCACCGAGGTGCGGCCGGAGGCCAGTGCGTGAACGACATCGCCGAAGCCGGGCTTGTCCTTGCCGTCGTTTCTCAGCGCCCACAGCAGCGTTATCAGCCCGGCCGGCGCCGGTTTGATCAGCGCCGGCACGAAGACATGGTAGGCGCCGAAGCGCACTCCGAGACGGCGAAGCGCCGCGCGGCCTTCCTGGTCGAGCGACTTCATCTCGTCGGCGATGTCGCGACGGTTGATGAGGCCGAAATGCTCGACAAGCTGGAAAGCGATGCCGCGGCCGATGCCGGTGATCTGCTCGGCATTCTTGAGATCGACCAGCGGCTTCAGCAGGGATTCGATCTGGAAGTTGACGAAGCGCTCGGCGCGCGCCGCAACCTTGTCGCGGGCCGGGCCGGTGAGTTGCTCGTCGGCCAGCAGAACCAGACGCGGCTTCAAAGCGTCTTCGCCGGCGACCAGCGTGCCGATCGGCGCGCCGATCCAGCGCAGCGTGCCATCCGAACCCAGCGCGATGTCGCCATTGGCCGAGGCGCCGAAGCGCTCGGCCCGCGCCTCGAACTCGGCGGCAAGCGCCTTCTGCGCCGCCGCCCGCACCGCCTTGGCGTCTTCGCCGCCGGCGCTCTGGTCGGCGGTGAAGCGGAAACCTTGCAACTCGCCGACGTGATGGCCTTCGACGAGGACGGTTCCGGTTGGGCTGATTTCGGCTTCAGGCATCGTGTTTTCTCTAAGGCGCCGCATGAGGACGGAAGTCCTGCGGTCTACAAAACGTTTCGTCAACCGCTCATGCAGCGCATCCGACAATCTGTCTTCGATTTCGCGCGTCTTTTCCTGCCAGTGTGCCCGATCGGCCAGCCAGCCGGGCCGGTTGGAAACGAAGGTCCATGTGCGGATCTGGGCAATCCTGTGCGACAGCGTGTCGATGTCGCCTTCGGTTGTGTCGGCACGGCGCACCTGCTCGGCCATGTAGTTCTCGTCGACATGGCCATGCCTGGCAAGGTCCATGTAAATGGAGGCAATCAAGTCGGCGTGCTGGGCCGGCGCGATCTTCCTGTAGTCGGGCAGCGCGCAGGCTTCCCACAGCAGCGCCACGCGCCTGGCATCGGTGGTGAGTGCCCGCACGTCCTCGTCGCGCGACAGATGCTCGAGCGCCTGCGCGTCCACGGCCGGCAGCGCGCGCGTCAGGCCTTCGACCGGAGCGTTGGTCTCAATCGAGCGCTTCAGCGCATCAAGGTTGGCGAAATCGAAATGCGCGGTGCGCCACTGCAGTACTTTCACCGGGTCGAAATCATGCGCCTCGATTTTGTTGACCAGTTCATCATCCAGCGGATCGACCTGGCCGGTGACGCCGAAGGTGCCGTCGCGCAGATGCCGGCCGGCGCGGCCGGCAATCTGGCCGAGCTCGGCCGCCGTCAGGTTGCGGTACTGGTAGCCGTCGAATTTGCGGTTCTGGGCGAAGGCGACGTGGTCGAGGTCGAGGTTGAGGCCCATGCCGATGGCGTCGGTGGCGACGAGGTAGTCGACGTCGCCCGACTGGAACAGCGCCACCTGGGCGTTGCGGGTGCGCGGGCTGAGTGCGCCGAGCACGACGGCGGCACCGCCCTGCTGGCGGCGGATCAGCTCGGCGATGGCATAGACCTCGTCGGCCGAGAAGGCGACGATCGCCGTGCGCCGCGGCAGGCGGGTCAGCTTCTTCGAACCGACATAGGCAAGATGCGAGAGGCGTGGTCGCGTCACCACCGACACGCCCCGCAGCAGGCGCTGCAGAATGCCGTGCATGGTGGCCGCGCCCAGCAGCAGCGTCTCCTGGCGGCCGCGCAGATGCAGGATGCGATCGGTGAAGATGTGGCCGCGTTCGAGATCGCCGGCGAGCTGGACCTCGTCGATGGCAACGAAGGCGGCGTCGGTCTCGCGCGGCATCGCTTCCACGGTGCAGACCGAGTATTTCGCGCCCGCCGGCTGGATCTTTTCCTCGCCGGTGATGAGCGCCACCTTATGGGCGCCGACCTTCTCGCAGACGCGCGTATAGACCTCGCGGGCAAGCAGCCTGAGCGGCAGGCCGATGACGCCGCTTTCATGCGCCACCATGCGTTCGATGGCGAGGTGGGTCTTGCCGGTGTTGGTCGGGCCGAGCACGGCCGTCACGTCTCGACCCGACAGGATCAGCGGTTCAGTGTGTTTCGGATGGATGTTCATCGGCCTGGAAATAAGGCTCTCTGCCTCGCATTGTCGGGAGCGCGCCCATATTGGCCGCGTATGACAGGCGACACATAGGGATTTCGGGCGCGAAGCGAAAGCGGAATATGCCGAGGGCAGGCCGATTGGTTGGTTCGAAGCCAGAAAATCTGTTCCCGATTAACAGTTGGAACGAGTCTGGAACGAATCAGCGACGAATCACTGACTCGCGCTGATTCAGGGTTTGTTCACGGCTACATCTGGGTTTTCTGTCGGCGTACCTCACCACATGCTGAATCACGGAAACTGGCCCGATTTATGCAGGCGGCATCCAAGCGAGCACTGCGGTTAACCTTTGCCGGCGAATGGTCGTGGCCGGCCAATCTGCTTCGCACAACGTTATGAAATTATTGATGTTTCCTAACGCGCTTTAATCATTTCGAGGGTGTTTTCAGCTCTCGCCGTTAACGTTCCGCTCAAAGCCGGAACGAATCGGCGACGAATCAGAGATAGCCGAAGTTTCTTGGTTTGTTCACCGCAACATGTTGTGTTGTGGACAGCTTTTCCACCGAGAATCCACAGGCTGCCGGGCGGCTTTTGCACAAGCTGCGAGTTTGCCGTTAACCTTTGCGTGCCGGATTGGGGCAGCGTGCTGCATCGAGATCTTGCAACGGGAAGACCGCTATAGAAACGGGCCGTTTTGCAGGCCCGTTCGTCCAAGCGCGGATCTGTCTCAACGTAAAGACAAACGATCAGGCGACGTACTGGCCGCCATTGGCTGATATGGTCGAGCCGGTGATGAAACCGGCATCGTCGGAAGCGAGGAAGACGACGCAGCGCGCGATTTCCTCCGGCTCGCCGAGACGACCGACCGGGATGTGCGGGATGACGCGCTCGTTGAGGACCTTCTCGTCCATTGCCTTGACCATCTCGGTGGCGATGTAGCCGGGGCAAATGACGTTGACGGTGATGCCGGCGCGCGCGCCTTCCTGGGCCAGTGCCTTGGTGAAGCCGATATCGCCGGCCTTCGAGGCCGAATAATTGACCTGGCCGACCTGGCCTTTCTGGCCGTTGATCGAGGAGATGGTGATGATGCGACCGAACTTGCGGTCGCGCATGCCGCCCCACAATGGATGCGTCATGTTGAAGACGCCGGAAAGGTTGGTGTCGAGGACCTCTTTCCATTGCTCGCGCGTCATCTTGTGGAACATCGCGTCGCGAGTGATGCCGGCATTGTTGACCAGCACCGAGACGGGACCGAGATCGGCTTCGATCTGTTTGATGCCGGTGGCGCAGGCCTCGTAGTCGGCGACGGACCATTTATAGACCGGGATGCCGGTCGCGGCGTTGAACTTTGCCGCCGCTTCTTCATTGCCGGCGTAGTTTGCGGCGACCGAATAGCCGGCGCTTTTCAAGGCGACCGATATCGCCGCGCCGATGCCGCGCGACCCGCCTGTGACGATTGCAACCTTTGTCATATGTCCTCCCGGGAAATGCAGATGACTGAGCGTTGAAGCGGTGGGGGTTTGCCCTCTATTCCCTACTCGCTTTGCGCCAGCATCCTATTCGTATCGCTTATCTCATCACAATGCTTCCACGCACATGGCAACACCCATGCCGCCGCCGATGCACAGCGTGGCAAGGCCTTTCTTGGCACTTCTGCGGCGCATCTCGTAGACCAGCGTGTTGAAGATGCGGGCGCCCGAGGCGCCGACCGGATGGCCGATGGCGATGGCGCCGCCATTGACGTTGACGATGGCCGGATCCCAGCCCATGTCCTTGTTGACGGCGCAGGCCTGCGCGGCAAAGGCCTCGTTGGCTTCGACCAGATCGAGGTCGCCAACCGACCAGCCGGCCTTGGCCAGCGCCTTGCGCGAGGAGGGGATCGGTCCCGTCCCCATGATCTGCGGGTCGACACCGGCGGTCGCCCAGGAAACGATGCGCACCAGCGGTGTGATGCCGCGCCTTGCGGCTTCCGCTTCGGTCATCAGCACCACGGCGGCGGCGCCGTCGTTGATGCCGGAAGCATTGGCAGCAGTCACCGTGCCTTCCTTGTCGAAGGCGGGCTTGAGCTTGGTCATGGCATCGATTGTCGCGCCGTGGCGGATGTATTCATCCTGGTCGACGACGGTGTCGCCCTTCCTGCCCTTGACTGTAAAGGCAACGATCTCGTCCTTGAATTTCCCGGCTTTCTGCGCGGCCTCGGCCTTGTTCTGGGAAGCCAGTGCGAACTGGTCCTGGTCGTCGCGGGTGATCTGGAACTGGCGGGCGACGTTCTCAGCGGTGTTGCCCATATGATAGCCATAGAAGGCATCGGTCAGGCCGTCCTTGATCATGGTGTCGATCAGCTTGAAATCGCCCATCTTGACGCCACCGCGCAGATGCTGTGCATGCGGAGCCATCGACATCGATTCCTGGCCGCCGGCAACGATGATCCTCGCGTCGCCCTGGGCGATCTGCTGCATGCCGAGCGCGATGGCGCGCAAGCCCGAGCCGCAGAGCTGGTTCAGGCCCCAGGAGGTCGCCTCCTGCGGTACGCCGGCAGCCATTGCCGCCTGCCGCGCCGGGTTCTGCCCTTGAGCCGCGGTCAGAATCTGGCCGAGAATGACCTCGTCCACCTCCTTGCCGTCGACGCCGGCACGGACCAGCGCTTCCCTGACGGCGACGGCACCCAATTCATGGGCTGGGGTGTTGGCGAAGGCGCCGTTGAAGGAGCCGACGGGCGTGCGCGCTGCACTGGCGACAACGATGGCGTTGGAAGCGGACATGTTCTTCTCCAGGCTTTCGGGGAACGATCTCGGGTGCCGTCGGGGACTTTTCTTGCCCTTTCCACAACCCGAGTCAAACCCGAAATGGGCATGGCGTCCCACTCCCGCAAGCATGCCGCCCGTCGCTGCGACGGCGGCCCGTCCGTGCTGCGCAGCATAAAATGTTCCCGCACTGCACAAACTGCTTGGATTCATGGCGCTTTTGCGCATATCCTTTAAAAAGGCGCAATCGTTACCGGCGGCTTACTTAAGCTGCCCGGTGTCCGGGGAGGATGCAGATGGCCGCAAAAGACGAACCTATTGTTATCAAGAAATATGCCAATCGCCGTCTCTACAATACGGGCACCAGCACCTATGTGACGCTCGAGGATCTCGCTGAAATGGTCAAAAGAGGCGAGGACTTTACTGTCCAGGACGCCAAGACCGGTGACGACATCACGCATCCGGTACTGACCCAGATCATCTTCGAGCTGGAGAACAAGGACGGGCAGAACATGCTGCCGATCCCGTTCCTGCGTCAGCTCATCGCCTATTATGGCGACCAGATGCAGATGATCGTGCCGAGCTTTCTCGAGCAGTCGATGCTGGCCTTCTCGAAGGAGCAGGAGCGCTTTCGCGAGCAGATGAAAGATGCCCTCGGCAAGTCGCCGATGGACATGATGAAGATCGCTACGCCGATCAAGGTGCTGGAGGAGCAGACGCGGCGTAACATGGAAATGTTCCAGAACGCCATGCGGCTGTTCACGCCGTTCCCGCCCGCGGGCTCGGCGCCGGCAGCGGCGCCGGCCGAACCGGCCAGGAAGGAAACGCCGGAAAAACCCGACGACCTCCAGGAGCTGAAGGAGCAGATCGCCGCGATGCAGCGCAAGCTCGACACGATGTCCTGACTGCCGGCTGGCGAAGTGCAGGGTCGAACCTTCCTTCAGGTGCCGCTGAGACTTCGCAAGCAGCGCGGCTAGAGCTGCTCCGGCAGCGGTCCCTGGTAGCGGGCGCGTGGCCGGATCAGGCCGCTGCTCGTCACCTGCTCCACGGCATGCGCGGCCCAGCCGACGCTGCGGCCGAGCGCGAACAGGCGGAACGGCGCATCGGACGGCAAACGGAGACCGCGCGTCAGCGCGGCCAAAGCGAAATCGACGTTCGGGCGCATGCCCGTTGCCGCAAAGGCCGCATCGCAAAGCCGTAACAGCCCATCATCGACATCTATCGCGGCCAGCAACGGTTCCGCACGCGGATCGCCGTCGGGATAAAGCGGATGGCCAAATCCGGGCAGCGGCCTGTCGTGACCGAGCCAGCGTCCGACAGCCGCATCCGGCCCCAATCTCTGCGCATCTTCCGCCAGCATCATGACCGCCTCCGCGGCGCCGCCATGACGCGGCCCGGAGAGCGTGGCGAGGCCGGCAAGCAGGCAGGCCGAAACAGGTGCGCCGGTGGACGCGGCGACCCGTGCGGCGAAGGTCGATGCGTTCAATTCGTGATCGGCCAACAGCACCAGCGAGCGGCGGATCAAGGCTGCGCCGGCCGCATCGAGCGACCATCCCCGCGCCAGCCTTTCGTGCACGGGACCAGTTCCGGGAATCGCGCCGAGCACCTGGGCCAAAGCGGCGATGGCGCCGGCCGCATCGTGGTTGAGCGAAGCCGCCCTGCGGCCGAGCGAAGGCCGGCCGTCGGCCGCCAACGCGGCCAATTCCGCGAAGGCAGCCGGCCGGCCAGTTGCGCCGTTGCCATGGCGGCTCGCCGAGACGAACGACACCGGTGCGTCAGATGCCCAAAGCAGGTTTGCCGTCTGCTCCAGCGTGGCAGCCTCGCAGAGAGCAACCGCATCCTGGCCGCGATAGACAAGGCGGCCATGCAAAACGGTCGAGATCGTGGTGGCGATCGCCGGCTCACCCCAGGCAATTGCACTTTCGGCGATTGCCTGGGGATTTCGGCCACGAGCCCGGCGGCTCGCCAGCGCCGCGATGTCGTCGGCGCGATACTGACTGCGGCGTGGATCCGCCCGGTCCGGCCGCACGCCGATGCGTCCGCGGCTGACATAGGCATAGAGGGTCTGGGCGCGCACCTTGAGACGCTCCAGGGCTTCGTCCCGCGTCAGCCACTCCGTCATGTCAGCCTTGGCATATTGATTCAGTTGATCAAGATTGATGGTCCAGTCACCAACCCTTATCTTCCACCCGGAAAGGGTCAAGGAGAAAACCAATGGCGAATGGGCTCGATGATGTGGTGGCGGCGGAAACGGTGCTCTCCGATGTCGACGGTCTTGGTGGCCGCCTGACCATCCGGGGCCATTCGTTGCCCGAACTGGCAGGCCGCTGGAAATACGCCGAGGTGGTTCATCTGCTGTTCGACGGCTTTTTCGACGATCTTCCCGACGGCAGGGAGCTGGCGAACGCGATCGGTCGGGCGCGCAGCGAAGTGTTCGAGCAGATCAAACCCTTGCTGCCGTTTCTCGCATCCGTCGATATCTACAGCGCGATGCGCGCCGGTATTGCCCTGCTGCCGGATGGTGACAAATTGTCGGACGCGCTGCGGCTGGTTGCGGCACCCGCCGTGCTGACGCCGGCCTTGCTGCGCTTGCAGCGCGGCGAAAGCCCGATTGCGCCCGATAGCAAGGCCGATCATGCAGCCGACATGCTGCGGATGCTGACCGGCATTGTGGCCTCTCCTAAATTGGCGAAGGCGCTCGATGCCTATCTCGTGACGGTTTGCGACCACGGCCTCAACGCATCGACCTTCGCCGCGCGCGTGGTCGCTTCGACGCAGGCCGGACTTACTTCGGCGGTGCTGGCCGGGCTCGGAGCGCTTAAGGGGCCGCTGCATGGCGGCGCGCCAGGTCCGGTGATCGAGATGCTGGATGCGATCGAGGCGCATGGCGACGCCGCCGGCTGGCTGCGTGGCGAGATCGCGCGTGGCCGCCGCATCATGGGCTTCGGGCATCGCATCTATCGCGTGCGCGATCCGCGTGCCGACGTGCTGAAAGCGGTGGTGCGGCAGCTCGGCGCCAAGGGCGAAGCCGGCCACCGGCTGGCGTTTGCCGAAAGCGTGGAGCAAGCGGCGCTCGAAGTGCTCCGCATCGCCAAGCCGTCGCGCTCGCTCCAGACCAATGTCGAGTTCTTCACAGCGCTCCTGCTGGAAGCGGCGGGCTTTCCGAAAGAGGCGTTCACCAATGTCTTTGCTGCCGGGCGCGTCGCCGGCTGGATTGCCCATGCGCGCGAGCAGCAAACGAGCGGACGGCTGATCCGGCCGCAGTCGCGCTATATCGGGACGGTGCCGGACCTCGTCGCCTGACGAGCTTTCAGCGCATGCTTTGCGAAACGAGGCAACGACCTCTCTTAGGGGACGAGAGAGGTCTACATGACAAAAATTTCATGTCATTGCTCCACACATCCGCTGTTCTTGGGTGACAGAGAGCCTATATGCTGCAGTGCAGCATGGTTCCACGGGAGCCCGCCTCGAAAGGAATAAAGCCGCCTTGACCGCCAGAAAAACCGCCATCATCACCGGTTCCACCTCGGGCATCGGCCTGGCCATTGCCCACGCGCTCGCGGCCGAAGGCTGCAACGTCGTCGTCAATTCCTTTTCCGACACCGCCGACGACCGCGTCATCGCAGACGCGATCGCGAAGCACCACAAGGTGAAGACCGCCTATGTCAAAGCCGACATGTCGAAGCCGGCCGAGTGCCGGGCTTTGGTGGCGAAGGCAGCCGAGGCATTCGGCTCGGTCGACATCCTGATCAACAATGCCGGCATCCAGCATGTCGCGCCGGTGGAAAGCTTCCCGATCGAAAAGTGGGATGCGATCATCGCCATTAACCTGTCATCGGCCTTCCACACCATCGCAGCCGCCATCCCGTTGATGAAACAGGCCGGTGGCGGCCGGATCGTCAACGTCGCCTCGGCCCACGGCCTTGTCGCCTCGCCGTTCAAGTCGGCCTATGTCTCGGCCAAGCATGGCATTCTGGGCTTGACCAAGACTGTCGCCCTGGAGCTGGCGCGCGACAAGATCACCTGCAATGCCATTTGTCCGGGCTATGTGTTGACGCCGCTGGTCGAGGCGCAGATCCCCGACCAGATGAAGGCCAACAAGATGGACCGCGAGACGGTGGTTCGTGAGGTCATGCTCGAAAAGCAGCCTACCAAGGAGTTCGTCACCGTCGAGCAGGTTGCGGCGGCCGCGGTGTTCCTATGCTCGGATGCGGCGGCGCAGATCAACGGCGCGCACATCTCTGTCGATGGCGGCTGGACCGCTCAGTGAGGCTTCCAGCGGTCAAGGGCCACGCCATGCCGAAAAATGGCAAGGCGGAAGAGCCAAAGAAGATCAATGTCGCGCTGCAAGGCGGCGGTTCGCACGGGGCGTTTTCCTGGGGCGTGCTCGATCGGCTGCTCGAGGACGGGCGCCTCGACATAACGGCGGTTTCGGGCACCAGCGCCGGCGCCATGAATGCCGTGGCGCTGGCCGACGGCTTTGTCCGCGGCGGTGTCGAGGGCGCGCGGCGGAAGCTCGACGATTTCTGGCGTGCGGTGGCGGCAAAGGGCCGCTTCAGCCCGGTACAGCGCATGCCTTGGGACGTCGCCTGGGGCAATTGGTCGATCGAGAACACGCCCGGCTATTTCCTGTTCGATACGATGTCTCGGGTATTTTCGCCCTATGTCGCCAATCCGCTCGCCATCAATCCGCTGCGCGACGTGGTCGAACGTGAGATCGATTTCGACAATGTGCGCGCCTGCAAGTCGATGGAACTGTTCATTTCCGCTACCAATGTCGAGACCGGCCAGTTGCGGGTCTTCTCGGACGGCGAGATCGACCTCGACACGGTGATGGCGTCGGCCTGCTTGCCGCAATTGTTCCGTGCCGTCGAGATCAAGGGCGTGCCCTATTGGGATGGCGGTTTTGGCGGCAACCCGGCACTGTTCCCGTTCTTCAAGACGGCGGCCACCGAGGACGTGCTTTTGGTGCAGATCAATCCGGTGGTCCGCGAGGGGACGCCGAAGAGCGCCAATGAGATCCAGAACCGCATCGACGAGATCACCTTCAATGCCGGGCTGTTGCGCGAATTCCGCTCGATCGCCTTCGTCAAGGAACTGATCGCCGCCGGCCGATTGCCGCACGGCGAATATCGCGACATCCGCATGCACCGCATCGATGCCGACGAAGCGTTCAAGGATCTGTCGGCATCGTCCAAGGTCAATGCCGAATGGGCGTTCCTTGCCTATCTGCGCGACCTCGGCCGCACCGCAGCCAGTGACTGGCTGGAAGAAAATTACGACGCCGTCGGCAAGCGGCCGACGATCGATCTGTCCGGCGAACTCGACGACGGCCTGAAGCCGGTGCGCGGGCCGGCGCCGGGCCGGCGGGTCAAGGAATTTCTTGCGGCGCGCAAGCAGCCCGAGGCTGCCCGCCGTCCGGCCTAGCTGCTTCGCAAGCAGATGGCATTCGCAATCTGTCCAATCATCCTGACACTTGCTGCCATACTGCTGTTTTGGCGATCAACAGCCGATGCTGCAGCCGCATCTTTGCGGACAAAGCAACAACCCATCAACTTTTCTGACTATATTGCGATGCAACTTTGAGGTAGAAGCGCGCTTCGCCGATCACGGCAATTTGAATACGGCCTCGCGCGCACCCATATCGGCGACGCGCCCCAAGTAGAAGATGCGGCCTGGCCGAACCCCGCGCACTGGAAAAAATGACGATGCCGAAATTCAGGTTTCACAAGCTTGCAGCCATTGTTGTGCTCATCGGGTTCGCCGGCTGGATGGCGACAGGCGAGTTCTCGTCCGTCGGCAGCGCGTCCGCCGACAACAAGCCCAAGGCAGGAGAGGTCGAGCAGCCCAAGGCAGCCGATGCAGGCAAGCCCCAAACTGGCAAACAGGGGGCTGCCAAGCCGGGGACTGCCGAGGCGGAACAGCCCAAGGCGCCGTTGCGCACGGTCGCGGTCATAACCCCGCCGCGGCGCACCTATGCACGCGCTATCCGCATTTCCGGACTGACCGAAGCCGATAAGCGCGCCGTCCTGGCAACACGCGTCGCCGGCGTCATCGACAAACTGCCGGTCAAGCAGGGCCAGCACGTCAAGACCGGCGACCTCATCCTGATGCTTGCCGCCGAGGAAAAGATCTCGGCGGTCGACAATGCCAAGCAGCTTGTCGTGCAACGTGAGGCCGAGCTGGCAGCTGCCCTGCGGCTGATGAAAACCGGCAATCTGCCCAAGCTGCAGCTCGATACGGCCCGTTCCAACCTGACGCTGGCCAAGTCGCAACTGGACGCAGCGCAAGCCGAGCTCGACCGCAACGAGGTGAAGGCGCCCTTCGACGGCGTCATCGACCGGGTGCCGGTGGAGCTTGGCAGTTCCGTCATGCAGGGCGGCGAGGTGGCGACCATTCTCAAGCTCGATCCGGTGATCGCCCGCGGCGAAGTCAGCGAACGCGATCTTGGCTATCTGAAGATCGGTGACGAAGCCAATGTGCGCCTGGTCAGTGGCCAGACCGTCAAGGGTACGGTGCGCTACATCAGCCGGGATGCATCTTCGGCAACCCGTACGTTCCGCGTCGAAGTCGCTATCCCCAATGCCGATGGTTCCGTACCGGCCGGCATGACGGCAGAAATCGCGCTCAGCGCCCAGCCGACCGACGCCGTGATGCTGCCGCGATCGGTGGTGACGCTCGGCGACAAGGGCGACCTCGGCATCCGCGCCGTCGACAAGGACGACAAGGTCGTGTTCTTCCCGATCGACCTGGTCGACGACACGCCGACCGGCCTGGTGCTCGGCGGCATTCCGGCCGACGCCCGCATCATCGTCGCCGGCCAGGAGCTGGTGAAGGAAGGCGAAGTGATCAAGCCGGTCGAAGCCGACCAGGCGACCATTCAAAAGCTGTTGGGCGAAGCGACGGCCGGGACGCAGTAATCATGGACATCGTCAAACTTGCAATCAGCAATGCCCGGCTGACCATTTCGGTCCTGGTCTTTCTCATCCTGGCCGGTGCGGTCGCCTACCAGTCGACGCCGAAGGAAGCGGAACCCGACGTTCCTACCCCTTATGTTTACATAAATGTCGCCTATCAAGGCATTGCGCCCGAAGACGCTGAAAGGCTTCTGCTTAGGCCTCTGGAGACAAAGCTCAAGAGTCTGAAGGGGCTAAAGGAGATGAAATCATCCGCCTATCAGGGCGGCGCGTTTGTCTTTCTTGAGTTTCTGCCGTCGATAAAAGTCGACACCGCGGTGACTGATACACGCTCGAAGGTTCAGGACGCGAAGGCTGACCTGCCCCAAGCGGCAGAGGAGCCGGTTATTACCGAGGTCAACATCTCCGAGTTTCCCGTCCTGGTCGTGACGCTGTCGGGCGAGGTGCCCGAGCGTGTGCTGACGGCGGCGGCGCGCGAGCTGCGCGACCGCATCGAGGAAGTGCCTGGCGTGCTCGAGGGCTCGCTGCAGGGTGCGCGCGACGACCTCGTCGAAGTGGTCATCGATCCGATGAAGCTGTCTTCCTACGGGCTGCAGCTCGACCAGTTGATCGGTGCGGTCGGCGCTTCCAACAGTCTTGTCGCCGCCGGCAACATCGAAGGATCCGAGGGCAAATACGCGGTCAAGGTGCCCTCGCTTATCGAGACGCCAGAGGATGTGGCGGCGCTGCCGGTCGTCGCCGGCCCCAATGCGGTGGTGCAGGCCAAGGATATCGCAACCATCCGCTCGACCTTCAAGGACGCCGAGACGGTCACTCGCCTCGACGGCAAGCCGGCGATCGCCATCGAGGTGAAGAAGCGCATCGGCTCCAACCTGATCGATACCCTTGCCAAGGTCAGGGAGGTGTCCGACGCCTTCATCAAGACGATGCCGGAGGGCATGCACGTCACCTACACGCAAGACAAGTCCGTCTTCGTGAACCAGTTGCTCGGCGACCTGCAGAACCACGTGATGATCGCCGTGATCCTGGTGTTCATCGTCATTCTCTACGCGCTGTCTGGCCGTGCCTCGCTGCTGATCGGATTGGCCATCCCCTCATCCTTCCTGATCGGCATCCTGTTGCTGGCAATGATGGGCTACACGATCAACATGATCGTGCTGTTCAGCCTCATCCTGGCGGTCGGCATGCTGGTCGACGACGCCATCATCGTCACCGAATTCGCCGAGCGCCGCATGAGCGAGGGCATGCCGAAGGAGCAAGCGTTCGCGCTTGCCGCCAAGCGCATGGCCGGCCCGGTCATCGCGGCGACGATGACGCGCATTGCCGCCTTCTCGCCGCTGTTGTTCTGGCCGGGCATTATCGGCGACTTCATGAAATACATGCCGATCACGCTGATCGTGACGCTCTCGGCCTCGATGCTCTATGCGCTGGTCTTCGCGCCGACGCTGGGCGCGATATTTGCCAAGGCGCCGGCCCATCACCCCGACGACAATCGCGACGGCTGGTACATGGCCGTGGTCAAGCAGGCGGTGCATTATCCCATCACCGTGCTTGTCCTCACTGTGGCGCTGTTGTTCGGCGTCGGCTACGCCTATTCGAAATTCGGCGCCGGCGTCGAATTCTTCCCGAATGTCGAGCCTGACTACGGCCTGCTCTATGTCCACGCCCGCGGCAATCTTTCGCTTGCCGAAATGGACGCGGCCACCAAGACCGCGGAAAATCGGCTGCTCGGTTGGCCGGGCGTGAAGTCTGTCTATACCCGTGTCGGCAAGACGCAGGGCGGCGGCCAGGATGTTCCGGAAGACGTGGTTGGCGTGATCCAGTACGAATTCGTCGACTGGCGCGAGCGTAAATCGGCGAACTCAATCCTGGACGAACTGCGCGGCGTGATGGCCGGCATTCCCGGTGTCGACGTCGAGGTTCGCGTGCCGGAAGCCGGCCCGCCTACCGGCAAGCCGATCCAGATCAGGCTTTCGGCCGTCGATCCGAAGGGCCTTGACGACAAGGCCCGCGCCGTCGCCGCGCGCATAGCCAAGGTGCCCGGCGTCATCGATATTTCCGACGGCCTGGCGCCGCCCGGCGTCGACTGGGCGCTCGAGGTCGATCGCGCCAAGGCGGCCCAGTACGGCATCAGCCCAACCGCGGTCGGGACGGTCGTGCAACTGGTGACCAACGGGCTGAAGCTCAGCGAATACCGGCCCGCTGGCGCCGACGATGCAGTCGACATCAGGCTGCGCCTGCCCGAGGATCGGCGCACGCTGTCGACGCTCGACGAACTGCGGGTGCAGACCGCGCAAGGCTCGGTGCCGATCTCGAACTTCGTCGTGCGCAAGCCGGAGCCGACGGTCGGTATCCTCAACCGCATCGACGGCGCGCGAACGGTCGTCGTCCAGGCCAACGTCGCTGCCGGCGCCCAGGTGGCAGCCGTCCAGCAGGAGGTCACCAAAGCTGTCGCCGACATGAACCTCGGCAGCGGCATTCGCTGGAAGCTTGCCGGCTCGAATGAGGACAGCGCGGAGGCCGGCGCCTTCCTCAGCAAAGCCTTCGGTGCGGCGATCTTCCTGATCTTCATCGTGCTTCTGGCGCAGTTCAACAAGTTCACCAGCGTCTGGCTGGTGCTGTCCTGCGTGGTCATGGCGACGATCGGCGTGTTCCTCGGGCTGCTGCTGACGGGAGAGGCATTCGGCATCGTCATGTCGGGCATCGGTGTCATCGCGCTGGCCGGTGTGGTGGTGAACAACAACATCGTGCTGATCGACACCTATGACCGGTTGCGCGAAGAGGGCTGGGACAAATACGAAGCCGTTCTACAGACCTGCCGCGAACGTGCCCGTCCGGTGGTGCTGACGGCGGTGTCGGCGATCCTCGGCGTGCTGCCGATTGCTTTCGGCCTCGGCCTCGAAATCTTCCATCACGAGACGACGATCAACGCGCCGTCGACGCAATGGTGGATTTCGCTGTCTTCGGCGATCGTCTTCGGGCTGTCCTTCGCCACCGTGCTGACGCTGGTGGTGACGCCGTCGATGCTGATGGTGTTCACTCGCGCCAAGGTCAAACCCGGTGCGCGTCGTGGCTGGTTCAGTCGCCTGTTGGGGCGTCGAAAGGCCGAAATCCCGTCGAAAGGCCTGGACGCCGATCTGGGTGCCGAACCGGCGATCGCCTTCCCGAAGGCCGCCGAATAGAGTCCGGATCGCCGTCCTGATCAAGCAAAGGCCGCCCGGGAACAATGGGCGGCCTTCTGCATTGTTCCGTCATTGCAACCTCAAAGCGAGGATTTTCAGATGACGATCAGCACCATTCTCATCATTATCCTTATTCTTATTCTGATCGGCGCGGTTCCGGCATGGCCGCATTCCCGGTCCTGGGGTTACGGACCATCCGGCATCGTCGGCGTCATCCTGATCGTTGTCCTGGTGCTGCTGTTGATGGGCCGGATCTGAGCGCAACCTTCCTCCCGAACAGCGGCGGATGACCATCAGGCCATCCGCCTTTTTTAAGTTCCTTGTTGGGCAGCTTTTTGCGTCGTCTTGATCGTGGCGATGCCGATATCCTCAAGCGCTTCCGACACTGCATTTTCCAGCGGCGTGTGCGGGATCGTACCGATAACGCTTTCCAGCCTGCCTGAAACCAGCCGGTGCGGCTCGAAGCGGAGATAGGACATCGAAACGATCTCGCGCCACATCGCCACGAACGGGCTGCCGGCGCGCAGCACCCACCACGGCATCGACGTCAGTTTCAGCGAGCGCCCGAGCGCCTTCTCCGCGGCCGCCTTGAGCTGCAGGTCGGTCACCGCATGGCCAGGAAAGTTCAGCGCCTCGTAGAAGCCGAGCTTGTCGAGATTGTCAGCCAGCCCGACGAAGGTCTTGGCCAGGTCGGGTAAATAGGCCCATTCATGCACGAGATCGACCGGCCCTGGGGCGGTATAGACGCCCTTGGTCATCTTGGCGGCAACAACCAGATCGAACCACGATCCGCTGCCGGTGCCGCCGAAGAAATCACCAGCGCGCAGCAGGATCGTGCGCACTCGACCTGCATCAGCCTCGCGGCGAAACAGGTCCTCCATGGCGACGCGGATACGGCCCTTTTCCGTCGTCGGGCGAAACGGCGTGTCTTCGGCGATCACCGCCGGCATTTGCGAGCCGTAATTGTAGACGGTGCCCGGGAAGAGATGCAGCGCGCCGTTCGCCCGGCAGGCAGCCATCACATTCTCGGCCATCGGCAGGCATTTGCTCCAGTCGGTGTAGAGCGGGTTGAGGCCGTTGAAAATGATATCGACGCTTTCGGTCGCGCGGATCAGCGCAGCACGGTCGAGCGCGTCGCCGGCGATCGCCGTAGCGCCTTTGAGCTCGGCCGGCACCTTGCCGCTGCGGGTGACAGCGCGGACGTCGTAGCCGGCATCGATGAAGGCCTTGGCGACCGTGCGGCCGAGGCGGCCATTGGCGCCGAGAATTGCGATCGTGGTCATTGTTCGTCTCCGTGTTGCGTTACGACGCCAATATTGTCTGTTCGCAAACGAATGAAAATTGACTACGATTGGCGATATGATATTCAATTTTGAATGGATATTGACTGGAACCTGATCAAGAGTTTCGTCACCGTGGCGGAGACCGGCAGCCTGTCGGCGGCCGCACGAAAACTTGCCGCAAGCCAGCCGACGCTCGGCCGCCACATCGCCGAGCTGGAACAGGCGCTCGGCGTCACCCTGTTCCGGCGCGGGCGGCGTGGCTATGCGCTCACGGAAGCGGGCAGCACGCTCTTTGAACGGGGCCGCGCGGTGAGCGAGCAGGCGAGCGCCTTTTCGCTGCTGGCGCTGGGATCGGTCGAGGCGATAGAGGGTACGGTGCGCATTGCCGCCAGCGAAGTGGTGGCGGCCTATGTGCTGCCGGAAATCACAGCGAGGCTTGGGTTCGAGGAGCCGGGCATCGAAGTCGAGATCGTCGCCTCGAACCAGGTCGAGAATCTGCTGCGTCGCGACGCCGATATCGCCATCCGCATGGTCAAGCCGGCGCAGAATGAACTGGTCGCGCGCAAGGTGACCGACATTCCGCTCCGCGCCTGCGCGGCAAAATCCTACCTCGACCGGCGTGGCCGTCCGCGCGAGGCCCGCGATCTTGCCGGCCATGATCTGGTCGGCTTCGACCGCAGCGATGAGATCATTCGCGGCTTCGCCCAGTTCGGCGTCCCGCTCGCCCGCAATGCCTTCCGCTTCAGGACCGATAATCAGATCGTGCTGTGGGAAGCGGTGCGGGCGGGAAACGGCATCGGCTTTGGCCAGGAGCCGCTCGCCGACCGTGATCCGCTGGTCGAGACAGTGCTGCCGGGTCTCCCGCTGCCGACGCTGCCGGTGTGGCTGGCCATGCATCGCGACGTGCGCACCAGCGTGCGCATCCGCCGCGTCGCGGATTTCCTCTACGAAGAGTTCAAGCGCTATTCGGCCGGTGCGGGCTCGGCAGCGAATTCGGCGCGGTGAGCGAGGCCGGCCATCAACAGCACGACGACCAGCAGCCCGGACAGAGCGACGAAGATCGGGCCGAAGCTCGAGTGCTCGGCGATGAAGCCGATCGCCGACGGCGCCACCAGAATGCCTGAGTAACCCATTGTGGTGACGACGCTCATGCCGGTGCCGGACGCCATGCCCTCCTGGTTGCCGGCGGCCGAAAAGATGATCGGCACCATGTTGGCAATGCCGAGGCCGCAAAAGGCAAAGGCGGCAATGGCCAGCCAAGGCGAGGGAGCCAGCCCGGCCACCAGCATGCCGGCAGCAGCGGCAAGGGCCGAGGCGCGCAACGTCGTAACGGCACCGAAACGATTGCGGACGCCATCGCCGAGAAAGCGCATGATGGCCATGACTCCGGAAAAGGCGGCATAGGCCAGGCCTGCGATGGCAAGATCGGCGCCGAGCTCCTGCCTGAGATACAGCGCCGCCCAGTCGAGTACCGCACCTTCGGAGATCATAGTCAGCAGCGCCATCAGCCCAACCAGATAGACCAGCGGGTTTGCCGGCAGCGCGAATTTGTGGTGCTCGGCGACCGGGTGCTTGTCCTCGGCGATCAGGTAGCGGACCGCTACGGCGATTACGGCAAAGGCAAGAGCCGTCACCACTGTCGCATGGGCGAGGTGACCGTAGTTCTGGATGGCGAAACCGCCCAAAGCGCCGCCAGCGAAACCGCCAAGGCTCCAGAAGCCGTGCGAGGACGACATGATGGCACGGGACAGCCGCCGTTCGACTGCCACTGCATTGGCATTCATGGCGACGTCCATTCCGCCGATCGAACCGCCGAAGATGAACATGGCGACGGCCGCAAGGGGCACGTTGGGGGCCAGAGCCACAACCAAAAGGCCGAAGCTGCCGGCAAGTCCGAACCAGCGCAGCACCGTGCGCGAGCCATGCTTCGAGATCAGATGGCCGCACCAGGTCATGGCGGTGACGGCGCCGGCACCGAACAACAGAATCAGCAAGCCGAGCGTGAACTTCGAAATGTCGAGTCGCGTCAGGAACACCGGGATCTGCGGCGCCCAACTGCCGGTCAAGAAGCCGTTGGCGAGGAAGATGCCGGCCACTGCCCAGCGTCCACGAATCGCGATCTGCGTGATTTTCTGCGCGTCCATCGGGTAGAATCCGGTCCGGAAATGGCGTTGCGCGGCAAATTAGATCGATTCAATTCACAGTCAAGCGCTCTTCGCCGAAAGTGCTTGGACCAGACGCTACGTTCTCTCGCGTCGGCCAACCATCTCGGCGGTCCACTCCGAAATCCCTACGGCTCGGGATAAGGCGCGCCATCCTTGTGCACAAACCGGCCGTCAGCGTTGGTGCTCATCATGTCGATGTCGGAGCAGGTGGCGACGTCGTCGGGCCAGCGCGAACCGACTTCGAGATAGATCGCCATCGCGCCCGATTTATTGATCATGTGATGGCCGTTGCCTGATCCTTTCGGAAAGGCCGCGCAATCACCGGCGCGCAGCACCGTCTCGCCGGCATCTTCGACGAGCGTCAGCTCGCCTTCAAGCACGTAGACGAATTCGTCTTCGTGCGAATGCCAGTGGCGCTGGCTCGACCAGTTGCCCGGCGGCAGGCGCATGAGATTGATGCCGAAGTCGGTGAGCCCGCCTGCGTTGCCTAGCCGCTGCCGCACGCGTTCGGCACAGGGTGCATCGAACGGCGGTGGATAGGATGAGCCCTTGCGTCCGGGCACGTCGGCAACGTCAATCTTAGGCACGGCGTCCCCCTAGTGATCCCTAGGGCGTCTTGCCTCGAACTCGGCCTTCTTGGCGTCGGAGGCCTCGATCTGGTTCCGTGCCTGCCACTCGGCATAGGGCATGCCGTAGATGATCTCGCGCGACCGGTCCTTGCTGAGTTCGACACCTTCGGCTTTCGCCGCATCGCGGTACCAGTTGGACAGGCAGTTGCGGCAGAAGCCGGCGAGGTTCATCAGGTCGATGTTCTGTACGTCGGAACGCTCGCGCAGATGCGCGACCAGCCGGCGGAAGGCAGCGGCTTCGAAATCGCGCTTTTGTTCGTCGCTGAGTTCGGTCATGTCATGTTGGCCTCCCTTGGGCCTCATCATACCGGCCCGGTGCGAGAGCCGAATATTTTCACCGCATGTATATCGGCACGTCGATCTATCGCGTCAACGATCGGCGCCAGCCGTTCGGCCCAGGCGAGGGCACCCTTGCGGTCGGCGATCAGGTCCTGGCGGACCTCGAGCAGCGCATGGGCAAAGCCGTTGACGATGGCGTGCCTGAACATGGTATCGCCGCGCAGTGCGCCGTCATAGGGTTCGTTGTCGCCGACGATGAGGCTCTTGTCCTCGGCGAGCATGTCGATCAGCGGCCGCGCAACGCGGTCGTCCAGGTCCCACAATATGCCGGCGTGCCACGGCCGCACGAATCCCTGCATGGTCGGTGTGAAGGAATGCACCGAAAAGATGAAGGGTGCCTGCGCGGATGCTCGCGCCACAGAGGCGATCATGGCGCTGACGGCATCATGATAGGGGCGGTAAAAGCGGTCCAGCCGCCTTTCGCGCTCCTCCGGCGCGATGGGGTAATTTCCCGGGATGACGGTTCCGTCATAGAGCTGGCGAATCAGCGTTGGATCGTCCTCGCCGCGATTGGGGTCGATCAGCAGTCGCGAAAAATTGGCAAGCACCGCCGGAACGGCGAGCAGACTTGCGAGTTCGCGGGTTACAGTCTCGACGCCGATGTCGTAGGCGATGTGGCGGTCGAACTCCGCCGCCGGCAGGCCGAGACGGCCATACTCCTCCGGCAGGTCGCGGCGGGCGTGATCGGCGAGAAGCACCAAGCCGCGCTTGCGATCGCCTTCGACGATATCGAAAGGCGCGAAAACTGTGGATCGGGTCATTGGCGGGAAAGGTCTGTTCGCTGGCTTTCGGGGAGGGTGGTATCGTCATTCCACGAAGAGACCGCTTGCGCAATGCCGTTGTTTGGCCACGGTTTCTGCCAAAAAACTGAGCAGGGGCGACCGCAAGCGCGCCAGAGCCTTCTAAATCGATTGGAATTGGACAGATCGGCGCGTTGACATGCGTACGGACTTTTCCGAAAAGGGGCGTTGAGAGATGCAAATGTGGTTCTTGAGGGGTTTCAGGATGGGTTTCGCCGGCAGGCTGCGTGTGCGCCACGCCTCGGCCATGCCGCTCCTGGTACCGGCCATGGGTCTTTTCGCGGTGATTTCGGCCTCGCCGGCACGGGCCGATTTCCGGGTCTGCAACGCCACGCAGAACCTGGTCGGTGTCGGCATCGGCTATCGCGCCAAAGCCGGCTGGATCACCGAAGGCTGGTGGCACATCGAAGGATCGAGCTGCAAGACGCTGATCGAGGGACCGTTGTCATCAAGGTTTTACTATCTTTATGCAGAAGACGCCGAGCGCGGCGGACGCTGGGATGGCCCGATCAACATGTGCGTGGCCGAAAAAGAGTTCAAGATCGCCGGCGTTACCGATTGCGTCGCCCGGGGCTTTCAGCGCGCCGGATTCCAGGAATATGACACGGGCGAGCAGGCAAGCTGGATGGTCCAGCTGACTGACGAGCCCGCAACGGATGGCGCTCCAGCCGCCCCGGGAACAAACAGTCAATGAGACGCAGCCGCAAGGTCAAGATCCTCGCCACCATCGGTCCGGCCTCCTCGTCCGAGGAGATGCTGAAGAAGCTGTTCGAAGCCGGCGCCGACGTGTTCCGCATCAATATGAGCCACACCGACCATGAATTGATGCGTACGCTTGTCGGCCGCATTCGTGCCGTCGAGGAGGCGGTCGGCCGGCCGATCGGCGTTCTCGCCGACCTGCAAGGGCCAAAGCTGCGCGTCGGCAAGTTCGCCAACGGCAAAGAGGTGCTGACCGTCGGTCAGACCTTCACGCTCGACGACAATCCCGAGCCCGGCAATTCGACGAGGGTCTACCTGCCGCATCCCGAAATCCTGCGTTCGGTCGAGGCTGGTCATCGCCTGCTGATCGACGACGGCAAGCTCGAGCTCAAGGCGGTCAGCAGCAACGGCAAGGCGATCGTCTGCACCGTCGTCGCCGGCACCACCATTTCCGACAAGAAGGGCGTCAGCCTGCCCGACACCGACCTGCCGGTCGGCGCGCTGACGGAAAAGGACCGCCGGGATCTCGACGCGGTTCTGGCGACCGGCGTCGACTGGGTGGCGCTGTCCTTCGTGCAGCGGCCCGAGGACCTGGCCGAAGCGCGCAAGATCGCACGCGGCCGGGCGCTGATCATGGCCAAGATCGAAAAGCCGCAGGCCGTCGCCCGGCTGGCCGAGATCATCGAGCTTTCGGATGCGCTGATGGTCGCCCGCGGCGATCTCGGCGTCGAGATGCCTCTCGAAGCCGTGCCTGGCATTCAGAAGCAGATCACCCGCGCCGCGCGCCGTGCCGGCAAGCCGGTGGTGGTCGCCACGCAGATGCTGGAATCGATGATCACCGCGCCGGTGCCGACGCGGGCCGAGGTGTCGGACGTGTCGATCGCCGTGTTTGAAGGCGCCGACGCGATCATGCTTTCGGCGGAGTCCGCCGCCGGCGCCTATCCGGTCGAGGCGGTGGCGATGATGAACCGGATCGCCACCAAGGTCGAAACCGACCCGACCTATGCCGGCATCATCAACGCGCAGCGCTCGGAACCGGAAGCGACCGGGGCCGACGCGATCTCGCTCGCCGCCCGCGAAATAGCCGAGACGCTGAAGCTGTCGGCGATCATCACCTATACCGCGTCCGGCACGACCGGCTTGCGCGCCGCGCGCGAGCGGCCGCAAGTGCCGATCGTGGCGCTGTCGCCGATCCTCAACACGGCGCGGCGGCTGTCGCTGTTGTGGGGCACGCATTGCGTCGTTTCCCCCGACGCCATCGACCTCGACGACATGGTCGACCGCGCCTGCCGCATCGCCTTCGATGAAGGTTTCGGCAAGCCGGGCGACCGCGTCATCATCACGGCCGGCGTGCCGCTGAGGACGCCCGGTTCGACCAACATGTTGCGCATCGCCTATGTCGGATCGGAAGTCGGCCGCTAATGTCGGCCGCGGCTGCCGGATAGGCCGGCTGCATGGCGCGTCGTAAACACGGCGCCAGCCGGGCGCATCGACGGCAGTCGGGTTAGGATAGACGCCGAACTCCGCCAGCTTGCATCAGCCTGTGACCGGCCGTGAAGCGGTTCGAAGGCCCTATCCGACTTGAGCTGGAAGTCAGTTAAGGTAATCTCTCCTGGGAGAAAGAGGAGGGTGATCCAATGTGGATGCGCACTGATCTTCTGGAACTCCTCGGCATTGAGCACCCGATAATCCAGGCGCCGATGAGCGGCATCACCACGCCGGAACTGGCGGCGGCAGTCAGCAATGCCGGGGCGCTTGGCTCGCTCGGATGCGGCATTCTGCCTGCGGCGGCTATCCGCGAGCAGCTCACGGCGACACAGCACGCCACCAATCGTCCGATCAACGTCAACTTCTTTGCGCACCCGGCGCCGATACACGATGATGCGGCAGCCCAAAGTATGCGAGACCGCCTTCGCGGCTGGTATGAGGAGGTCGGCCTCGGACCGGTGCCCGAGCCGGGCGAGCCCTTCCCCACCTTCGATCGTGAGCGTCTCGAAATTGTGCTCGAGCTGCGCCCCAAGGTGGTCAGCTTCCACTTCGATCTACCCGACACCGCAATTGTGCAGCAGTTGAAGGCGGCCGGCTGTACTGTCTTGTGTTCGGCCACCACCGTCTCGGAAGCGCGCCAGCTTGAGGCAGGAGGGGTGGACGCCATTATCGCCCAGGGATACGAGGCGGGTGGGCATCGCGGCACATTCACTGTCGACCCTGCTATCGGCACAGCCGGCACTATGGCACTCGTACCGCAGATTGTTGATGCCGTGCGGGTGCCTGTAATTGCCGCTGGCGGTATCTTCGACGGTCGCGGCATCGCTGCCAGCTTTGCACTTGGTGCATCTGGTGTGCAGATCGGCACGGCTTTCCTGGCCTGTCCTGAAGCCAATGTGCAGCCAGTCTATCGCGTAGCATTGCGCTCGGCCAACGACGAGAGCACGTCGGTGACTCGCTGCTTCACTGGCCGCCCAGCGCGCGTGGTGCGCAACCGGTTTGTGATGGAAATGGCTGGTGAGGAAGATGCAGCGTTGGCGTTTCCGCTGCAGGCGAGTCTGGTCATGCCGCTTTCGATGGCAAAGGATGAAAGCAAGCGGGCTGACTTCTTGCCTATTTGGGCCGGGCAGGGCGTCGCGAAGCTGCGGGAGATGCCGGCCGCCGCCCTTGTGGAGAAACTCGTCACGGAGGCAAACGGCATAGATCGGGCCTATAGGGGAGTAGGGGAGTAGGGGAGTAGGGGAGCAGGGGAGCAGGGAGCATGCGTTCCACAGTGCAATCTACACCACTCACATACTGCCTTACTCCCCTACTCCCTTACTGGCTTCAAATGCCTTCGCCGGCAAGCTCCTCGGAAAGTGCGGCGACCTGGTCCTGGGCGCTGCGCATCATCGGGTAGATGCCGAGCACGCGCTGCCAGGCCTCAAGTGCCGACTGCTTGTGGCCGGTTTCGGCCATGATCTGAGCCAGGCCCGAAAGCGCGCCGAAATGGCGTGGTTCGAGCTGCAGGGTGCGGTCGATGTCCGCCATCGACTTCCCGTAGTTCTTCATCATGAAATGAACAGTGGCGCGGCGGTTCCAGCCTTCCGCATAGGTCGGCTGCAAAGTCACCACCTGATCGAGGAAATCGAGTGCAACATCGAATTTCTGGTTTTCGATCGCCTTCTGCGACCATTGCATCATCAGGTCGATAGAGGCGCTGCCCGACTGGGACCACTCGCTGCCGATCCGTCCGGCGATGCGCTCGGCCGCCTTTTCATTGCGTTCGCGCTTGAGATCGGCAAACAGCTGATCGAGCCGCGCCTGTTTCGTCTTGACGACCGGAGGTGCTGTCGGCGGAGTTGTGGTCGGATCTTCAGCCCACGCCGGCAGCGAGACAGCGCCGGAAACGAGGAAAGCCGTGAAAAATGCAAGAAGAATCCGCATCGCGGGAATCTAGCCCCCGGCGCCGGATCGTCAAACTGAATTTAGCGTGAGAGTCGTATCATGCGAACGGAGGCGCGCAGCCTCCGTCGAAAACTCAACCTTGGCGCGCTTTGTAGCGCGGCGCGGTCTTGTTGATGATGTAGATGCGGCCCTTGCGACGAACCAGCTGGTTGTCGCGGTGACGCGCCTTCAACGCCTTGAGCGAATTCTTGATTTTCATGGTCTTGCCCGTCGGTCTGGGCCCGGTCACGGGCCGAATTATTAAGGCGCGCCCACAGACGCGCCTTTGAACTGTGCGTGGCTCATAGACGAGGAGCGTTGCCCGTGTCAACCGCAAGCGCGTTGCCTAAACGATACGGACCGTTTCGTATCATCAAATATCCGCCACTGGCGTCTTGCGGCGTTGCGCAGGGTTGAGACGGCTGGAATGATGCGGTTGCGAATTGGAGATCGTCATGCGCCGAATTCTTGTGTCCGCCTGTCTTGTCGTCCTCGCGGCAGGTTCTGTTGCCTATGCGCAGGAATGCGACCGCAACGACGACAGCCAGCAGATGATGAACATCTGCGCCGACGCGGACTACAAATCCGCCGACGCCAAGCTCAACAAGGCCTACCAGGATCTCATCGGCGGAAGTGACGCAAATGCCAGGAAGCTGTTGCAGACGGCGCAGCGCGCCTGGATCGCTTTTCGCGACGCGGAATGCAGCTATTCCGCCGCGGACAGCGAAGGCGGCTCGATCTATCCGATGCTGATATCGGAATGCCTGACGCGGCTGACCGACGATCGCACCAAGCAGCTCACCGCCGATTCGACCTGCGCGGAAGGCGATGTGAGCTGCGCCAGCCCCGACGAGGACGAGAGCGGCGAAATCCAGTAAGCGTAGGTTCTAACTTTGTGTTTGAGCATGATCTTTTCCGAAATCCGGATTCCACTTTTCGCTAGCGCGGACCTTCGGTTCGGGATCATGCTCTAGCTGCGGCGGCTCACGCGCGTAAAATGGCCCATCTTGCGGCCGGGCCGCGCCTCGGCCTTGCCATAGAGGTGCAGCATCAGATCGGGCTCGGCGAGCAGATCAGGAACGCGCCTGACATCGTCGCCGATCAGGTTTTCCATGACGCAGTCGAACTGCCGGGCGGGACTTCCCAGCGGCAGGCCGGCGACGGCTCGAATATGCTGTTCGAATTGCGAGATGGTGCAGGCGGCCTCCGTCCAGTGGCCGGAATTATGGACGCGCGGCGCGATCTCGTTGGCCAGCAGCGAACCGTCGGCGAGGACAAAGAATTCGACGCCGATGACACCGACATAGTCGAGCGCCGCGAGTATCTCGGCCGCCGCCGCTTGAGCCGCAGCCGCCGTCTCGGACTTCACCCCGGCCGGCAGCGTCGAGCTGTGCAGAATACCGTTGCGATGGACATTCCAGGCCGGATCGTAGGCGGCGAGCGAACCGTCGATGCCGCGGGCGGCGATCACCGAAATCTCGCGCTCGAAGGTGACGAAGGATTCCAGGATCAACGGCACGTTGCCCATCGCCTCGCAAGTGCCGGCAAAGCCGCCTGTTTCCATGTTGCGGAAGACACGCTGGCCCTTGCCGTCATAGCCCATGCGGCGCGTCTTCAATATGCCGCTGCCGTTGAACTGTTTCAGCGCAGCCGTCAGTTCCTCGTCATTGTCGACGGGGCTGAAATCCGCGGTCGGTATGCCGATGCCGTTGAGGAATTTCTTTTCCGCCAGCCGGTCCTGCGCCACTTCCAGTGCGCGTGCCGGCGGATAGACCGGCACCGTAGAGGCAAGTGCCGCGGCGGCCGCGACCGGTACGTTCTCGAATTCATAAGTAACGACGGCACTGGCCGAAGCCAGCTCGCTAAGCGCGGCCGCGTCGTCATAGGCGGCGACGATCTGCCGGTTGGCGACCTGTGCCGCCGGGCAATCCGGCTGCGGCTCCAGCACGACGATGCGGTAGCCGAGGCGGGCCGCGGCCATCGCCAGCATGCGGCCAAGCTGGCCGCCGCCGATGATGCCGATGCTCGATCCCGCCGGCAGGCTCACGGCGCGTCCGTGGGCTCGGCGGCCACCTTGGCGGTCTGCGCGGCGCGCCAGCTATCCAGCCGGGCGGCGAGCTTTTCGTCGCTCAGCGCCAGCACCGCGGCGGCCAGAAGGGCAGCGTTGGCAGCGCCGGCCTTGCCGATGGCCAAAGTGCCGACCGGAATGCCGGCCGGCATCTGCACGATCGAAAGCAGCGAATCCTGGCCGGACAGCGTCTTCGATTCCACCGGCACGCCGAACACCGGTAGCGGCGTCATCGCCGCCGTCATGCCGGGCAGATGCGCCGCACCGCCGGCACCGGCGATGATCACCTTGTAGCCGGCCGCCTTGGCGCCCTTGGCGAAGTCATAGAGCCGGTCGGGCGTGCGGTGGGCCGAGACGATCAGGCGCTTGTGCGGAATTCCAAGCGCCTCAAGCGTTTCGGCGGCGTGGCGCATCGTCGCCCAGTCGGACTGGCTGCCCATGATGATGGCGACGTCGGCGCGGTGATCGTCCAAGCTTCTGCTCTCCGGCGGCAAAAGCGCGCATTAGCGGAATTCGGGTGGAACAGCAAGGATGGCCCGAAACGGGTAGTGTCTCAGTTTGAAATTTGCGAACGTCGCCGCCGCTAAGCAGGTCCCTTCTATCCCGCAACCATACCGTGAAGGAAACGCATACCGTCGCTTGCGAGTCTCTTTGAGATTTCGGATAAAACCATCTTTGCAGGTGGAGTGGGGTCGTGGTGGAATCGAAGTACGACAGTCACCAAGGTTCCCGGATACCTCTGCCGAAAATGATCGCTTCTCGCAATCTGCAGGTAAGAGTCCGCTCTCGCCGATATGATCGCCAGGTGCGCAGTTGTCGCCTCGTCATCTGTCCAAGGTAACGTATCAGTGATGACGAACCGAAGATTATTATTTGTGTAACGAACTTCCAAATCGTTCGAGAAGTCATCCTTGATAGCAAAAGTCTCGTTATTCATTATCCCTCAATTGTTCTGTACGGCATATAGGAGTTCGGCGCGTCGAGCGACAGTTGGTTGACGACGATTGACGCCGCGGCAAATTCAAACTGAGAGACTACCCGGAACGGGTGGCCGCTTCCACGGTTTCTGTCGCTGCGCCGGCACGGTCGCTTCACCGGGCGGCTGCCGCCCGGAAACGCGTGACGAAATCGTCGAGCTCGGGCCGTTCCGTATCGGAAATCGCCCAATAGGAAAAGGCGCCGTCGCTCCAGTGCACCAGCGAGAAGCCACCGGCAGAAAGATCGACCGGCGCGGTTGTCGAGCCGGTTTGCTGTGGCGCGGCGACGAGGGTGATCAGGTGCTCGCGATGGCGGTAGACCAGTGCCGGCACCGGCTGGTCGGCGATCACCTCGACCCGGCCGCCGAGCAATGCGAAACCGTCATTGGCAAGGTCTGGCGCAGGCGGCGACAGACCGACCCTGCCATCGAGCCAGGGTTTGACCGTATGCCTGTCCGACGAGACGACGTCCACCGGGCTGGCGGCCAGCAGGCTGCGGCGGTGGCCGCTGGCGACCGCCGTTGCAAAGCTGTCGGGCGCCCCGCTGAGCATCACCCATTGCGTCGCGCCGCTGGCCAGCACGGCGGTGACGAGGATCGATGCCGCCATTGCGCGCCAGTCGAACGCGCCGAAGCGGCCCGGCCGCGTTTGGGTTGGCCGCATGTGGGTTGGCACGGTTTGCGGCGGCCGCGTCGGCGCCGGCCGATCCTGTGCCTCGCCAGTCGCGCCGATCGCCGCGATGCGCGCATTGAGGGCGTCGCTGACCTGTGGCAGCGCCAGCCTGCCGACAGCGGACTGCAGCGCCACGATGCGGGCATGCTCGGCGGCGAGCGCCGGATCGGCCGCGATGCGTCGCTCGACAGCCAATGCTGCTGCTGCGTCGAGCTCGCCATCGACCAAGGCATGGATCATCAGCTCCACGCCCGCCGGGTCATCGGGCAGTCCATCGTTGTGCGCGCTCATGGCGCCCTCCCAAGTTGGGATATCAGCAGACCGCGCGCCCTCGCCAGCCGCGACATCACCGTGCCTAGCGGCACGCCAAGCAGCGTCGCGATCTCGCGATAGCTGAGGCCGTTGATGTCGCGCAGCACCACAGTCTCGCGAAATTGGTGCGGCAGCGCGGCGATCGCCGCCTCGAGTGCGGCCGTGTCGGCCTTGGCGATCAGGCTTGCCTCAGGACTATCCGTATCCGGCAGGCCGGCGCCATATGCAGCCGTCATGTCATCGAGGTCGCTCAGGTCGCCGACGGCGACGATACTGCGCGGCCGGTTGCGCGCCAGCCAGGAGTAAGAGGCGTTGCGCACGATCGCCAGCAGCCAGGCGCGCGCATTGCCGCCGGCATAGCCGGCGATGCCCGCATGCGCCTTCAAACAGGCCTCCTGCACCACATCCTCCGCGTCGGCGGCGTTGCCGGTCAGCCAGCGGGCAAGCGCAAGCGCATCCGCGAGATGGGGCAGAACCACCTCGCGAAAGCGCTCGGTCGCGGCCTCTTGGTTCAACACCGTCGCATCGCCCGGCATCCCGGGCAGAACCTTCCGAAAATCCTCACGGAGCGACGGTGATCCTGCCCTGCATGTGCGGGTGAAGCCCGCAGAAATAGGCATAGTTGCCCACTTTGGTGAAGGTGAAGGCATATGTGTCACCGGTGTCAAGCGCCTTGGAGCGAAACGAGGCATCGTTGGCGACCACCAGATGCGGGATGTCGTCGTCATTCTCGAAGGTCACGGTAGTGCCCTGCTTTACCGTCAGCACCGCCGGTGTGAAGGCAAAGTTCTCGATCTTGACCATTGGCTGGCCTGCTGCGTTCAGTGGCATGGCAACCATTATCAGGATCGCCGCCAAACCGAACGTGACAGGGGATACGACCAAGACGCGGGATGGGAAGCGGATCATCGCATTTCCCTCAGGCCAGCGTGCTGTCGATGATGGCGAGGTCCTGCCCGCCTTGCTTGACTGTCACGCTGCTCGTGCCGAGCAGGCTGCGCAACTGGCCGGCAGGTACCGTCATCGGCCCGGGTGAGGCTGCGGTGCCCGGCGCCGGTTGCGGGAAAGCGGTCGAGCGCGCGGTATGAAAGGTAACGTTGCCTTCGACCTTCTGCATGATCTGGTGGATATGGCCGTTGAGTACGGTGACAGAGCCGAAGCGCTTGAGCAGGGCCAAGGCCTGCGCCGCGTCGTCGGTGCCCCAGCCCCATTCGGGATAAACAGCCCATAGCGGGATGTGGGCAAAGACGACGATTGGCGTCGAGGCGGTGACCGCCTTCAGATCATTGGCCAACCATGCCAACTGGTCGGCGCCGAGATTGCCCAGCCCGCCAGCCTTCAGGTTGACGACGTTGACCAGCCCGATGAAATGGACGCCGTTCTGGTCGAACGAATACCAGCCAGCGCCCTTGGTGCCCTTGCCGTAGCGGTCGAGATAGGCCTGGCCATTGCCGTCATC
This sequence comes from Mesorhizobium sp. M0701, assembly GCF_040320365.1. NCBI lineage: Bacteria > Pseudomonadati > Pseudomonadota > Alphaproteobacteria > Hyphomicrobiales > Phyllobacteriaceae > Mesorhizobium > Mesorhizobium sp. M0701. The sequence continues at coordinate 136,740 of NZ_JAMYPO010000011.1, forward strand.
GATCAGGTCGTGCTCACCGGGCACATAATGCACGTCGAAGCCTGCGCCGCCGATGATCTGGGCAGCGTTGTCGAACTGCGCGGTTTTCGACAAATGGGTGATGTCGCCGGTGTGGATCATGAAAGCGGGCTTTTGCGGCAATGCCTGGATCTTGCCGATGGCCTCCTTCAGCGTGTCGATGGCGTGCGGGTTGGCAGCCTTGTCGAAGCCGATGTGGCTGTCGGAGATCTGGAGGAAAGTGAAGCCGGTGGCCAAGGCCTCGGCGGCTTGCGACGCACCGAGCAGGCTGAGCGAAACCGGCACGCCGGCCGAAATTGTCCACAGCACTCCCGTGCCGGCCCAGATCATGCATTCCAGTGCATGACGGCGGCTGATGCAGTCAGCTTCATTGTCGTGGTGGTGGGTCATACCGGTCTCCTGCACGCCGGAAATGGCGTCTGTTTGGGAGACCAATGGGCGGGGTGGTTTATTCCGCCCGAAGACTAAAAGGTCATTCACACTGCCGTGATGGCGCACTGGCCCGATGCGAAGCCGGCGCTGGAAGGCACTGGCTCGACCACGCCCTGTCTAGTCCGGCCAGCGCAGCGATCCGGCGGATTGCTTGCGAGCGGGTTTCATCGCATCCGCGGGCCGATCGGCAGCACTCAACACCGCCCGCAGGCGTTCGGCAACGATCTCCGCCTCGCCGGGATGGAGATTGCACGGATCAAGGAAGAAGTGACCGCGCTCCACCTCGTGGTTGCGCACGATCACGGGCGGCGAACCCGCCGCAAGCGCCGAGGCGAGGCCGGCGGCGGTGAAGCGGCTTTTGGGCGTAACAAACACCTGCAGGCGGTCGAGCGGATTGCTGGTCGGATCGGGAATGACATGCGCGACGATACCGGGCAGTCCTTGCAATGCGTCTTTCCACAGATGCAGTGCGGCTTCTTCCCGCTGGCGAATGCCGGCATGGTCGCGCCGCTCCCAGGCTTCCAGGGCCGCCATAGTGCCGGCAATGCTCTCCTTGCCGACCTTCATGGCGCGCGCAACGCCCCGGTTCTGGAGATAGGCGGCCCGTACCAGATCCTTGCGGCCGGCAACGATGCCGCTTGTCGGCCCTGAGAGAAATTTGTGCCCGCTGTAGACAACAATGTCGGCGCCGCGCGCCAGAAAGCCACGCAAATCGTATTCCGAGGCGGCGTCGACGATCACTGGCACGCCCTTGGCGTGGCAAATCTCGCAGAGCTCCTCAAGCGAGAGCATGCCGTATTGCACGGTGTGGTGCGCAACGACGTAGAGGGCTGCCGCCGTCCGGTCCCGGATCGCCTCGGCAACATGATAATCCTGGGTGACGCTGACCGTGCCGGCAGGCACTGCCTTGGCTCCGGCAAGCCGGATCGACTGGTCGATCGGCGCGCCATAATTGACGATGTGACCAAGCTGAACGATGACCTCCGATTTGAGGCCCTCGGTGTCGTCCGGCAGCCGCTCGATCGCAAGAAGGCTGGTCCCGGTCATCGCGCCGGCAATCGCCATTGTTATGCCGCTGGCGCAGCATGCGGTGATGAAGCCGGCCTCGCCGCCGGTGAGGCGTGCAATCACCCTACTTGCGGCGCGCTGCAGATCGTCCATCTCGACCCATTGCGAGGCCATTTCCGACATTGCGGCAATCGCTTCTGGCACGATGATCGAAGCACCGAGTGCCGTCATCGTGCCGGAGACATTGATGATTGGGCGAAGGCCAAGCCGTTCGCGGATTGTCGTATTGGAACGGTCAGCGGCATAGGTCGTCATCTCTGTAGATCCTGTTTAAGGTTTCAGGCGGCGATCTCGACGACCGCCTCGATTTCAACTGTGATGTTGCCCGGCAGCGAGCCGACACCGATCGCGGAACGGGCATGTCCGCCAAGCGTATCAAAGACGGCCGCGAAAAGATCGGAACAGCCGTTCACCACCTTGGGGTGCTCGCTGAATGTCGGCGTCGCATTGACAAAGCCAAGCAGCTTGACGACGCGCACGATGCGGCCGAGGTCGCCGGCCGCCGCATGCATGACGGCGAGCAGGTTCAGGCCGGTCAGACGCGCATGCCCGTAGGCCTCTTCAACGCTGACATCCTCTCCGACCTTGCCGGTGCAGAGCGCGCCATCGGCGCGCAACGGCCCCTGGCCGGAGAGGAAGATCAGCCGTCCGCTCTCGGCATAGGTGACGAAGTTGGCGATGGGCTTCGGCGGCTCGGGCAGTGTCAGGCCCAATTCCGCGAGCCGGATGTAAGGCGTCATAAAAGCTCCTTGCGACAGCTTTCGCCGTCCGATGTCAAAAATGCGAGGCGCGAAACCGCGCCAGGAAACTGCGAAGGCGTTCATTGTCGAACCCCGCCGCCAGAATCTCGGCGGGTGGTCCGACGGCACTGACGCCGCCATCCGCCATGAAAACGATGCGGCTCGATGCGTCGCGCGCAAAAGCCATTTCATGCGTGACCATCAGCATCGTCATGCCGTCTTCGGCGAGGCTGCGCACGACCTCGAGCACCTCGCCAACCAGTTCGGGGTCGAGCGCCGAGGTTATCTCGTCGAGAAGCAATATCTTCGGCTCCATCGCCACGGCGCGGGCGATGCCGACGCGCTGCTGCTGGCCGCCGGAAAGCTCGGCCGGCAGACTGTCGGCTTTGTGGGCGAGGCCTACGCGGCCGAGCCAGTGCTCGGCAATGGTGCGGGCCTCGGCATTGCTCTTGCCGCGCACCTTGCGCAGGCCAAGCATGATGTTGCCGGCCGCAGTCAAATGCGGAAACAGATTGAAGCTCTGGAACACCATTCCGGTCTCGGCTCGCATCGCCGCCAGGTCGCGCTCGCTGCGTCGCTGGCGTGTTCCCGTCTCGCGATAGCCGACTTCTTTGCCGTCGATACGGATCGAGCCGCTGTCGTAGCTCTCCAGGAAGTTGACGCAGCGCAGTAGCGTGGTCTTGCCGCTGCCGGAGGGGCCGATGATAGTCACGACCTCGCCGCGCGTCACTTGCAGGCTGACGGAGCGCAGGACCTCGACGGATCCAAAGGCTTTGGAAACCTCGGTGACATCGAGAAGTGCCGGATTCTGGTGCGAGGCGTTGGACATCGTGCTATTCCCGGATGAAGGAGAAACGCCGCTCCAGGCGCCGGCTGGCCAAGGAGAGGGCGTAGTTGACGGCGAAGTAGACGAGCGCACCGAGAATGTAGAGTGGCATCGCCTCATAGGTGCGGCCGATGACCTGGTTGATTGCCTGCATGAGGTCGGTGATGCCGAGCAGCGAGACCAGCGCGCTGCCCTTCACCGCGTCGGTGACGCCATTGATCCAGGGTGGCAGGAAGCGCCTGAACGCCTGCGGAAAAATGACGTAGACCAGCCGCTGGCGAAAGGTCAGTCCGATCGCCATCGCCGCCTCGGACTGACCCTTGGGAATCGAGCCGACGGCGCCCCTGAGATACTCGACGACTTGTGCGGTCTTGAAGAGGGTGAGGGCGAACACGGCCGCCCAAAAGGATTCCAGATGCAGCCCTACCGCGGGCAGGCCGTAATAGACGAAGAAGATCAGCACCAGGATCGGAATGCCGCGTATGGTGTCGCTGAAGATGCGCACTGCCCAGCGTAGCGGAAAAGGACCATAGACAAGGCCGACGCCCATCAACACGCCGGCGATGAGCGATAACACCACGACCAGCAGCGACACCCACAAGGTTACGGCAAAGCCTTCGGCGAGGAACGGCAAGGCGTAGATGATCTGGCTCAGCATGTCAGCGCGCCGCCTTGAACCGGCGCTCGACGAGCCGCAGCGCGAAAAGCAGCGTGTAGCCGGTCAACAGGTACATTGCCGTCACTACCAGATAGACTTCGACAATGCGGAACGTGTTGAAGTTGATCCACTGGGCGCCATAGGTGAGTTCGGGTACCGAGATGACCGACGCCACGGACGTATCCTTGAAGAGCGATATGAATGTGTTGGAAAGCGCCGGCAGGGTTATGCGCAGCATCGTCGGCAGGCGCACATCGAGCAGCCTTTGCCATGGCGTCAGGCCGATTGCCTTGCCGGCGTCGAGCTGACCGCGCGGCACCGCCTCGAGCCCCGAGCGAAACACCTCGACCAGGTAGGCGCCGCTGTAGAGCGACAGCGTGGCAATGAATGAGGTTTGCGCGCTGTAGGTAATGTCGACCACCGTCGGCAAGCCGTAGAAGACCAGATAGACGAGCAGGATCAGCGGCACGTTGCGGATGAACTCGACATACCCCGCGATGATGGTCCGCACCGCACGCCCGGCCGACACGTACCAGACCGCCAGAACGAGTCCGATGACGATGCCGATCGCGATCGAGATGACGGCCAGTTCGAGGCTTAGCAGCAGTCCGCCCCAGAGCTTGTCGAAATGCCGCCAGATAAGGTTGAAGTTGAGAGTATAACCCATGCGTCCTCGTCATGGAGGGCTGTGATGAGAGAAGGCGGAAGGACGTTGTCCTTCCGCCTGCTTGCATCAGATGACCGGGAAACCGGGATGGCGCGCCGGCGGCTCCTGTCCGAAATAATCCTTGAACGCAGCGTCGTAGAGGGCCGTTTCATGGCCGAACATGGCGATGGTGAAGGTCTGGTTGACGAAGGTCAGCCAGTCGAGGTCGCCCTGCCGCAGCGCGGCACCATAAAGCATCGAGAACCAGCTCTTGCCGGCATCGAAGTACTTATCCGGATTGCGCGAGGCGAGCCAGCGTACCGTTGACAGATCGACCGCGGCGGCGTCGACGCGCTTCGATTCCAAGGCCTGCAGCACGTTGGCCTGCGTGTCTATCTGCATCACCTGCGACTCCGGCAGGACGATATGCACGTTAGCCTCGGCATCGACATTTTGCAGGATGGAAATCCGCGTCGCCGAACCGCCGGCAAGCAGCTTGTCGAAGGTCTTGTTTTCGGCGTTCGGAAGGGTCAGCAAGGCGATGCCTTCGACGTAGTAGGGTCGGGAGAAGTGGATCAGCTGCGAGCGCTGGGCGGTCATGGTCATGAACTGGATGGTGATGTCGACCTTGTTGGTGGTCACGTTCGGAATGCGCTGAGCCGGATCCTGCATGACAAATTCGACCTTGGTCGGATCGTCGAAAAGCCCCTTGGCGAGGATGCGACCCATGGTGATGTCCATGCCTACCAGTTCGCCGGCGTCGTTCTCGAAATGCCAGGGCGCGTTGGTGCTGCCGGTCCCGACGATCACCTTGCCGCGCTCGAGGACGGTGCGCAGCAGGCTGTCCGGCGCTGCCTGGGCCGCCGCTTTCTGAACGTCGACCGCGGTAGCGGCGCTCATCACTCCGGCCGTTGCAAGCCCGGCCATTCCCAGTTTCAGAAATTCACGCCTTTTGGATGTGTCGTTCACGGCGACCTCCTTTCGTGTTGTGTTCCCCTTTGGAGCAGTAATACAGGCATCGGTTGCAACTGACGCCATTGTCCCTTACAAGGGACGCCTGTACTCTGTACAAGACAGATTAACATCAGGAATCGATAATGCAAGAAGGTAATGCCTTGGCCGCTCGACCGGACGCCGGTCTGGACGAAGACAAGAACTCGGTTTCTCGGGAGAAGGGCCTCAACCGGGTCCTCCAGATTCTGGAGTTTCTCCACACGACCCAGCGTGCGATCGGCATCGGCGACCTTGCCAAGGGGGTAAACGCGCCGCGTTCGACGACTTATACGCTTGTGCGCTCGCTGGTCGACGCAGGCCTGCTGGAGATGGCCGGAGACGGCAATCGGGTCTATTTCGGAAAGAAGCTCTATCTCTACGGAATGGACTATGTGCGGGGCAACGACCTGCTCAGGCGAGGGCGCCAGGAAGTCGATCATCTGTCACGCGAGACCGGCGAGACCTCGGAGTTGTGCATGCTGCAAAGCGGCCGCTACACCATCGTCCATTCAAGCCCGGGAACGAGGCCATTCCGGATCAGCTCGGCGACCGGTCTGCAAATACCGCTCCCCTGGACAGCTTCCGGGCGACTGCTCCTCGCCGGCTTCGACAGGGCAGCGATTGAGGATATGGTCTCCGAGGACGATCTCGTGCTGCCGGACGGCCGCAGATTGCAACTCGACGATTTCATAGACGACATCGCCGTCGCCAAGTCGGCCGGCTACTGCGTCACCTCCGGCCTTGTCGATGCCTACACGAAATGCCTGGCCGCGCCGGTCTTTTCAGCGCCGGGCAGGGTCGAGGCGACGATGTGCCTGGTGGTTCCGATCGATACCTCGACCGAAAAGACCGACGACCTGATAGCGTTGTTGCGCGAGCGCGCCGCACGGCTTTCGATCGCGGCATAACCGCTTTTCCAGCAGGCCAGCGCCGGCGTTCGTTCAAGCAATGGCGTTCGTTCAAGCAATAATGTCTGGAATGATCTTGTCTTCCAGCGCCATCAGCCTGTCCTTCAGGAAAAGCTTCTTTTTCTTCATGCGCTGGATTTGCAGCGGGTCGCAATTCATGGCGATCATCGCATTGATGGCCGCGTCGAAATCGGCGTGTTCCTGCTTCAGCCGGGAATATTCGAGGCGGATATCTGCCTGTTCCTGATCGGACATTTTTACCGTCTGCACGTCTGCGGCGCCCAAACTATGGGCCTGATTGGGCGGGACCGGGTCTTCTTGCACCGGCGCGCAGCCCATATCACATTTCATATTGGCGTGGAATGCTACCACGCAGCATTCGACATCGGTGCGCGATGGTGGCACACTGTCATTATGCCGTCATAGAAGCGAGCCTGCGGTGGACGTACCATGACGGCTGCAATCCGAGGAAACCATGAAAGGGAGAACCAATCATGTCTCTTGCATCCCATCTTGATGAGCTGCAGCGGAAACACGGCGACATCGAACGCGAAATCGATGATGCGATGACCCATCCATCGGTAGACGACCTCGAAATCGTGAATCTCAAGCGGCGCAAGCTGGCGCTCAAGGACGAGATTGAAAAACTGAAGGCGAAACCGACGACCCACTGAAACCCTTCCAGGACTAGAAGCGCCACCCGGAGCGCGATCTTTCCGGTGGCATGTCTCTATGCTGCCGGAAACGCTCATGGATTTGCGGCAAGCTGCCGTCTTGTTGTTTCCGATTTGCTGGGCCTGCGCGCCAGTTGCCATTGACAAGCCATCTTTGCTCCTCCACCTCATGCCCGGACCTTCAAGATTAAAGGTAGCCGGCATGACCGGATATTTTTCCTCACCCTTCCCACGCCGCAGGTCGGTCGGTGTCGATGTCGGCGGCGTGATTGTCGGCGGCGGCGCCCCAGTCGTCGTCCAGTCGATGACCAACACCGACACGGCCGACGTCGACCAGACGGTCGCGCAAGTGGCGGCGCTGCATCGCGCCGGCTCCGAGATCGTGCGCATAACGGTCGACCGCGACGAAAGCGCTGCCGCTGTGCCGGCCATCCGCGAGCGACTGGAGCGGCTCGGCATCAACGTGCCGCTGGTCGGCGATTTCCATTATATCGGCCACAAGCTCCTGGCCGATCATCCGGCCTGCGCCGCGGCCTTGGCCAAGTACCGCATCAACCCCGGCAATGTCGGTTTCAAGGACAAGAAGGACCGGCAGTTCGCGGCAATCGTCGAGATGGCGATCCGATACGACAAGCCGGTGCGCATCGGCGTCAACTGGGGTTCGCTCGACCAGGAGCTGCTGACCCGGCTGATGGATGACAACCAGGCCCAAGGCTTTCCGCTGACCGCGCAGGAAGTGACGCGCGAGGCAATCGTGCAATCGGCGATCCTGTCGGCCGAAATGGCCGAAGAGATCGGCCTTGCGCGCGAGAAGATCATCCTGTCGGCCAAGGTCAGCGGCGTGCAGGATCTGATCGCCGTCTACACCGAGCTTGCCACCCGATCCGACCATGCGCTGCACCTCGGCCTGACAGAGGCCGGCATGGGCTCGAAAGGCATCGTCGCCTCGTCCGCGGCCATGGGCATCCTGCTCCAGCAAGGGATCGGCGACACCATCCGTATCTCGCTGACGCCGGAGCCGAACGGTGACCGCACACGCGAAGTGCAGGTGTCGCAGGAGCTGTTGCAGACCATGGGCTTCAGGCAGTTCGTGCCGATCGTCGCCGCCTGCCCGGGCTGCGGCCGCACGACCTCGACCGTGTTCCAGGAGCTTGCCCAGAACATCCAGGCCGACCTGCGCAAGAACATGCCGGTGTGGCGCGAACGCTATCCCGGCGTCGAGAACCTCAAGGTCGCGGTGATGGGTTGCATCGTCAACGGTCCGGGCGAATCCAAACATGCCGATATCGGCATTTCGCTGCCCGGCACCGGTGAGACACCGACCGCCCCGGTGTTCGTCGACGGCAAGAAGGCGGCGACGCTGCGCGGCCCATCGATTGCCGCGGATTTCGAGAAGATGGTCGCCGACTATATCGAACGGCGGTTCGGGCAGCACGACAAAGCCGCGGCGGAGTAGTTGAATGCGGCGTTTGCTGGGCGCGGCGCTGGTTCTCATTTGCGGGCTGATCTGGGCGACAGCCGTTCAGGCCGATCCACCACGGCCCGCCAAAAAGAAGCTGATCGACCAGGTTTGCAACCTGATCGAGGCCCATGCCGACCGGAACGGGCTGCCCAGGGATTTCTTTGCCCGGTTGATCTGGAAGGAAAGCCGTTTCGATCCCAATGCGGTCAGCCCGGTCGGCGCCGAAGGCATTGCCCAGTTCATGCCGGGCACCGCCAGGATGCGCGGGCTCGCCAATTCCTTCGACATCGAACAGGCGATCCCGGCCTCGGCAAAATACCTCGCCGAAATGAAATCCGGTTTCGGCAATCTCGGCCTCGCCGCCGCAGCCTACAATGCCGGCGAGAGCCGGGTGACGCGCTGGCTGCATTCCGGCGGCTTCTTGCCGATGGAGACCGAAAGCTACGTGTTGGACGTCATGGGCGAGCCGGCCGACAACTTCACCAATACCGCCTACGCCGGCGTCATCCGGCCGCTCGACAAGAAGGCGAGTTTCGCTGCTGCTTGCCGCGAGCTGCCGGTGATCATGTCCAGAACCGTGCCGATGTCGTCGATCAACATCAAGCCGTGGGGCGTGCAGGTGGCCGGCAATTTTCGCCGCGCCGCGGCGCTCAACCAGTGGCTGAGAGTGAAAAGCCGGTTCCCGGCAATGCTTGCCGGCCACGATCCGGTGGTCAGCCGGGTCCGTACCCCGATCGGCAGGCGCGGCATCTATGCCGTGCGGATCGGCGCCGATAACAGAGCCAAGGCCGACACGATCTGCGACAAGCTGCAAAGCGTCGGCGGCGCCTGCATCGTGGTACGCAACCGGTAAAGCCATATGTCGGAGCGTTTTGCGCCATTGCTGCCCATCTCGCTCCCCGTGGCACTTCGTCCTCGATACGTGAATCATATTTTCGGTGAACCGTTAGGCAGGTCTTGCATCGTCGTCGATGCGGGGTAAGGTCCCCGCGATTTTTCGTGAAAGGGATCAGCATGGCCGGCTTCAAGACACTGGACGACATCGGCAATATCAGCGGCAAGCGTGTGCTGGTGCGTGTCGACCTCAACGTTCCCGTCACCGAGGGCAAGGTCACCGACGCCACCCGCATCGAGCGCATTGCGCCGACCATTGCCGAGCTCTCCGGCAAGGGAGCCAAGGTCATCCTGCTTGCCCATTTCGGCCGGCCCAAGGATGGACCTGCGCCGGAATTCTCGCTCGAGCCGATCGCCAAGGCGACGGCGGACGTGCTCGGCCGTCCGGTTGGCTTTGCCGCCGACTGCATCGGTGACAAGGCGGCAAATGCCGTTGCTGCCATGAATAATGGCGACGTGCTGCTGCTCGAGAACACCCGCTTCAATAAGGGCGAGGAGAAGAACGACCCGGCCTTCACCGAAAAGCTCGCCGCTAACGGCGATATCTTCGTCAACGACGCCTTCTCTGCTGCGCACCGTGCCCATTCGTCGACGGAAGGGCTGGCGCATGTGCTGCCGGCGTTCGCCGGCCGCACCATGGAGGCCGAGCTCGATGCGCTGGAAAAGGGGCTTGGCAATCCCGTCCGCCCGGTTGTCGCCATCGTCGGCGGCGCCAAAGTCTCGACCAAGATCGACCTGTTGATGAACCTGGTGAAGAAGGTCGACGCGCTGGTCATCGGCGGCGGCATGGCCAATACGTTTCTAGCGGCGCGCGGCACCGACGTCGGGAAATCCTTGTGCGAGCATGATCTCGCGACCACCGCCAAGCAGATCATGATCGAGGCGGCCGAGGCCGGCTGCGCCATCATCCTGCCCGCCGACGGCGTTGTCGCCAGGGAGTTCAAGGCCGGCGCCGCCAGCGAGACCGTCGCCATAGCAGACGTGCCGGCCGACGGCATGATCCTCGACGTAGGCGCAAAGACCGTGAAAACCATTGCCGAATGGATCGACCGCGCCGCGACGCTGGTCTGGAACGGGCCGCTCGGCGCCTTCGAGATCGAGCCGTTCGACCATGCAACGGTGGCGACGGCCAGGCACGCGGCAGCGCGCACCAAGGCCGGCAGACTGATCTCGGTCGCTGGCGGAGGCGACACGGTGGCGGCGCTCAATCATGCCGGCGTCAGCGATGATTTCACTTATGTCTCGACGGCCGGCGGCGCTTTCCTCGAATGGATGGAAGGCAAGCCCTTGCCCGGCGTCGACGTCTTGAAGCGCTGAGCGCGGCCGCAAGAGCAGCGCGAAGGAGTGCGCCCGCGAATTTCAATCGATTCGCGCTTGTTTGACGAAATGGTTCGACTTGAACCTGCGTTGCTCTGGTGGTCTGCTGGGCGCGGATCAATTCTTTCAGGAGAAGCACGATGAGCGAACGTCTCGAGGACATTGCCGCCGCGATGGTGGCCAATGGCAAGGGCCTGCTGGCCGCCGACGAGAGCTCCGGCACCATCAAGAAGCGCTTCGACGTCATCGGTGTCGAGTCGACCGCCGACAGTCGCCGCGACTATCGCGAGATGATGTTCCGCGCCAGCGATGCAATGACCAAGTACATTTCCGGCGTCATCCTCTACGACGAGACCATTCACCAGAAGGCCGCCGACGGCACACCGCTGGTCGACATCATCAAGGCATCAGGCGCCATCCCCGGCATCAAGGTCGACGCCGGCGCCAAGCCGCTGGCCGGCTTCCCCGGCGACACCGTCACCGAGGGCCTCGACGGCCTGCGCGAACGCCTTGCCGAATACTACAAGCTCGGCGCCCGCTTCGCCAAATGGCGCGCGGTGATCGACATCGATGTTGCCAAGGGCGTGCCTTCCGCCACCTCGATCGGCTCGAACGCCCATGCGCTCGCCCGTTACGCCGCGCTTTGCCAGGAGGCCGGCATCGTGCCGATCGTCGAGCCGGAGGTGCTGATGGACGGCGCCCACGACATCGACACCTGCTACGAGATCAGCAAGGCGACACTGACAAAGTTGTACACCGAGCTCTATGCGGCCCGCGTCGTGCTCGAAGGCACCATCCTGAAGCCGAACATGGTGCTGGCCGGCAAGAAATCAGGCAAGGTCAGCAGCCCCGAGGAAGTCGCCGAAAAGACCATAAAACTGTTCCGCGAGACGGTGCCGGCCGCGATCGGAGGCATCGCCTTCCTGTCAGGCGGACAAACGGACGAGCAGGCGACCGCCAACCTCAATGCCATCAACGCTATCGGCCCGCATCCGTGGAAGCTGACCTTCTCCTACGGCCGCGCCTTGCAGGCCGCTCCGCAGAAGGCCTGGAGCGGCAAGCCGGCGAACGTCGCCGCCGCGCAGGCCGCCTTCGCCCATCGCGCCCACATGAACCATCTGGCAGCGCTTGGACAATGGCAGCCGACCCTGGAGCAAGCCGCCTGACGGAATTCAGGTTGCGTTCCCTCCGACCCGGGCCATGTGCCCGGGTTTGTTTGAAAGCAGCAAGGTCTGCAATTTCCTGCAACTAAAAATGCAGCTCTGTGTCGGCATTCCTCGCTGCCGATCGTCCTCCGTGAAAAGAGGAGCAGACCTATGCCAAACAACAAGACCGTATCGCAGGAAGACTGGTTTCAGGCGCACAAGGCGCATCTGGCGCGCGAAAAGGAATTGATGCGCTTTCGCGATCGTGTCGCCGCCGAACGCCGCGAACTGCCGTGGCTGAAGATCCGCAAGGACTACGTCTTCGAGACCGAGCAAGGGCCAAAGAAACTGCCCGACCTGTTCGGCGGCAACAGCCAGCTGATCGTCTACCATTTCATGTTCGGGCCGGGCGCCGATTATCGCTGCGAGGGCTGCTCATTTCTTGCCGACCACATCGACGGCGCCAACCACCATCTCAGGCATCACGATGTCTCACTTGTCGTGGTAGCGCGCGCGCCACTGGCTGAATTGCTGCCCTACAAGCAGCGCATGGGCTGGAAATTCGACTGGGTGTCGTCCTACGCTTCGGACTTCAACTTCGACATGCAGGTGTCATTCACCGACAAGCAGATCGCGGCCGGCGACACGACCTACAATTTCGAGCAGCGCGCGCTGAGATCGAAAGACCTTCCCGGCACCAGCGTGTTCTATCGCGACGAGAAAGGCGACATCTTCCTGACTTTCATCTCGCGCTCCAGAGGCGGCGATCCGCTGATCGGCGCCTATCACTATCTCGACCTGACGCCGAAAGGCCGCAACGAAACTGGCCCGCATCATAGCCTCGGCGACTGGGTGCGGCTGCACGACGAGTATGAAGACCGATCCGGAACACATGACTGCTGCCATTGAGGCGACAAGGGTGTCGCTGCAAGGTCGTTCACCTTCAGTGCAACATGCGCTAAGTGCTGTTCGCTATGCCCTAAAAGGGACTTGCCATGCGGCGCTTTCCGACCCTTCTCACCTGGCTCGCCTTTCCGGTTTATGTCTGGCAAGGACTTGGCGTGCGTCGCCGCACCGCCCGCATGCTGCCGGCACAAGGTCCGGTCATGCACGAGATATCTGGCCTGGCGCCAGCAATCTCGGTTCTGGTGCTTGGCGATTCCTCCGCCGCCTCGGTCGGCATCGGCAATTCCGAAAACGGATTGGCCGCGCAACTGGCAGTTCTGATTGCGCAACGCACCGGCCGCACCGTGCGCTGGCGGGCGGCCGGCTTCAACTCGGCAACCTCTGGCCAGATCCGCGATCATGTGCTGCCCAATCTATCGGCCGATCCGTGGACGCATATCGTGCTGGCCATCGGTACCAACGACACCAAGAATTTTCATTCCGTACCGCGCTTCAAGCGCGAGTTTGGCGGCCTGCTCTACGCGCTGCGCGCCAAATGGCCGGAAGCGCGCGTGGTGTGGTCGCCGGTGCTGGAGTTCACCCGGGCTCCGGCAATGCCGCCATTGCTCGGCAAGATCCTCGAAATCCGCGCCGTCGAGGTGAACCGGATGGGCGAGCGCCTTTGCCTCGAACGCGGCGCCATACCGGCGCCCCGGCTGCCGATCACGGATGCCGATGCCGGCTTCGCATCGGATGGATTTCACGCTTCGGAAGCCGGCTACCGAGCCTGGGCGGAACATCTGGTCAGCGTGGTGCTCGCCAACGAACCGGGCGTCGCGTAGCGGGCCGCCCGCACTAAAGCGCGTCGCGTTCGATTGGTCTCATCCGACGCGCTTCAGGTTCTTGTTTCTATGCATGTCGTTGTCGCAAAACCGCTGCACAATTTTGCGCGACATGCATTACGTCCAGTGCCCGAGCACCGCCGTAATCGAAATCGCCGCCATCGCCAGCAGCGCCAGCTTCCAGAAATCGCTGCGCCGCTTCAGCCCGGGCCAGCCGAGCGGCTTGATGAGCTGGATGACCATCATGAAGATGATGACGAGCGCGAGAAGTTTCGACATGCAGCCTTTGATCAGCATCGCGGCTGGCTGTCAAAGCGGCTCCGGGATCGCCGGCTTCCACTGCGGCAAGCCTCTTTTCAGCACTGCCTTGTCACTTCGATGGATAAATCGGAACGCCGGTCATGAGAGCCGCACCCTCCTGACAGACTGCTGTCAGCAGGGGTGTGCGATAGTGCCTGCATCGAAAGAGAGGAGACCAGCCATGAACGGTATTACCATTCTGCGTAGCGTGCAGCACTATGTCGGCAAGATCCGGACGATCCGCAATGAGATCCGCACCCAGCGATTCATGAACACCCTGCCGGCGGACATCCGCAAGGATATTGGTTGGCCGGACATGTATGGCGACCGCCGCAATGGCGGCAATTGAGGCAAGCTTTCCGCGTGGCGTTTGGATGCGACCTGGCGACGAGCTGAAATGGGCATGCTGAAGCCTCCTGACAGTATGGTGTCAGGAGGCTCGTGCCATAGTGCAATGGCCGCCGGAGCCGGATGGCCGAGAGGACGATCGATGAAAAGCTGGAACGACAGGCTGAACACGCTTGGCATCAACGGCATAACACCGTCGCCACGCACCATCGGCGACGTCGTCGAAGGCCAGCCGATGCTGGTTCCTACAGCTCGCCAGGTCCACGCATTCATCCGCTCTATCCCCGAAGGCATGGACATGAATATCCGCGCTTTGCGCACCGCTCTCGCCATCGAGCACGGTGCCGAGATGACATGTCCGGTCACCATCGGCTATCATCTGCGCACCGTCGCCGAGGCCGCCAACGAGGATCTTGAGCGTGGTATGGCGCTGGGCGATGTTGCGCCGTTCTGGCGGGTGGTCGACGCAAGCACGCCGACAACGAAGAAACTGTCCTTCGGCGCGGCCTTCGTCGCCGCGCAGCGCAAGCGCGAAGGGCTGGAACGATAGACGCCGAGGGACCATACGATGCGCCGCGCCGACAGGCTCTTCCAAATCGTGCAGCATCTGCGTGGTGGTCGTCTGGTCACCGCCCAGAAGCTGGGCACGTGGCTCGAGGTTTCCGAGCGGACGATCTATCGCGACATCGCAGACCTGCAGTCGACCGGCGTGCCGATCGACGGCGAGGCCGGTGTCGGCTACATGATGAGGGAGGGTTTCGACCTTCCGCCGCTGATGTTCACGCGTGACGAGATCGTCGCGCTGGTCGCCGGCGCCCGCATGGTGCGCGCCTTTGGTGGCGCGGCCATGGCGCGAGCCGCCGACGAGGCGCTGGTCAAGATAGGCGCCGTGTTGCCCGACGCCGAAAAGGACCGCATCGCCCGTACCGAGATCCACACGCCGATGTGGGTGGTAAGCGATGCCGCCCGCGAAGCCATCGACCTGATCGAGCGGTCCATCGAGAAACGTCAGGTGCTGACCATCGACTATTCGGATGAGGCCGGCCGCAGCACCGCGCGCGACATCCGCCCGCTCGGCCTGTGGTTCTGGGGCAAGGTGTGGACCTTGGTCGCCTGGTGTGAGATGCGCGGCGATTTCCGCGCCTTCCGCATCGACCGCATCGCCTCGGTGGTCATCGCCGGCCGCACCTTCAAGCCGGAGCGCGGCAAGCAGCTCGCCGATTTCTATCGCGCGGTGGAGCGCAGCGAGGATTACGGCATGGCGCCGGACCGGGCGGCGCGAAGCTGACACGGAAGATCACAAAAAAGCCCGCTTGAAAGCGGGCTTTTTGTTTTGGATGCCAGACCTATTCCTCTTCGTCGGCGTCCTTGTCCTTCGACTTCAGCGCTGAAAGCTTGGCGAAGACGGCGTTGGCGTCAAGTTCGCGGTCCTCGTCCTTCGGCTTTTCGGGCGCCGGCACCAGCCGTTCGGTCAAGGCGGCCGGCAGCAGCGTATCGCCGACCGGCTGCGCCTGCTCGCGGCCGCGCGAGGCGCGGTTGATTTCCATATCGAGGTCGATCTGCGACGTCAGGCCGAGCGTCACCGGATCCATCGGCTGGAGATTGGCGGAGTTCCAGTGCTTTCTGTCGCGGATCTGGTCGATCGTCGACTTCGTTGTGCCGACAAGGCGGGCAATCTGCGCATCCTTGAGCTCGGGATGGTTGCGCACCAGCCAGAGGATGGCGTTGGGCCGGTCCTGGCGCTTCGACAGCGGCGTGTAGCGCGGACCCTTGCGTTTGGATTCCGGCACCCGCACCTTGGGATCCGAGAGCTTCAGCCGGTGGTTCGCGTCCTTCTCGGCGCGCGCGATCTCGTCGCGAGTGAGCTGGCCGGTCATGATCGGGTCCATGCCCTTGATGCCTTGCGCCGACTCGCCGTCGGCGATCGCCTTGACCTCAAGCGGATGCAGTCCGCAGAACTGCGCGATCTGCTCGAAGGAAAGCGCTGTGTTGTCAACCAGCCAGACGGCGGTCGCCTTTGGCATCAGCAGCGTATTGGCCATTACAAAAATCCTTCTCGTTCGCCCGCGTTCCCGCGCGGGCGGTGGTTTAGAGCCACCAAAATGGGAAAATCGCGGTCTATATAACCGCTCGCTCGCCGTTTCGCAATGTTTTTGGCAGGCGCGCGTCAAGGACGGCACGGCAGCGCGACCAGCAGACCGCGAAGGGTCGGCAGATGACGCCATGCAGTCGAAAGCTTCAAAAAGACAAAGCCCGCCAGACCAAGGTCGGGCGGGCTCGGAACCGGCGACGGAAATCCGTCTGCTGCGGCTCTGGCTTCTAAAGCTTGATCCCGAACCGCGGCTCGGCGTTGCCGAAAAGCAGCGCCCGGTCTTCGAGCGGGATCGTGCTCGAGATTAAAGCCCTTTGCGGGCGATTCTCTCGATGTCGCCGCGGTTGATGCCGAGGTCGTTGAGCTGACGAGCATTCAGCCGGTTCAGTTCGCGCACGGTTTCGTTGTACATGCGCCAGTTACGGAAAGCGCGGATCGGGTTCATGATAGTCCTCCATCGTTTTGATGCCGCGTAAATAGGCATCGGCGATGAAAAATTGAACAGACGCTTTTGCATGGCCGCAATGCGTTTGTTGCATTGCACCATTAAGCTTTCGTTCAGCCTGTTTGCGGGCCGTCAGGCGACATCGAGCACAATCTTGCCGATGTGCTCACCCTCCTCCATCCGCTCATGCGCCCGCCACGCTTCCTTGAGCGGGAAGATCGTATCCATCACCGGCGCAACCTTGCGCGTGCCGAGCAGCGGCCAAACCTGCGCCTCCAGCGCAGCCGCAACTGCCGCCTTGAACTCCACGGTGCGTGGCCTGAGCAGCGATCCTGTGTGCACGAGCCGCTTGGCCATGATCTTGAAGAAATCGGCGCTCGCCACCGCCCCGCCCTGCGTCGCGATCTGGACGATGCGGCCTTCCATGGCTGCAGCCTCATAGTTTCGCGCCACATAGTCGCCGCCGACCATGTCGAGGATGACATTGGCACCCTTGCCGCCGGTTGCCTCCTTGACTGCGGCGACGAAGTCCTCCTCGCGGTAGTTGATCGCCCGGTCGGCGCCGAGCTTGAGGCAGGCGTCGCATTTCTCCTTGCTGCCGGCGGTGGTGACGACATAGGCGCCGAAAGCGGCAGCAAGCTGGATCGCCGTGGTGCCGATACCCGACGAGCCGCCATGCACGAGCAGGGTCTCGCCGCTCTTCAGGCCGCCGCGCTCGAAGACATTGTGCCAAACAGTGAAGTAGTTTTCCGGCAGCGCCGCCGCTTCGGTGTAGGTAAAGCCGGCGGGCAGCGGCAGCACGCTGCCGGCGTGCACTCTGACATATTCGGCATAGCCGCCGCCCGCCGTCAGCGCACAGACCCGGTCGCCGACGCGCCAGCGCGATATCTCGTCACCAAGGGCAGCGACTTCGCCTGCTGCTTCCAGGCCCGGCAGATCCGACGCTCCCGGCGGTGGCGGATAGGCGCCCTTGCGCTGTTGCACGTCCGGCCGGTTGACGCCGGCGGCCCGCACCCGGATCAGGATCTCGCCGGGACCGGGAACCGGTACGTCGCGGGTTTCCGCTTTCAGCACCCGCGGCCCGCCCGGTTCCGATATGGCGATCGCCATCATCTTCGCCGGAATTTTCTGTGCGTTCGCCATGAATTTTCCCGTCGTGCTCCGCCGGTTTCTCGTGCCAGCTCTTGCCCGCCATTTGCATCCATACCCTTGCCCTATGTATGCTCATTGGCAAATCAGGCAAATGGGCAATCACGGAGGAGCGACGATGGCGATCTTCGACGACGAACCCAAGAAGAAAGCGCGCCCGCACGAGATCGGGCAGGATCTGTCGCTGCTTTCCGTCGATGAATTGTCCGAACGGATCGGCATCCTGCGCGACGAGATCGCCCGGCTGGAAGCCGAGCTCAAGACCAAGGGCTCGACCAAGTCGGCGGCAGAGGCGCTGTTTCGCCGCGGGTAGTTACTGCGGGTAATTCCAAAAGCTCGGGCACGCCGCCGAAAAGCCCGAATGCCGCTGTCTCCAGACTTGTGCCCTAAACCCCAGCCGGATTGAAAAATGTTCGCAAGCTACAGACCGATCCTCTCGCTGCTGCGCGGCACCGCGTTCCTGTTGGCGGCATCCGGACTGCACGGTCTGCTGTTGCCGCTGCGCGGCCAGGTGGAGGGCTTCTCGACGGCATCGCTCGGCCTGATGGGCACGGCTTGGGCCGGCGGCTTCGTCACCGGCTGCTTCTTTGCGCCACGCATCGTGCGCCGCGCCGGTCATGTCAGGGCTTTCGGCGCCTTTGCCGCATCGGGAGCGATCGTCGCACTGCTCACCGGCCTGATCATCGACGAATATACCTGGATCCTGCTGCGCGCCTTCACCGGCTTCACCATGGCCGGCGCCTTCATGGTCATCGAAAGCTGGCTCAACGAGAAGGCCACCAACGAAAACCGCGGCACCGTCTTCGGCCTCTACATGATGGTCACCTATGCCTCGATCATGGGCGGTCAGATGATCGTTGCCGGCGGCGATGTGAGATCGGCGTCGCTGTTCATGATCACCGGCATTCTGTTCTGCCTGTCGCTGATCCCGACGGCGGTCTCGACGGCGTCTCACCCCAAGCCGCTGCAGGACGTGTCGCTTGACGTCAAGGGGCTCTACGTCAATTCGCCGGTGTCGGCGATCGCTTGCGTGCTGATCGGCATCGCCAACGGCGCCTGGGGTACACTTGGTGCCGTCTATGGAGCGCGCATCGGCATCTCGACAGCCGAGATCGCGCTGATGATGAGCCTCGTGGTCATCGCCGGCGCCGCCATGCAGCTTCCGGCCGGGCGGCTCTCCGACACGACGGACCGTCGTTTCGTGCTGGCGGGCGCGGCCTTCGGCGCTGCGCTGTTTGCCATCGCCATCTTCCTGTTCGAACCGCGCTCCGGCGTCTTCGTCATCGTCTGCACCGCCGCCTACGGCGCCTTCGCCTACACGCTCTATTCGATCGCGGTGGCGCATGCCAATGACCATGCGCGATCGGAGGACTTTGTCAAAGTGTCGGGCGGCCTGCTGCTGCTTTATGGCTTCGGCACGATGATCGGTCCGCTGGTGGCCGCCGGCCTGATGGGCTGGATGCGCCCTGAGGGGCTGTTCCTGGCCACTGCGCTCGCGCATCTCAGCCTGGCTGGCTATACGCTGCTGCGCATCAGCCGTCGCGCGCCGGTGCCGATCGAAGGCCGCGATGCCTTCAAGACCCAGCCCGCCGATCGCTCGGTGACGCCGGAAGCGTTGCGGCTCGACCCGCGTAGAAAAGCTGAAGCCGACAGTTGAGATTCGAGGCGCTTTGCCCCACAAATAAGGCATGATGCTTTCCGACGCCTTCATGGCGATTGCCGATCCCAACCGGCGCCATCTCTTGGAAGAGCTCCGGCGCGGACCGAAGACCGTCAACGAATTGGCATCCGGCTTGCCGGTGTCCCGCCCGGCCGTTTCGCAGCACCTGAAGGTGCTGCTTGATGCGGGGTTGGTCAACGCCAAGCCGGAAGGCACCAGGCGCGTCTATACGGTCAGCAATGCCGGCTTCCTGAAGCTCAACATCTGGCTTGACCAGTTCTGGGATGCGGAGCAGCTCGGTTCACCCGGAAGCTGAGAGGCATCGTCAGCGCGTCGAGCAACTATGCAGCATCGGGCCTAGAGTATCCGTGTTGGTCAAGGGAGAGATGGTGTCCAGGTCCGATTGTCCCTGAGTAGTGCGTTTGCGAGGATGATGAGCTTTCGCATGATGGCTGTGATGGCGAGTTTTGAGGCTTTGCCGTCGGCCGTGAGCT
>NZ_JAMYPO010000012.1:0-155106 GCF_040320365.1 Mesorhizobium sp. M0701
CCGTCAAACGGTCAGCAATTCCACCGATCCGACCCTCGCCGCTGAGGGAGGGCGGCTACCCTCTCTCAGCGTTCCTTTCTGACCCATTCGGCAGCGAAAGTCATAAGACAAGCAATTCCAGAAGTTCCGGATCGCTTTGGCACTCCGAACGCACGATCGACTCGCCCGACAAGGCAGCCAATTTAGAGCGGCCTCGGTTCAACGCAGCTTTGACGCCGCCCACGGTCGAGCCGACGAGATCGGCAATCTCTTCCAGCGAATAGTCGAAGACATCCTTGAGCAGGACGCAGGCGCGCTCCTTGGGCGGCAGGTGGGTCACCAGCCGCTCGATGGCGCGATCCGCGCCCTGGCCCGCCGGCTCGACCGGCAGGACGATCTCGTCGTCGGCGAAATTGGCCTCCGCATGCCGACGCACCTGCCGGCTTCGCAGGAAATCGATGCAGCGATTATGCGCAATGCGAAACAGCCAGGGGCGAAGAGCACTCGCATCGTCCAGCTTCTCGATCTTCCGATAGGCCTCGAACAGCGCCTCTTGCATCACGTCTTCGGCGTCGAGCGTTGAACCGGTCATGCGTGCACAGTAGCGGTGCAGCCGTCCACGCAAATGCGCGACTGTCTCCAGAAAACCGGCGTAGCGGACGTCGAAAAGCCCGGTCGGGTCAAGTCCTGGCTGCATCTTCATGGCATACGGATCATAGCGGGACATAGGTCAGCGTAATGACCCCGTTCTTGAAACGGTGCGTATCTATAAGCTCCAGCTTGACCAGGGACGGGTCGACATCCTGGAAAGCGCGTTTGCCAGGGCCGACGCGGGTCGGCACGATCGAGAGCTGATACTCGTCGACAAGCCTGTTGGCGAGCAGCGTCTGGTCGAGATTGCTCACTCCATACTTCAATATGTTGCCGCCGGCCTGCTGCTTGATCCTGGTGATTTCGGCAGCGACGTCGCCTTCGATCAGCGATGCGTTCCAGCTCACTGCCTTGAGCCTGCGCGACGCGACGAGCTTCTTCAGCCCGTTCATGCGGTCCATGTACTTGCTGCCTTTGACCTGCGGCCAACGCGCCGAAAACATTTCGTAGGTGACGCGGCCGAGCAGGAAAAAATCCGCCTCGCCGGCCTTTTCATAGGAGTGTTCCTTCATCTCCTCGTCGAAGAACGGTGACGCCCATTCCATTGGTGCTTCGATGACGCCGTCCAGCGAAATGAAGCTGCCCACGATCAATTTTCTCATCGCGTGTCTCCGGTTGCGCAACAGGCATCCCGTCGGATCCAAGAACCGGCGCAAACGAACCGGCCGGACGGATGACCACAGGATGCAGTGCCTGAGACGTTTCCGGTTCGACTTTGGATACGCGTGAGAATCGTTTGAGCTAATAAAGCGGCTTGGCCATGTGCCGGGGGGTCGGCCATTCCGTCGTTATCCCCGGCTGCACCGGCCGCTCGAGATAGGTCGACAGGACCACATAGCTTCGGGTCGAGGTGACGCCGGGTGTTTCGTAGAGGCGCGACAGCAGGCCCTCGAGCGCCCGCGTGTCCTCGGTGCGGACCTTGATCAGCATGCATGTGTCGCCGGCCACCGAATGGATCTCCTCGACTTCGGGGTGTTCGGAGATTGCCATCAGCTCCGGCGTCTTTCCCCACCCCCTTGTGTCGATATGGACGAAGGCAAGCAGCGGCTTGTGCACCGCCTTGGGATCGATGATGACCGCGGTGTTGCGGATGGCGCCGCTGCGCCGGAGGCGCTTGACGCGTTCATGGGCTGCCGGCGGTGAAAGGCCGACACGGTCGCCGAGCTCGGCATAGCTGATCGTGGCGTCGTCGACCAGAACGCCTAATATTTTTCGGTCGGTTGCATCGATATCGCGGGCGGCGGGCCTGTTCTGCGGAATGCCATCTGTTTCTTCATCCATATTAAAATTCCCGATTGATGCAGAATTTAATACGGCCATTATTGCCATATGTCGAACACTGATCAAGTCGCCACATTCGCAGCGGCCCCCAAGCCGCCAATCCCGGCACTCGCTTACCTGCTGACGGGGTGCATTGCCGTGATCGGCTCGAACTCGCTGGTGCTCAGTCCGATCGCGCCGGCGGTGGCCGCGTCCTTCGGCACAATCGTGCCGGCGGTTATGATCGCGTCGGCCGCGTTCGGGCTCGGGACGTCGGCAAGCGCCTTGTTCCTGGCGCGCTATATCGATCGGTTTGGCGCCCGCCGCATGCTGCAAGGGGCGTTGCTGCTGCTGGCGATAGCGCTCGTCGCCAGCGCCGCTGCGCCGACCGTGACGGCGCTGGTCGCGGCCCAGCTTCTCGCCGGCATCGCTGCAGGTGTCGCCATGCCGGCAATCTATGCCAGCTCCGCCGCGATTGCGCCGCCCGGTCGTGAAAGCGGCACCATAGGCGTCGTGCTGACCGGCTGGACGCTGAGCATGGTCGCCGGCGTTTCGCTGTCGGCCGTACTTGCCGATCTGGTACATTGGCGCGCCGTTTTCGCGGCGGTCGCGGTGCTCGCAGCAGTCGCATTGGCCAGCCTGTCTCTGACGTCGCTCAGCGATGTCAGGAGGAGCGGCCCGGCGCCGACGCCACTGGGCGCCTTGAGCGTTCCGGGCATCGTGCCGCTTCTGGTTGCCTGCGCCGCCTTCATGACCGCGTTCTACGGTGTCTATGGCTATCTTGGCGATCACCTTCACAACGGCTTGGGACGGCCGGTCAGTGCCAATGGGCTTGCCGCGCTCGCCTATGGCGCCGGCTTTGGCACGGCGGCACTTCTTGACGGCGTTATCGACCGCTTAGGCGCGCGGCGTGTCATGCCATTTGCCTATCTGCTTGTCGCGGTCGTCTATGTAGTGATTGCCGCGGCAAGCAGTAGTTTTCATCTGACCGTAGCGGTGATAGCCGTCTGGGGCCTTGCCAATCATTTCGGGCTGAACGTCCTGGTGATGCGCCTGTCGGCGCTCGACCCTGCGCGTCGCGGCACGATCATGGGTTTGAACAGCGCGGTGACCTATCTTGCGGTGTTCGTCGGCACCACGGCGTTCGGACCGCTCTATTCCACGTTCGGTTTTGCAGCATCGGCGGTGATTGCAGCTTTGCTCGTGCTAATCGCTGCTGCGGCAGCGGCGTGGCGTTCGCCGAAGCTATAGCGCAGCAAGGCTTGCGTCTCGGTCCCGTCCTTCGATAGATGCTTGGCGGATGAACAATACAACGCTTGAGACAACCGCCGATCCCTCGCCGCACGAGTTGGCTTTTCTTGGAGAGCGGCTTACGGCGTTCAACGACGGTGATGTCGGTGCCTCCGGCAGGAAGACACTGGCCGTGTTCGTGCGCGATGAGCACGGCGCTATTGTCGCCGGCATCTCGGGATACACCGCCTGGGGCTGGCTCTATGTGCAATGGCTCTGGGTCGATGAAAAACTGCGCGGTCACCGCATGGCCGGCAGGATGCTCGAGGCGGCCGAGAGGGAGGCGATCGCGCGCGACTGTCACGGCGCCTGGATCGACACGTTCAATCCCAGGGCCGCCAAGGCCTATGAACGCCAGGGCTATCTGCCCTTCGGCGTGCTTGCCGATTTCCCCATTGGCCGCAGCCGCATCTTCCTGCAGAAGAAATTGTTGGCTTAGTTAGCTGGCAAGGCGTCCGCCGCGCATCGGCTGGGGCACGCCGGTCGTACTGGGGAAGCTGATCGGCAAGCCTCTGAGCACGCGCACTGCCAGGAATGCAAAACACTCCGCCTCCACCGCATCGCCCTTCCAGCCAAGCGCCTCGGCCGGAACCGCTTCGACGCCAGCGCGGCTGGCAAGCATGGCCATGATCGTTGGGTTGTGTCGACCGCCACCGCTGACCACCAGCCGCTTCGGCCGGCGCGGCAGAAGATCGAGCGCCTTGCCGACGGCGGCCGCGGTGAAGGCCGTCAGCAGGGCTGCGCCATCCTCGGCGTTCATTCCGTCCGCCATCGAGGCGCCGAAATCGAAACGGTCCAGCGATTTCGGGTAGGGTTTGGTCAAATACGGATGCTGCAGGAGCTTGGCCAGCCGTGCCTCGTCGACCGTGCCGGCGCGGGCAAGGGCGCCGTCGCGGTCCATTTCGCCGAGCCCCTTCGATTTGATGAAATCGTTCAGCGGTGCGTTGGCGGGCCCGGTGTCGAAGGCAACAACATTGTCCGTGCCGTCCCACCAGGTGATGTTGGCGACGCCGCCGAGATTGAGCACCGCCGTGTCGCCGGTGGCGTCGGCTTCGCGCAGCAGCGCGGCGTGATAGGCGGCCGACAGCGGCGCGCCCTGGCCGCCGGCGCGCATGTCGGCCGAGCGGAAGTCATAGGCGACCCTGGCGCCAAGGATGGCATGCATCAGCTCGCCGTCGCCAAGCTGGCGGGTCTGGCCCAGTCGGCCCACTTGCGGGGCACGGTGCAGCACGGTCTGGCCGTGGAAGCCGACGACCCCTATATCGGCCATCGTCAGCCCGTGGCTTTCGACCAGATCCTTGACCGCCGCGGACTGGGCGCGCGTCAGCGCTTCCTCTGCCTCGTGGAAGATTGCCGGTTCCGGCCCTGTGAAATTCCAGCTCCTTGCCTGCCGCAGCGTCTCTTCCAGCAAGGTCCGGATCGACTGCGGGTAGGGGGCCAGCGTGTAGATGCCGAAGTCGTCAATCCGTTCGCCGTCGGTCTTGATCAGCGCGACATCGATATTGCCGTCCAGCACGGTGCCGGTCATCAGGCCGACGGCCCACATGGGTTCGCCATTTTTCGGATTCATGGTTGTCAGGCTCCGTTGACGAGATCGCCGACCGCTTGGCGAAGCGCTGCGATCCCGCTGTTGAAATGACGTGTCGGATGGATCCGGTTGGTGAGCAAGCTCCAGGCTCTGCCTTTGTCGAAGTCGACCCAAAGCCCGGTGCCGGTAAAGCCGGTATGCCCGATGGTTTCGGGGCTGCATAACCGGCCGCCGGACCAGCCTTCGTAGGGTCGCTCCCAGCCATGGGTGCGGGTTGCCGACAAGGGCGTGCGCATTAGCGCGATCGAACGCTGCGACGCGCCGGTCCCGTCCAGCAGCCCTTGCGCAAAGTCGAGGACCGAAGCCGCCGTTCCGAACAGGCCGGCGTGACCGGCACCTTGCAAGGCCGAGCAATTGTCGTCGTGGACTTCGCCGCAGAGCACGCGATGGCGCCATGTGCAGTCTTCGGTCGCCGCCGCTTGATCCGGTTCGGCGGAGAACGCGAAGCCCGGACGGGGATCTATGTCGCGAATGGTCTTGCCAGACAGGCGCTCCAGGACGAAGCCGAGCAGGATGAAGTTGATATCGGAATAGACCGGCTCGCCAGCCTGCCATTCGCGCTGCAGGATGAAGGCGCGCAGCAGCTCGGGGTCACGCCCATAGGTGTAGATTGGCGCGACGGCGGGAAACGGTGTCTGATGGCCGAGACACTGGCGAAACGTTACGTTCCGTTCCCAGGCCTTTTCGTCATATTGGCGAAGGTCGGACAGGACGGAAATCAGCGGCGCGTCGAGGTCGATGACGCCTTCTTCCGCCAGTGCCAGGATACGCGACGTGGTGAAGATGACTTTGGTCAGGGATGCCAGGTCGAACCATGTCCCGACATGCATCGGCCGTATCTTGGGCACGACTTGGGCTGAGCCGATTGCCCGGACGATGCGTTCGCCGTCCCCGTCAACTATGCCGAGCACGCCGCCCGGAATGCGCGATGCGGCCACGGCCGCTTCGAGCGGGGCGAATGCGCGGGAGAAGAAATCATGGTCGATCAACTACGCCTCCGTTTGGAAGGCAGCGATGGGGCTGTCCCTCCGGCCTTTCATATCCTTGGGCGACAATCATCACGCTTCCACCCGTGCTCTATGATCCGGCCCGAATTGCTGCCAATTAGCCGGGCCCGGCTCAAACCCCAGCGGACGCACGAGCGAGGGGACCTGGCGCGTGTCCAGCTCGAAACGTTCATGCCGCCGGTCTATAGTAGGAACGGCCGCGATAAGCTGTTTGGTATAGGAGTGCTTCGGCTCCGAGAGCACCGATCTGGCATCGCCGATCTCGACAATCTGGCCGGCATAGATGACCGCGATGCGATGGGCGATCCGCTCGACGACAGCCATGTCATGCGAGATGAACAGATAGGCCAGCCCGAATTCACGCTGCAGCTCGATCAAAAGCTTCAACACCCTGGCCTGCACCGACACATCGAGCGCCGAAACCGCTTCGTCGAGGACGACAACCGAAGGATTGAGCATCAGCGCGCGAGCGATGCACAGGCGTTGCCGCTGGCCGCCGGAGAATTCGTGCGGATAGCGCTGCAGGCTGTTTTCCGGAAGGCCGACGCGTTTCAGCAGCGCAGCCATTTTCGCCCGCGTTTCAGCAGTTATCCGTCCGCCGGTAGCGATCACCGGCTCCGCGAGGAGGTTTTCGACGGTGAGTCTGGGATTAAGCGAGCCATAGGGATTCTGGAACACCATCTGCACGGGAAGGGCGCTCTGCCCGGCGGCGGCCTTGCGCACGCTGGCCGAGATTGTGCCGCGCGTCGAGCGCACCAGCCCCAGAATCGCGCGGGCGGTGGTGGACTTTCCGGAACCGCTCTCGCCGACGACCGCCAATGTCTCGCCCGGCATTAGCTCGAAATCCACACCGTCCACCGCGTGCACGGCACCACTGGCGCGGCTGAAAAACCCACCCTTGACCGGAAATCGCACTACGAGGCCATCGACCTTCAGCGCCGGCTCGGCAGCTTTTTGCGTTTCGCGTTTCGCGTCCCTGCGTGTCGCGCTGCCGCCGGCGAAATGCGGAACCGCATGTAGTAGATGCCGCGTATAGGGATGCTGCGGATCGTCCAATATCGGGTTCAATGCGCCCTGCTCGACAGCTTCTCCGCCTTGCATCACCATCACCTTGTCGGCGATGCCTGCAACCAGACCGATGTCGTGGGTGATGAAGATCATCGACATCCCGGTTTCCTGCTTCAACTCGGCGAGCAGCGCCATGATCTGCGCCTGCACCGTAACATCCAGCGCCGTCGTTGGCTCGTCGGCAATGAGCAGGCGCGGGTTGCACGCAATCGCCATGGCGATCATCACCCGCTGCAGCATGCCGCCCGACAGCTGGTTGGGCGTGTATTTCAGCCGCCTCGCTGCGTCGGGAATACGGACGCGGTCGAGCGCGTCCTTGGCTGCCGCCGTTGCTTGTCGTCCGGTCAGGCCGCGATGCAGGCGAAACGATTCCTCGATCTGCCAGCCAATGGTCAGCACCGGATTGAGCGAGGTCATCGGCTCCTGGAAGATCATGCCGATTTCGCCCCCGCGGATCTTCGTCAATTGCGGCTCGGCTGCGGCTGTCAGGTCGAAGGTGCTGCCGTCGGCCCGCCTCAGCTTGATCGACCCGCCGGTGATGCGGCCGCCGCCATAATCGACAAGGCGATTGATCGACAGCGCCGTAACCGATTTGCCCGAGCCGCTTTCGCCGACGATGGCCAGCGTTTCGCCGTCGGCGAGATCGAAGCTGACGCCGCGCACGACCTCATTGGCTTGCGGGTTGCGGCCGAAGCCGACGCGCAATCCGCTGACGGACAGCAGCGGGATCATGCGATCGATCTCCGCATCTTCGGGTCGAGGACATCGCGCAACGCATCGCCGAGCAGGTTGAAACCGAGGATGCCGATCATGATCGCCACGCCCGGGAAGATCATCAGCCAGGGAGCTGTCTCCATCAGATTGCGGCTGTCGCTCAGCATCAGGCCGAGCGACGCGGCGGGCGGCTGCGTGCCGAGCCCGAGGAAGCTTAAGCCGGCTTCGGTCAGCAGTGCCCAGGCCAGCGCCAGCGTCAGCTGAACCGTCAGCGGCGCCACCAGATTGAGCAGCAGATGCCGTGTTACGATATAGCCCGCACTGCTGCCGAACGTGCGGGCCGCGTCGACGAACTCGCGCGCCTTGAGCGACAGAGCCGGACCTCGCACGACGCGCGTGAAGATCGGTGTGTAGACGATGGCGATGGCAATGACGCTGGTCGAGGTTCCCGGTCCCGCAACCGCGACGATCAACAGCGCCAGCAGGATCGCCGGGAACGCCAGCACAACGTCCATGATGCGCATCACCAGGCCGTCCCAGCGGCGCCCGAACCAGGCTGCCGCCAGCCCGAGCACGGTGCCGGCCAGTGTCGCGACGGCGACCGAAAAGAAGGCCACGATGAAGGACTGGCCGATCCCGGTCATCAGCCGACTTGCGACATCGCGGCCGAACAGGTCCGTGCCCATCCAGTAGGTGCCGTCAGGCGCATGCAGTCGCTCGACCCGGTGCTGCGTCAGCGGATTGTGCGGCGTCAGCCCCAGCATGCCAAGCACGGCAAGCAGCAGATAAAGCGCAACGATCGCACCGCCGATGCGGCCGCTGGGATGCGCAAATATAGCCCGCAATGTCGCCATCAGTGCTCGCTTAGCCGGATACGCGGGTCGAGCGCGACATAGGCAAGGTCGACGAGGAGATTGACGATCATGAAGTTGAAGGCGATGAACAGCACGCTCCCCTGCACCAGCGCGTAGTCGCGCTGCAGGATGGCATCCAGCACCATGCGGCCGAGACCGGGCAGCGCATAAATCTGCTCGACGATGACAGCTCCGCCCAGGAGGTAGCCGAACTCTATGCCGCTCAGCGTCACGACCGGGATGAGCGCGTTGGGCAAGGCATGCCGCCAGATGACGCCGCGCGCCGAAACGCCCTTGCTGCGCGCCGTCCTGACATAGTCGTCGCTGAGCACATCGAGCATCGCCGAACGCGATATGCGGGTCACCGAAGCCGCGAAGGCAAATCCAAGCGTGACCGCAGGCAGCAACAGCTGGCCGAGATTGCGCAGCGGATCCTGCCACAGCGGCGAAAACTCGCCCATCGCCGGCAAAACGCCAAACCCCGCCGACAGTGTGTAGATGATCAGCAGGGCAAGG
The DNA here is from genome assembly GCF_040320365.1 of Mesorhizobium sp. M0701. Lineage (NCBI taxonomy): Bacteria > Pseudomonadati > Pseudomonadota > Alphaproteobacteria > Hyphomicrobiales > Phyllobacteriaceae > Mesorhizobium > Mesorhizobium sp. M0701. The sequence continues at coordinate 8,928 of NZ_JAMYPO010000012.1, forward strand.
ACGAAGTTCGGCGTCGACTGCCCGATCATTGCGACAACGCGCACGCCGAGGTCGGACAGCTTTTCGTTATGGGTGGCGGCAAAGATCCCCGCCGGCATACCGACAAGCAGGGCGATGACCATCGACAGCAGGGCGAGTTCCAACGTTAGCGGGAAACGCTCGAGGATGACGTCGAGCACCGGCCTGCCATAGGTGGACGAAATGCCGAGATTACCTTGGAAAAGACCAAGCAGCCAGCGCCAGTATTGGATGAACCAGGGCTGGTCGATGCCGAAATAAGCTGCAAGCGCATCGCGCTGCTGCGGCGTCAGCAGGCCGGCTTCGGTCCCCAGCATTGCCGTGATCGAATCGCCCGGAACCATCCGGATCGCCAGGAACACCACGATGGACACGCCAAGCAGGACGAGAGGGAAGGTCGCCAGTCGCCGCATCAGATAGTTCACGCGAAGAATATCCTCTCGTCCGGCATCAAAGCAGCTACTGGATCGTCACCTTGGCGAGGCTGAACAGCGAGCCTGTCGGCACCGGTTCGAATCCTGCGATATTCTTCTGCTGTGCCGTGTAGCTGTAGGACGTGTAGAGCCAGATCCAGGGCGACATCTCAGTGATGTGCTTCTCGAAGTCGGCGAAGATCGCTTTGCGCGCTGCCGGGTCGGTCTCGGTGCGGCCCTTCTGCATAAGACTGTCCAGCGTGTCGTCGATATAGTTCGCCACCTTCTGCAGATTGCCCGTCTTGGTCCAGTAGCGGTTGTACATAGTGTAGGGATCGGCCCTGCCGCCGTTCAGCGCGACGGCCATGTCGAAATCGCCCTTCAGCCAGGCGTCGACATAGACGTTGAGCTCCATCATCTTGATGTCGAGCTTGACGCCGATTTCTGCGAGTTGCGACTGGATGACCTGGGCTTCCGCCGCTGCCGTCGGCGGCTCGCCGGTGGCGCCGATCACGGTCGCCGAAAAGCCGTCGGCATAGCCGGCTTCGGCCATCAACTGCTTGGCCTTCTCAATGTCGCGCTTATAGCAGAACAACTGCTTCGGATCGGTCGCCAGTGCCGGGATGGTCAGCGGGCCGGTGACCTTGCCTTCGCCGAGCGAGGCGGTGTCCAGCACTTCCTGCCGGTCGATGGCGCAGGAAATCGCCTGACGCACCTTGAGTTCGGTCATCGGCTTGCGGGAGGGATTGAGCTGCAGCACGTGATAGGCAAGCACCGGCACACGGTTCAACTGCAGGCTGGCTTCCTTGGGCACCAGCGTGGCGACAAGCGGATCGTTGAGCAGGGCAAAATCGATCTGCTTGGTGCGCATCGCCGCCAGGATCGCCGTCTCGTCCGGCAGCACGCTGATTTCGATGCCGTCGACGCCGGTCGCGCCGTCTGCCCAGTCCTTGTTGGCGACAAGCACTTCCTTGGAATTCGGATCCCATTTTTCGAGCTTGAACGGACCCGAGCCGATCGCTGTCGTGCCGATCGAGCCGGCCGCGATTTCGCTTGCCGGGACGATCGCGGCATTGACGTCGCTCATCGCCGTCAGGATCGGCACGTCCGGCTGCGAGAGGTGGAACACGACGGTGGCGGGATCGGGCGTGTCGATGCTGGCGATCGAGAGAAAGTTGGCGCGCGCCGCAGCACCCGTCTTCTCGTCGAGTATGCGCTCGAACGATGCCTTGACGTCGGCCGAGGTCACGGCGGCGCCGTTCTGGAATTTTGCTTTCGGATTGAGCTTGAAGCTCAGCTCCTTGCCGTCCGGCGAGAACTGCCATGAATCGGCAATCGCGGGCGTGATTTGCAGGTTTGCGTCGAGCCGCACCAGCGGTTCGTAGATCAGCTCCAGCAGCCGCAGTGAGGAGAATGCCGTCTGCTTGTGCGGATCAAGACCGGTGGCGTCCTGCGACCACGCCATATGCAGCGTCGCCGCACTCGCCTGCACCGGTAGCGCGGCGATGCCAACCATTGCCGCGAGCGTCATGCCGGAAAGCAGTTTCTTGCCAATGTGCCGTACCATTGTCGTCTCCCATTATTGTTAAACCAGATGCCTTGCAGTTCCCCGGACCGCTTCAAAGGGACACACGCCCCGGAACATCGGCCCAGTATCCATGCGGTCTTACACCGTCTTTTCGCCTATCGCCTTGCGCAGGAAACCTCCCGCGTTGGCAAGCGCCTTACGTGCTTCTTCGACACCCATGCCGGTGATCGTCACCAGGATTGCCAGTTTTACATCATTGCCGGTCTGGTCGAGTGCCTGTCGTGCCTGCTGTGCCGCGCAGCCGGTCGTCTGCATCACGATCCTAACCGCCCTTGCGACAAGCTTCTTGTTGCTTGGATTGAGGTCAACCATCAGGTTCTGATAGCTCTTGCCGATGCGGATCATGCTGGCGGTAGACAGCATATTGAGCACCAGCTTTTGCGCGGTTCCCGATTTCAGCCGGGTCGAGCCGGTGAGGACCTCCGGGCCAACCACCGGAGAGATGCCAATATCGGCAATGCCGGCAATGGTCGATCGAGGATTGCAGGACAACGCCACGGTGGTGGCTCCCACTTCCTTGGCGTAGGTCAGGCCACCGATCACATAAGGTGTGCGTCCGCTGACAGCGATGCCGACCACCACGTCGCCAGCGGTCAGCTTGATGTCCTGCAGCGCCTTTATTCCCTGTTTCGGATCGTCCTCGGCGCCTTCCGCAGAGTGCATCAGCGCGTCGACGCCGCCGGCGATCAGGCCCACCACCATGTCCTCGGGTACGCCGAAGGTCGGCGGACATTCCGAGGCGTCGAGGACGCCGAGCCGGCCGCTGGTGCCAGCCCCCATATAGACAAGGCGTGCACCGTTCTGGAACGCGCTCACGATCCGGTCCACGGCCGCAGCAATATCGGGGATGACCTTCTCGACGGCTGCCGCAACGCCTTTGTCCTCGTCATTGATCTTGCGCAGCACCTCGAGGGTCGGCAACAGATCGATGTCCATGGTTTTCGGGTTCCGGTCCTCGGAAACCAGCCGCTCCAGCTCCGACATCAACCCTTGTTCGACCACTTCGCTTACTTTCAAGTGCGACTGCGAGCAGGACTGTGATGCCCGCGGCAAGCGGCGTCCAGTGCCTGCACCTGGCCGTCGGCTCCGTACCGGCCTGCGCCGGTTCTGTTTCGTTAACTTTTTAGAATTCGATATTCCCTCTGTCAACGGAAAGTAGGAATATTATATTCCTTGCCGAGCAAGGCATCACTGGCGGCAGACGGATTTTCTGGCCAGGATTATGGCTCCCGAAACCGCATCGCCGTCGGCCGGCTTCAGCCGTCGGCGGACGTCGGGAGCGAGCCATGGCTCAAGCGGGCTGGACAACCCTCCGAGCAGCGTAACCCGCGGCGCGCCTTTTTCGAACAGCACCCGCACGAAGGTGTCGATCTGCTCGGCAGCGCCTTGCACGATCCGCCGACCGGCCGGATCGCCCTGGTCGGCATGGCGGATCACCATCGGCGCTAGGGCGGCATAGTCCGTCGCACTGGCGCGGTCCATCCAGGCCACCGCCTCGAACGGATCGTCCTTGAAGCGCTGCATCACCTCGGCCAGCAGCGCCGTCCGCTCATGCCGGCCGTCATGGGCTCGCAAGGCGAACTGCACTGCCTTCAGTCCGAGATCGGCGCCGCTGCCCTCGTCGGAAATCGGAAAACCGTAGCCGCCGACGCGCAGGTCGCGCCCTTCGACAAAGCCGAGCCCGATCGAACCGGTCCCGGCTATGACGATGGCGCCGTCCTGGCCGGAATGCGCGCCAAGGCAAGCCGCGACGCCGTCGCTGACGAAGTCGATGCTCGCAAAGGGTTGTTCGATGGCATGAAACGCCTCGAGCGCACCCTTACGGCCGATGCCGGCAACACCGATACCCGCGCGGATCCTGGCGATTTCCGCCGCCGCGAACCCTGCCTCTTCGATCGCCGTGCCAAAGGCTTTGACAATCGAGGCCCAGGCCACCTCTATACCGAGTCGCGTTGTCGCCGGGCCCGACAGGCCTTGCCCGAGCACGGTTCCTGCCTCGTCTTCGATACGCGCCCGGCAGCCGGTTCCGCCGCCATCGACGCCCAGGAAATAATGCGGAGACGCCCCACCGGCACTCATTGCCTTATTCGTTCGATCTGGGCGCCGCACAGCCGGAGCTTGCGGTCCAACTGCTCGTACCCGCGGTCGAGATGATAGACGCGATTGATCGTCGTCTCGCCCTCCGACACCAACGCTGCCAGCACCAGCGAGACGGAGGCGCGCAGGTCGGTCGCCATCACTTGCGCGCCCTTCAGCTTCTCGCCTCCGCGCACCAGCGCCATCGTGCCTTGCAGCTTGATATTGGCGCCGAGCCGCATCAGTTCAGGCACATGCATGAAGCGGTTCTCGAAGATCGTCTCGCGCAACAGCGAAGCGCCCTCGGCACAGCACATCAACGCCATGAACTGCGCCTGGAGATCGGTCGGAAAGCCCGGATAGGGCTCCGTCGTCACGTCCACCGCCTTGAGCGGCCCGTCTCTCGATACGATCAGCCCGCGGTCGCCCGGCCATATTTTCACACCGGCTGCTTCGAGCAGCTGGACGACGGATGCCATGTGCTCGAGCCGCGCGTGGGTCAGCTCGAGCTGACCGCCGGTGATGGCCGCTGCGACGGCATAGGTGCCGGCCTCTATCCGGTCCGGGATGATGTCGTGCGTGGCGGCGCGCCAGTCTGTGCCGCCCCCGATCAGGATGCGGTGCGTGCCGGCGCCCTCGATCCGCGCGCCCATGTCGTTCAGGCAGGCGGCAAGATCGGCCACCTCCGGCTCGCGGGCCGCGTTGAGGATCTCGGTCTCGCCGTTTGCCGTCGTCGCCGCCATCATCGCCGTTTCGGTCGCGCCGACCGACGGCGAGCTCAAAACGATGCGCGCGCCTTTCAGTCCGCCCGGCGCAGACGCGACGATCAGTCCGTTTTCGATCGCGATATCGGCGCCAAGTGCGGCAAGTGCGGCGACATGCATGTCGACCGGCCGTGCGCCGATCGCGCAGCCGCCAGGCAGCGAGACCCGGGCATGGCCGAAGCGGGCAAGCAGTGGACCGAGAACCAGCACCGTCGCGCGCATGCGCCTGACGGTATCGTAGCTTGTCTCCCTGGAAGCGGCAGCACTGGTATCGATTGTGGCGGCATGCGCCGATCTGGTGACTTCGGCCCCATGAAGGCCGACGACGCCAAGCATGTTGTCGACATCCGTCACCTCAGGCAGGTTGGTCAGCTGCAGCGGATAGGGGCTGAGCAACGCCGCCGCTATTTGCGGCAAGGCCGCGTTCTTGGCGCCGGAGATCGTCACCGCGCCCTCAAGCCTGTGCCCGCCGACGATCCGCAATTTGTCCATGGCTCTGACCTAATCCCGAGCTGTCGGCGAGTCTACGATCTTTCATGTCCGAATCGTCGACATGCCCGAAGGCTGGGCCGCAACCGCACCAGTCGAGATTTGATGGTTCATTCTTGGCTGTCAATCAGAGACGGAATAATTTATTCCTTGGCTTGGCATTGTCGATGACAGGCAATGGAGGAACGCATGTCCGTCCTGAAGAAGATCGAGGCCAAGCTCGAAGTCATGGCGCCCGGCGACCGCGAGATCGGTCGGTATATCGTCGATAATCCCGACCAGATGCTCCGCCTGTCGACGGCGGCGCTTGCCGCCGAGATCGGCCGCAGCCAGTCGAGCGTCGTCAAGTTCAGCCAGAAGCTCGGCTATTCCAGCTATCAGGAGCTTAAGCTCGCCGTCAGTGAGGCCAAGTCGCAGGAATGGCACGTGCCGGCCGGCATGATCCACGGTTCGATCGAGGTCGGCGACAGCTATCTGGTCATCCTGCGCAAGCTGATCGGCAGCAAGCTTTTGTCGATGCAGCAGACCGTCGCGGCCAACACCGAGCAGGAAATCGGCAAGGCCCTCGAAGCGTTGAACGGTGCGCGCCGCATTCATTTGGCCGGCGTCGGCGCATCCTCGCTGGTGGCGCGCGATTTTTCCTACAAGCTGATGAAGCTCGGCCGCAACGTGCTGCACGACAGCGACAGCCATGTGCAAATGGCCAATGTCTCGACGCTTGGACGAGGTGACGTGCTGTTCGCGCTCTCCTATTCCGGGGCGAGCATCGAAACCCTGCGGATAGCTGAACTTGCCCGCAAACGTGGCACCACCGTGATCTCCGTCACCGGACTTCGCGACAATCCGCTGAGCCGGGTTGCCGACATTCGCCTCCACACGATCGCCGATGAAGAGCGCGCGCGCTCTTCATCGATAACTGCGCGTGATGCACAACTGACGCTGACGGACCTGCTGTTCATCCTGCTCGTGCAGAAGCAGCCTGACGCCAACGAATACGTCCACAACAGCGAATTGGCCGTCTCGGTGCTGAAGGCTTAGCGCTCTTCGCCGTCTCGCGTTAAGGCCTCAGTTCCTCCCTGGCGCTGCACGCCGACAAGAGCAACTTTCGTCCTCCTGAAATGGCTTTCTTCAATGTGCTCACCCGCTTTCTTCGTCCGGCTGGCAGAGAGTCGCGGGAGCGCCGATTGGTCAAATGCCGCCGGTCGAAACAAATGTTGACAATGTCATCTGTTGTTGCGAAAGCGTTCAGCCTCGAATTTGACGGCCGGGTGAGACAATGGACGACCTTGGAGCACAGGAACAAGCGGTTCTCGATCTCATTGCGGCGAACCCATTCGCCGGCCAGCAGGACATAGCAACGATGCTCGGCATCGCCCGCTCGACGGTCGCGGCCCACATCGTGCAACTCGTCAACAAGGGATACATTCTCGGCCGTGGTTACGTCTTGCCGACGTCCAAGCGCATGGTCTGCGTCGGCGGCGCGGTGCTCGACCGCAAATACCACGCCAAGAAGGATCTGATTTTCGAGACGTCGAACCCGGTCGACGGCTATCGCAGCTTCGGCGGGGTTGCCCGCAACGTCGCCGAAAACCTTGCCCGCCTCGGCGTCGACATAAGCTTCGTCTCGATCGTCGGAGACGATGAAACCGGCCGCTCACTGGTGCGGCATCTGCGCGACCTCGGCGCCGATGTCAGCCAGGTCATCACCACAACGGAACGGCCGACGGCGGAATACGCGGCCATCCTCGACCGCAACAACGACCTCGTGCTCGGCATTGCCGACATGGAGATCTTCGATCTGTTTTCGTCGTCCTATCTCGACCGCTTCTGGCCGCATCTGGCTTCGGCGACATGGGTGTTCATTGACTGCAATCTGCCGGCCGCGACCCTCGCAGCACTGATGTCGCGCAAGCAGGGTACGCGCTTCAAGCTCGCAGTCGACACGGTATCGGCGCCGAAATCAGCGCGCCTGCCGAAGGACCTGACCGGCATCGATCTTCTGTTCGCCAATCATGACGAGGCCAATACGATGCTCGGCATGACGGATGCCGACAGGCGGCTGACGCCGGAGGAAGCAGCGGCAGCGCTGCGCGCGGCCGGCGCCGGCGAGGTGATCGTGACCGTGGGCGCGCATGGATTTGCCGTTGCGACCGAGAGCGGTGTGACGACCATGCACTCCGTCCCGGCGCAGCCCGTCGATATCACCGGCGCCGGTGACGCGATGATCGCCGGCACACTGTACAAGGTGCTTTCGGGTGAGCCGGTCGCTCATGCCGTGCGCACCGGCGCGCTGCTTGCCACACTGACCACCGAGAGCGAATCCAGCGTCCATCCCGATCTGTCGCCGCGCTTCCTTGCCGCCGGCACGTACCGCATTCCTGCCTGAAAGCGAGATGATATGAAACCTTTCCTTGTCCACCTGAACGATGAAGTCGCTGCTGCGCTTGATGAAGGCCGCGCGGTGGTGGCATTGGAATCAACGATTATCACCCACGGCATGCCATATCCGGCCAATCTGGAAACTGCCCGTGGTGTCGAGACCGTAGTGCGTGAAAACGGCGCCGTGCCCGCCACGATCGCAGTGGTCGCCGGCAAGATCAAGGTTGGCCTCGACGACCGTGAACTGGAAGAGCTGGCAGCGGCAAAGGGCGTGGTCAAGGCTTCCGGGCGCGATCTCGCCGCCATCATGGTGCGCGGCGGCTCGGCCGGAACCACCGTCTCGGCGACGATGCGGATCGCCGCTTTAGCCGGGATCGGCATTTTTGCGACCGGCGGCGTCGGCGGCGTGCATCGCGGCGCCGAAGCCACTTTCGATATCTCCGCCGACCTGACCGAACTCGGCCAAACCGGCACGACCGTCGTCTGCGCCGGAGTTAAGTCGATCCTCGATATTGCGAAGACGCTGGAATATCTGGAAACTCAGCGCGTGCCGGTGATCGCCTATGGGAGCGATGATTTTCCGGCTTTCTACACCCGCTCCAGCGGGCTCAAGGCCGATCATCGCCTCGACACGCCCGACGAGATCGCGCGAGCCATGCTGCTGCATGACGAGATGGAATCCGGCACCGGCATTCTCGTCGCCAACCCTATCCCCGAAGCGGACGCGCTCGATCCGGCGTTCATCGACGGCACGATCGCAGCGGCCGTGGCTGAGGCCGAGAAGCGCGGCATCGGGCGCAAAGAACTAACGCCGTTTCTGCTCGCACGCATCAATGAGCTTTCGCAAGGCCGCAGCCTGAAGGCCAACATCGCGCTGGTCCGCAACAACGCCGCGCTTGCTGCCCGCATTGCAGTGGCGCATGCGGAATTGAAGAGCGCGACCAGATAGAGACAGCATCCGGCCAGCGCTACCGGCCTTCGATTTCAGCCCGGCGCCAGGTCGAAGATGCGCCCGGCATTGAGGATGTTGTTCGGGTCGAAGGCTGCTTTCAGGCGGCGCATGGCCGCGATCTCGGCGTCGCTGCGCACAAGGTGCAGCCATTCCTTCTTGTCGAGGCCGATGCCATGTTCGGCCGAAACGCCACCGCCGGCGGTGGCAACACCGCGGTACACGATGCCGTATGCGGCCGCCGGATTCGCGGTGCGGACCTGATAATGCAGATTGCCATCGCCGAGATGGCCGAAGACGTAGATGTCGGCGCTAGGGTCGACGGCCCTGATGGCGGCTTCTGTTTCGCCCAGGAAAGTCGCCATTCTCGCCAGCGGGATGCTGATATCGACACCGATCAGGCCTGCCATCGAAAACAGGAAACGGTTGGCCTCCTCCCGCACCGCCCAGAGCGCCCGGAATTCGCGCGGCGATTGCGAGACGACCACGTCGTCGATCACGCCATCTTCAACCGCCTGCATCAGCACCGCGGCAAAACGTTCGCCGTCGCGGTCGGGCTCGCTGCCCTGTATCTCGGCAAGCACATAGACGGGCGAGCCGGCGGGCAGCGGCGCCGGCGCCTCCATGCCGGCGATCATGGCGCCATAGAGCGGTGCGAAATTCACCTCATAGGCCGATAGCAAGGGCCCGAGCTTCCGCCTGAGCAGCGCAAGCAACGTGATCGCCGCGTCCAGCGAAGCAAGCGCGCAGAAGGCATTGATCTCGGTGGCCGGCTTCGGATGCAGCCGCAGGCATGCGCGCGTGACCACGCCGAGCGTGCCTTCGCTGCCGATGAACAATTGGCTGAGGTCGTAGCCGGCGTTGTCCTTCGCCAAACCCTTGAGCGAGGTCAGGATACTGCCGTCGGCAAGCACCGCTTCCAGGCCAAGCACTTGAGCCCGGTACATACCGTAGCGCAGTACGCGGATGCCGCCGGCATTGGTGGCGACATTGCCACCGACGGTGGCCGTGCCGCGCGCTCCGATGTCGACGCCGAACAGCAGGCCGGCCGCATCGGCGGCTTCCTGCACCGCTTGCAGCGGCGCGCCGGCCTCGGCGATGATGGTCGCCGCCTCGCGGTCGAGAGCTTCAACGGAAGTCATGCGCTCCAGCGACAGCACAGCTTCGCCGGGTTGGATGCGAGCGCCGCCGGCAAGCCCGGTCCGGCCCCCCTGGACCACAAGCCTCTGCCCCGCCTCATTGCACAGGCGCAGTATGTCCGACACCTCGCCGGCAGTGCGCGGTCGCAGCACGACCTCCGGCCGCGCACCGGTTTTGCCGTCGGGGTCTTCCCTGTAACGCGGCCCGGCCTCATCTGCCGAGACGATCGCGGACCGATCCAGCCGACCCTCAAGTCGCGACAGAAGCTCGGCGGTTCGCGAGGAGAGGGCGCTCACGGATGCTATTGGCGCGCAGATATCGATGCAACGCACGCGAAGACCGGCGAGGATTGCAGGAGCGGCTTGACGCGAATTTCGCTGGAAAGAAAACATGCGGAAAACCCGCCAAAAATGCAGTCGGTTGCTGTCGCCATGCACCGCTCCTGTAACAGGTCGACCATAGGCGCGGACCGCGTTTTGTCAAACTGTGGCAGTTGGTGGGTGGCTCGACACCTGCGCTTCGGCGCGGACCAGCTTGATATCGGCGGTCGCCGCCCATGCTCCGATATCCGCACGGCGCAAGGCCGCAGCCATCATGTCCGGAAACAGATCCGGCGTGCAGGCGAAGACGGGAATACCAAGGGCTGCTACCGAGCCTGCCATTGTGGGATCGTAGCCGGGCCGGCCTTGATCGGTCAGCGCCAGAAGCACGACGACATTTACGCCGGATCGAACCAGCGCTGCCAGTCGCCGCAGCAAGTCCTGGCCATTACCGCCTTCATAGAGATCGGTGATCAGCACCAGATGCGACTTGGTGGGCCGTTCGATACGGTCGGCGCAATAGGCGACCGCCTGATTGATGTCCGTGCCGCCGCCAAGCTGCACGCCGAACAGCACCTCGACGGGATCGCTGAGCTCTTCGGTCAGGTCGACGATCGCCGTATCGAAGCAGACAAGCTTCGTGCGCACAACCGGCAGCGAGGCCATCACCGCCGCGAAGATCGAGGCGTAGACCACCGAGCTTGCCATCGAGCCGGACTGGTCGACGCAGAGAACGACCTCATCCAGATCGACAAGCCGGCGCTGCTTGCGCATGAAGCCGACCAGTTTCTCCGGCACGATGGTCCTATGCTCGGGTTGATAGTGGCGAAGGTTCGCCGAAATAGTGCGCTGCCAGTCGATATCGCGTGCACGCGGGCGGTTGGTGCGTCTCGATCGATCGAGAGCGCCGCGTATCGCCTCGGCGGTCTTCTGCTCCAGCTTCTGCATCAGCTTGCCGACGATATCGGCAATGATCGTCCGGGCAATGTCCTTGGTCTTGGCCGGCATGACCGAGCGCAGCGAAATCAGGTCGGCGACGAGATTGACGTCCGCCTCGATCGCCTTGAGGAATTCCGGTTCCATCAGCATCTGCTTCAGGTCCAGCCGTTCGAAGGCGTCCTTCTGGACGATCTGGACGACCTGCGCCGGAAAGAAGGAGCGGATGTCGCTCATCCATTGTGCAACGCGCGGCGCCGACCGGCCAAGGCCGCCACGCCGCTTGCGTGGGTCGGCAGAAGCGGCGCTAACGCCGTCGCCGTAGAGAGCGTCGAGTGCCGCCGAAAGCCGTTTATCGTCGCTGGAAAGTGCCCCAGACGTTTCGTCATCGGCGCCGATCGCCAGTCGCCAGCGGCGCTCCCTTCCGCCATCGGAAGTGAGCGGGCCGGGTTCGTTCATTTCGGCCTCGTCATCCATTGCCGGTTTCTCCGTTGAGCAACGGTCCAAGCAGCCCCAGGTGCCGGCGCCATGCCTCGCCGCCATCCGGCGTCGGCGTCACGCCAGCCGGCAAGCGCGCCGCGCGGCCGAGGACCGCTTCGATCAGCCGGCGGCGTTCCATGCTGTCCAGATTAAAAAAGACACGGCGCAGCAGCGGTAGATGCGCAATGAAAGCATCTTCGTCCAGGGATCTGAGCCACCCATCGACCGCACCGCGCAGACCCTCGTCATAAATCAGCCGTTGACCGGCTGTGCTGAAGAAGCCTTCGAAGAACCCGGCCGCGTCAGTGACAGGCGTCCCCGGTGACAGGCGTCGCCCGAGCAGCCCGGCAGCGACTTCGGCGGACAGGCGACCAGCTTCATACAGCAGGTGTGCGGCGCACCCGGCCAGCAGCGCCGTCGACCGTGACGCCTCCAGTACGGCCGCCAGCCCGTTGCGCCATCCGTCCAGCACGTCTTGGCCGGGTTCGACCAGCCTGATCGCCTCATCGGCCTTGCGCATCGCACCAACCAGTGTCGCGGCGGCCTGCTCATCCAGATCGCGCGCAGCGTAGGGAAGCGCGATCGCACCTTCGACGATCAGCCGCTCCATGAGGCCGGACAGCCGGTCCGTTTGCGTTTTGCGGGCCTCGCCGTAGCGGACAATGTCGGCGAGCGGCGGCACCGACGCCAGGATCTCCAGGCATTCACTGCTGCGCGCCGCGCGTGCCTCCAACGCCGTGAGGCCGGCAGTCGATGCTTCCGACAGGCCTGCAGTGATGGCGCTCTGGACCAGTGCCGCAAGCGTATCGAGCGTCGCCGCCGTTTCGATCATCTGGATCAGGCGGCCATTGGCAGCCTTTTCGATGGTCGGCCCGTAGATCAGGTTCTCGACCAGACGAACGGCATATTCCGGTTCCCACGCTAGGGTCCACCGCTCGCGGAAGGTGCCACGGCTGCGACCGGCATCGGTCAGTCTGCCCCAATGCACACCAAGCACGTGCAGCCGATGCAGCAATGTCGAGCGAAACAGCCCGCTCTCGCTTCGCAGGTCGACCGACAGTTCCCGCTCCAGCGCCTCGGATTTTAGGCGCGCCGCCTTTTGGCTACGCTGCAGATCCTCGATCAGCGGCGCCAGCGGTGTGTCGGGCGGAATTTCGCCGACGTCCGAACCCAGAAGCAGCTCGGCCTCAACCAACCTCCACAGCAACGCTTCGCCGTTGAAGAGGGCGGCGATCGCGGCGTCGCGCAATTCCTCAAATCCGGGTTTCGGTCGTTCGCGAATCGCGGCAAGCGTCCGGGCGAGCCGCTCCGCTTCGATCAACGAAGCGGTCGAGATCAGGTGACCCTTCGCCCGCAGCACGGCGGCGATCGTCGCAAGCCACAGGGTCGCCGCATCGCGCCGGCCGCGCGTGCGCCAGAGATGCTTGCACCAGCCCGGTGCGACGACGCCTGCGCCATAGCCGTATCCCAGCGCCAGGCGCGGTCCCGTCCACGGTGCCCATGTCATTGTGCTCTTGCGCCGGGCAATTTCCTTGATCAGGACCTGATCGTTTTTCTGAGTGTGGGTGGCCTGCAGCGCCGGCACATGCCATGCCCCGCAGACGACGGCGATCGGTCCGTCGAACTGCTTACGCGCCTTGGCGATTTCGAGCCGCATATGCGCCTCGCGCTTGGCTTCGAACTGCGCGATCGGACCCTCACCATTCCGCAGTGTCGTCATCGCATCGGCGATGGCCGCAAATATGGGGCCGGGTTCCGGATTCTGTTCAATGATATCCGACCACCAGCTTTCGCCGTCCTCATAACCGGCGGCGTGTGCCAGCATGGCTATCGGATCACGCGGAAGCGGAGCCGCGTCACCATCCTCGGGGGCTTGGGTAGCTTCGGTCGCATCGGTTTCCTCCGCGCCACCGATCGCAGCAGTGGTGAACCGTGCCGATGACGGCAGGTCGATAAACTGCAACGTCGCCTTATTGCCCACAGCCCAAAGCGCCGCCTGGTATTCGGGCGAGAACTCGGCAAAAGGCCAGAAGCTTGTCGAAGCCGGATCGTCCTCCGGATAGCAAAGGAGCGCCACAGGCGGCTGCATTTCGGGGCGGGCCAGCATGGGCAGAAGCTCAGAGGCGTCGATCGGCCCCTCGATCAGCACGGCGACCGGGTTCAAATCCTGCAGTGCCTGCACCAGGCTGTCGGCGGAACCCGGCCCGTGATGGCGTATCCCGAAATAGGCAATGTCGCCGTGGCCCATGGCGTCAGATCGCTGCGTTCAGCGCCGCGTAATAGCCGGCATAGTCGGCCCGCTTCTTGAGCACTGTTTCCAGATATTCCTCCAGCACCACCTTGTCCTGCACCGGATCCTTCACGATCGCGCCGACAAGGCTGGCGGCGAGACCTTCGGCGCCGAGCTTGCCACTGTCGAACCACGCCGCCTGGCTGAGCCCGCCAACCATCGTGGCGATCGCTTCTGCGGTCGACAGCGAGCCGGAAGGCGTCTTCAGCGTCACCTTGCCGTCGGCAGTCGCGCCGGAGCGCAATTCGCGGAAGATGGTCAGCACACGGGCGATCTCCTCGCCGACATTTTTCGGCACCGGCAGGTCGAGTCCGCCAGCCATCTCGTCGACCCGTTTGGAGACGATCGCCACCTCTTCGGCCAGGTCTTCCGGCAATGGCAGCACCACGACATTGAAGCGACGCTTGAGCGCCGAGGAGAGCTCGTTGACACCTTTGTCGCGGTTGTTTGCCGTGCCGATAATGTTGAAGCCGCGCTGGGCGTAGATCGAGGTGTTCAATTCCGGGATAGGCATCATCTTTTCGGAAAGCACGGTGATCAGCGTGTCCTGCACGTCTGAGCCCATGCGGGTCAGTTCCTCCAGCCGGCAGAGCTTGCCGTTCTGCATGGCTCGGTAGAGCGGCGTCGGCACCAACGCTTCCTGGCTCGGGCCCTTTGCCAGTAGCTGCGCATAGTTCCAGCCATAGCGGATCTGGTTCTCGTCGGTGCCGGCCGTGCACTGCACGATCAGCGTCGAGTCGCCCATAATGGCGGCGGCAAGATGTTCAGACACCCAGGACTTGGCGGTTCCGGGAACGCCGAGCAGCAAGAGTGCACGGTCGGTGGCGAGCGTCGCTACCGCGGTTTCCATCAACCGGCGGCGACCGACATATTTTGGCGTTACCAAGGTGCCGTCACCGGCCTTCCCGCCTAGCAAATAGGTCAGCACAGCCTGTGGCGACAGGCTCCAGCCGGCAGGCCTCTGCCGGTCGTCATCGCGCGCCAGCGCCTGCAATTCCGAAGCGTAGGCCTGCTCGACCGGGAGGCGGATGGCTGCGTTCATTTTGCTGTTCTCCGGATTGGTCATGTGTTGGTTCCAGGCCCCGCCAGTGATGCGTTGAGACGTAGAAGCCCGAGTGAAGGAGCCGCGGGCGGCACGCCCGCCGCGACCATGTCGTCGATCAATTTCGCTGCCGTGGTCGCGGTGGCAAGGAAGCCGATCGTCTCCAGTACATCGTCGAGACCCCGCCGCGCGGCGTCGTCTTTTCCGCCGGCGGCGGAACGCAGTGCGGCGAGCGCCTGTCCATTCGTCAGGTCGTCCCATTCCAGCCAGTCGACATCGATGCCTTCCAGGTTGATCATGCCAAGATAAGTTGTCTCCTTGAGGATCAGCCTGATGAGGACACGCTTTCTGCGGTTGTCCAGGCGCGGCATGAGGTGAAGCACGAACAGCGCCGGTTTGCCGCCTTCGGCGATAAGCGTATCCGCCATCTGCGTAAGGGCGGCTTCGCTCCCTGAGGCGGCGACCATTCGTGCGATCAGGATGTCGGCTTTATTGTCGGCACCGAATTGCCAGCCTCCTATGAATTCGGCTTCCGTAGTGTTGAACCGTTCGGTAAGGTCGACGAGGTTGCATATCTCGAACAGTTCGGCGCGGCGTTGCTCCTGCGCTTGGGATTTTAGTTTTGCTGGAGTGTAGATCGTCCGGCGGCGGATGAAGCCGGATCTGCCTTCAGTGATAAAGGCGGCGAGTTCGGCTACGGGATCGTCCGGTCCACCGTCGCTCGGGCGAACGTGCTCTCCTAATCTTGCCAGCAGCCGGCCAGCCAGTTCGCGCACCTTGCCGGACCTGTCGGCGGAAAGGCTTTTCAGGAAAGGCACGTCCTCGGCACTCAGGCCGAAGCGCATAAGCTCGACCAGCACAAGCCTGACTTCCGCCGGTTCGCCCGAGGCCTTGGCTTCGATCAACATTCGAGCCGATGTCGGGTCGGTACGGCGCATATCGGCAAGGGCCAAGCGTCGCGCGGCGGGATAGAACTCATCCCAGTTTTCCGCAGTCAGTTTCTCTTGTGGGGCAAGCCTTTCCCCGTTCATGCTTGCTTGCCAGTCTATCCATGGTGCGTAGACGTCCGGGCTGTTCTGATCCGAGGGCATCCAGTCCATGGGATGGAGCACAAAGCCGCGGCTGGCGACGAGCGCCGCCACGCGTGCCTTTCGCCTCGCGTCGGCGGCGTGCTTCAGAGCGGCTCTCAACAACGGCCGAAATCGTGGCGGCAGAATGGGCAGGGCAAGTCTGGGCAGCAGCGGACGACGCTTGAGTGTCGTCGGCGCGGCCGGCCGCAGCGCGACGTCGAGCGCTTGTGCTGCGATTGCCAGGAGCCGGCGCTCCTGTTCGTCGGGACTTGCACCGCCGGCGATTGCTTTCCATCCGGCCGGAGCCAGATCGAATGTAGCACCGCCGGTGATCCAGCAATCGCGCATTGCCGCCAGGCCTGTTTGCTCGCTTTCGTTCACGCCAGATCAAGCCTCCCGAACTCACTTTGCGCTGCCAGAAGCTCAAGCCGCGCGCCGTTCCAGAGCGCTGCCGTGGCCGCAAGGCCGAGGCCGAGCAAGGTTTGATCTACCGCGCCGGCGATCGGCAATGCGATCCCCTGCGGTTCATCCTCCGCCTGCCACCATGCCGTGCCCCGATCGTCGAGCAGGATAGCGCCGGGCGGCAGCATGAGGGGACAATCAGCGATCCAGGGCGCGGCGTCCTGATGGGAAGCATGCGTGGCGAGCGGATCCTTCGCGGTGCCAAAAGCAAAATCGGGCCACGCGCCGGGCGCAACCTCCCCCATGCGCTCCACCACGAGGGCGCGGAGCGGCATGCGTGATGGATAAAACACCAGTCGGGCATTGAAACGGTCGCCTGGTGCAAAAGCGTTGGACCGGCGCCCGGCCGAAGCCGGGAAAAAGTCGAGCAGCACGGCAAATTGCGGGGTGGCGCTTTTCAAATCGAGCAGCCACGTCGAATGGCTGACCAGACCATCGCGGCGGCTCTCGATCTTCTCGCCGAGAACTTCCCAGAGGCTTTCAACCTGTCTTGCATCCGGACTGCTGAGAACCTGTTCGCGGGGTTCAGACGTTGATACGAGGCGCTTCAGCTCGGGGTCGTCGGGCTCCGACCGCCACGCCTTGGCCAGCAGCACGAGCTTGCCGAGTTCACGGATTGCGGCATCAGACCGTTCCTCGCTGCGCAGCGCCATCAGCCGCGACGGAATCTCGTCGATACGGCCGGCGAGCGCGGCTGCCTTCATATCGACTAGCCGCGCAGCAATCCGCCGGCAACGGTCGCTGCTGGCGTCGACAAACCCGGACAGACCGAGCCGTAACTGGTCGGCTATCCACTGATCAAGCTCATCGAGCCCAGCCGACACTGCTTCTCGTGTGCTTTCCGCCCGCTTGCGCTGCGCCGCCTCGCGACGCTCCAGCGCCGCGATGTCTTCAACGGCGGTGCTCTCGTCGGCTCGTGCGGCTTCGCCAATGCGCTTGGCTTCCGCGCCGGGTACTGGTTGCGCCGGCTGTGGCGTTGTCTTCCTGCGTCGGCCAAGCCAGTCATTCACCCATTCCGGCGTGGTATTGGCAGCGGCAAAACTGGCTGGCGCGGTGGCGGCAATCCACATCAAGGCCAGCGTGTGCTTGCATGGGA
The DNA here is from genome assembly GCF_040320365.1 of Mesorhizobium sp. M0701. Taxonomy (NCBI): domain Bacteria; kingdom Pseudomonadati; phylum Pseudomonadota; class Alphaproteobacteria; order Hyphomicrobiales; family Phyllobacteriaceae; genus Mesorhizobium; species Mesorhizobium sp. M0701. The sequence continues at coordinate 26,440 of NZ_JAMYPO010000012.1, forward strand.
ATTTGCGCGAGGGGCAGGTGCATTTGTAGCCGTGATCACCCGTGTCGACCACCACTCGATAAGGATTGGAGCCGGAGCCCTGGCATTCGCCCCAGATGAGCGCCTGCTGCTCATGCTTTTCGAGCCGCGGCCAGTTCGTTCGTTTGGTGAGGTTGGAGGCGGCGCTCAGCGACGCCTGATCGGGAGCAAGCGCCTCAATGGTTTTCAGATCGAATTCCAAGCCGCGCTTCTCCCCGCCCCGACACAGTATAGATAGCGGTTTGTGAAGAATTATTATAGCTCTGGCATGGTGAAGATTGGCATGCCTTGGCCCTGTTTTGATGGACCAGGACGTGCCTCAGACGCAAATAGTATCGACTGTTATTCGGCGGACAGAACGGGCTTTGGTAGCCGGCGGCCTAGGCGGAAGCGTTCAGGCTCTGCCCTTCAGGAACTCGATCACCATTGCCGCGGTCCAGGTGAAGCGATTGCCGCCGAGCGGCTCGCCGTTGAGGGGATCGTAATATTCGGCAAAACCGCTCTCGGCGATCAGCTCGAGACTGGATTGCGTGATGCGCTGTGCGATTTGGCTGCGGCCGGCGACGGCAAGGCCGTCGGCGATCATGTAGTTGACCACCAGCCAGACCGGGCCGCGCCAGTAGCGCTTTGGGTCGAAGCGCCCATCCTCAGGATCGTGCGACGGGACGATGTAACGCGTTTTGCCGGCGATGCGCTCGATCGTTGCAGCGATGGTCGCTGCCCGGCTTTCCGGGATGGCCGAAAATACCGACAGAATGCCGCCGACCGACGCGCTGTCAACATGCTTTCCGGCCACTCGGTCGAAACAAATGTACTGGCCATGCGCGTCGCTCCACAGCCGTTCCATTGCCGAAAGCCCCTTTTCGGCACGGGCGCGATTGGCTTCTGCGATTTCGGTTTCGCCAAGTGCCTCGGCGAGATCGGCAAGGTCGGCGGCGGAACGGATCAGGATGGCGTTGAAACCGGGATCGACGACCTGGAATGGCGAGGCATCGTGCAGCCGGGCATTATCCCAGCCAAGCCCGCGGAAATGCTGCAACAGCCAGACATAGCGGTCATACTGTGCCTTGGTTGGACGATGCGCCGGATCGGCGTGCAGGATGTCGCGGCGGGTGTAGGGCTCGACGCCTTCGGTCGGCACGCGCTCGAACGCCTCGTCCCAATCGATCGAGTTGTCGCGGCCGGACTCCCATGGGTGGATTATGGCGACCAGCCCTTCGCCGTCCGGGTCGCGATTTTCGTAGAACCAGCGGTGCCAGGCATCGATTTTCGGCAACAGCGCGCGGGCGCGCTCGGCCGCCAGGGTCTTGTCCTTGGCCTGGTCGAACAAGCGGCGCACGGCAAAACCGGCGACCGCCGGCTGGGTGATGCCGGAGGTGGCAGTCGGGCGGTTGGTTCGCCAGACCTCCGGCCCGGGGAAATAGCCGTCGCTCCAGACATGGAAGACGATGTGCGGCACCATGCCGTCTGGCCATTGGTGGGCGAACAGCGTGTCGATCTCGGTCCAGGCGCGCGCCTCGTCATAGTGGGCAAGGCCGAGCGCGGTCAGGCAGGAATCCCAGTTCCACTGAAACGGGTAGAGCCCCTTGGTCGGTATGGTATAGGTGCCTTGGTCATTTTCCCTGAGCACCTCGACGGCGCGGGCGATGGTTTCGTCGACAGCAAGAGATATCATCGGAGCGTTCGTACTTTCAGAATCGAAGGGGATCAAAGGGCGTTGGTGGTTTCGGGATCGAACCAGCGGACGCGATCGGGTTTGGGCGAAAGCCGCAAGTGATCGCCGACGGCGACCGTGGCATTCGATTCGAGGATGGCGCGGAACAGGCCGCCCTCGACGTCGCAGCTGACCAGCGTGTGCGGTCCGAGCGGCTCGACAACGCGCACGGTGGCGTTAATACCTTCGTTGCCGGCGTCCACATCCTCGGGGCGAATGGCGAATTCTATCGTCTGCTTGTCCGATTTGGGGCCGGGCAGCGTCAGCCCGGCGACGGTCCAACTGCCGTCGGCCGTCTTCGTCGCCGGGATGAAATTCATCGGCGGGTTGCCGATGAAGGAGCCGACGAAGCGGGCCGCCGGATTGCGGTAGACCTCTACCGGCGAGGCGGCCTGGACGATACGGCCCTGATGCATGACGGCGATGCGGTCGGCGAGGCTCATCGCCTCGACCTGGTCGTGGGTAACGTAGATGGTGGTGGTCTTGGACGCCGCGAGCACACCTTTGAGCTCGGCGCGCATTTCGAGCCGCAGCAGCGCGTCTAGGTTGGACAGCGGCTCGTCCATCAAGATCACGTCAGGCTCCATCGCCAGGGCCCGGGCCACAGCCACGCGTTGGCGCTGACCGCCGGAAAGCTGGCCCGAATAGCGCTTCAAAAGCTGTTCGATGTGCATGAGCTCGGCGGTGCGGTTGACGCGCCCGTCGACCTCCTGCTGCGGCAGCTTCTTCATGCGCAGGCCGAAGGCGATATTCTCGAATACCGTCAGGTGCGGAAACACGGCGTAATTCTGGAACACCATAGCGATGCCGCGTTCGCGCGGCGGCAGATGGTCGACGCGACGGCCGCCGATCCAGACCTCGCCCTGGCTTGGCGTTTCCAGCCCGGCGATGATCCTCAGCAGCGTGGTCTTGCCGCAACCCGAGGCGCCAAGCAGCACCATGAATTCCTGGTCGGCGATGGTCAGGTCGATCGAATGCAGCGCGGTGAAGCCGCCGAAGCGTTTTGCCACCTGCTTGATGACGATCTCAGCCATCGGCGTTCTCTTTTGTGCGCGTCATCGGTTGGCGATCCCCCACATGGCGAACAGATATTTGCGAACGGCGAAGATGAAGATCAGCGCCGGAATGACCAGTGCCGCGCCACCGGCAAATTTGAGGTAGAGCGGCGATTCGCCGAGGCTCTGCAACAGGAAGGCGGTCAGCGTCCGGTTCTCTATGGTGAGCACTGCGGCAGCAAACACCTCGTTCCAGGAGATGGTGAAGGCAAACACCGCCGACGCCGCGATGCCCGGCAGCGCCAGCGGCAGAATGACTTTTCGGAATGCCTGCAATCTCGTGCAGCCGAGCGTCCAGGCCGCCTCCTCCAGCTCGACGGGAATGCCGGAGAACAGCGAGAAGGTGATCAGCACCGCAAACGGCAGCGCCAGCGTGGTGTGGACCAGCGCCAGCCCGATCGCGGTGTCGTCGAGGCCGGTGCGGATGAACATCACCGCCAGCGGCAGCGCCAGCAGCGGCAGCGGGAAGGCGCGGGTCATCAGCACAACGAAACGGAACGTTTCCTTGCCCGGGAATTCGAAGCGCGACAGCGCGTAGCCCGCGGGTGCGCCGAAGCCGATCGAGAGGAGCATCGTCAGCGTGGCGACGAGAACGGAGTTCCACAGCGCCTTGGCGACGCCGGCGAATTTGATGAAGAAAGAAAGGCTGCCGAAATCGAATGACGGGAAGAAGCGCTTGGGAAAGGCGGTCACCTCTTCCGGCGACGACAGCGCGTTGACGATCAACAGATAGATCGGCAGCAGCACCCAGACGCAAAGCAGGATGACCGTTGCGACCAGCAACCAATTGCCGGCTTTGCGGGCCTCAGGCGCGGCGATCGAGAGCTCCGCGACAGTGCTCATATGCGAGTCTCCTTCGGCACACGCAGCACCCGCAGGAAGAACAGAAGGAAGCCGATCGAGATGGCGAGGATGAACAGCGCCATGGCGGCGGCGACATTGTGGTCCTGCAGCGTGAACTGCCAATTGTAGGTCTCGCCCATCAGCACCGGCAGATTGGTGCCGCCGAGTGCTGCAACCACGGCAAAGACCTCAAAGGCAAGGATGACGCGCAGAATGATCGCCGTCTGCAGGCTTGGGCGCAGCAGAGGCAGCGTGATCTTGATGAAGCGCTTCCACGGGCTAGCGCCAAAAACCTCCGCCGCCTCGTAGTATTCCCGGGGGATCAGCCCCATGCCGGCGACCAGAATGACCATCATGATGGCGGTCGCGCGCCAGATCTCGGCCAGCGCCACGGCGATGAAGATCGTCAGCTTGCTCTGGTAGCCGAGGAACATGACCGGCCTGTCGATGACGCCGAGATTGGAGAGCAAGGTGTTCAGGAAGCCGGACTGGTCGAAGATGGCGAGCCAGATCAGCCCGGCGGCGAGATCGGAGATGCCGAGCGGAATAGCGAAGATGTAAAGCGCAGCGCTGCGCCCGGTTTCAAGCCGCGACACCACCGTTGCCATCAGCAGCGCCATCACCAGTTGGATCGGCACGACGATGGCGCTCAGCAGCAGCGTATTGCGGACAGTGACCGGAAACTTCCAGCTGCCCGCCATGGTGCGGAAATTGTCGAGCGTAAAGCCGCCGTCGCGGGTGAACGCCTCGAAGGCGACCAACACGAACGGGTAGAGGAAAAAGACACAGAGGAACAGCGTCGCCGGCGTCAGCAGCAGATAGGGCAGGGCCTTGCTGTGCATGGAGCGCTCTCTATTCGAAGCTTCAAAGGGGTGGGCGCCCGGCGCGCTGGAAATCCGGACGCCCGGGAGGATTCTTAATCGACCGGGCAGGCGCCTTGCGAGGGCTTGTCGGGCGCCCAGCATGGCGCCTTCGCCTGGTCGATGATCGCCTTCAGCGCCGTCGCCTGTTCGTCGAGCACGCCGTGGACATCCTCGCCGCCGAGCACGATGCGCTCGAAGCTGTCGGTGTAGATCTGATTGAACTTGCCGCCGACGCCGCCAAGTCCCATCGGCAGCAGCGCCGGCAACGCATCGGGAGCTCCGGTCATGGTGGCGATCACTGGGCTGAAGGCCTTCACCGAGGCCGGCATGTCGTCGGGCAGCTTGACGTCGACGATGGGGAAGAAGTTTGTCGCCTTCAGCGTCGCGATCTGGGTTTCCGGTTTCAGCATATAGGCGACCAGCGCCTTGGCCTTGTCCATGTCAGGCGAGGTCTTCGGGATAGCGACACCGGCCACCACCGGCATGTAGCCGCGGCCTGCCGGGCCAGCCGGCGCCGGGAAGGCGACAAACTCGTCGGGTTTCTGGTTGAAGGCGTCGGCGAGGCGCGCCACGTGATCGAATGCCACCCAGACTTCGCTGGTCAGCAGCGGCTCCTGCATGAAGGCATAGTTGGTCGAATTCGGGTTGGTGTATCGCCACAATTCCTTGAACTTATTCCACGCCGTCTCGGCCTCCGCCGAGCGGAACTTCGTCACCATCGAGCCGGTATACGATGGAAGGAGAAAACCCTCGAAGAAACGGTGCTTCAGCCCTTTCGGGCCGGCCGGAAAACCGAATTTGGGCGAGCCGGTCTTTTCAGCGATGTTTTTCGCCCACTCGATCAGTTGGTCATAAGTGATGGTGTTGAGATCGGTGCCGGCCGGCAGATATTGCAGCGCCTGTTTGTTGGCCGCCATCAGGAAGGTGGCCTGCATCCATGGCAGGTACTTCTGCTCGCCGGTGCCGAGCATGCCGAGCTTCTTGTAGGTCTCGTTGACCTTGACGCCACCGAGATCGACGCCGGAGAGATCGACAAGGTTCGCGCCGACGGTGGAGAAGTCTCCGTGCAGGCCGCCGAGCACGCCTATGGTGCCGGAGCCGGCCTGCAGTTCGGCCTGAAGGCGGGTGAGCCAGGGCCCGTCCTCGGCGACCTGATAGTCGACCTGGCCGTCAAACCCCTTCAGCACTTCGCTGCGCATCTTCTGTGTCTCTTCCACTGGTCGCGCCTGTGTCGACCAGAACAACACCTGCTGGGCTTGTGCTGCGCCGGCAGCAAGCGACAACGCCAGCACCGCACCTGCCAATGTCCTCAACGCATTCATCGTCGTCTTCCTCCCTGGTTGTGCGCCGCTAAGGCGTCAGTTCCGTCCTGTGGGTGCCGGGCCATGGCTTGCCCGCGAGACAAGTGTCGGCCGGACCAGCCGCGTCAGTGGCGCGTCCGGCCTGTCGCCGATGACGGTCAGCAGCATCTCGCCGATCTCGCGCGCGCACCGGCGGATCGAGGCGTCGAAAGTGGTCAGCCCCGGCGGCGCATAGGCGGAGGCGGCTATGTTGTCGAAGCCGATCACCGAAAGGTCGCGAGGAATGGCAAGTCCGGCGCGCCCCGCCTCTTCCATCACAGTCAGCGCCAGCTCGTCGAACAGCGCGACAATCGCCGTCGGCCGCTCGGTGGCGTGCAGAAGCCGGATGATTGCCTGGATGCGGGCACCGCGATCGAAACGCGGCGCCGTCGCCACATCGAGCCTGACGGACGGATCGCCCCGGCGGGCGATCGCGGCGGCGAGCCCGTCCTGTCTGAGATGGCGAAATGTCATCGGCTCGGAAATCGTCACCAGGCCGAAATGGCGGTGTCCGAGATCGTAGAGCATGTCGAAGGCCTCGCCGAATGCGTGCGCGCCATCGGTATCGAGCCAATGGTAGGCAAAGTCGCCGTCGAGCAGCCGGCCATGCGCGACGAACGGGAAATTGCGGTGACGCAGATAGGCAAGCCGCTCGTCGACCTCGGCGATGCGGGTGACGACGACGCCGTCGGCGCGCCCGGATTCGACGACATGGCGAAGCACGGAAAGTTCCGACTGGCCTTGCGCTGCTGCGGCCAGGATCAGGTCGGAGCCGTGCGAAACCAGCCCTTCGCCCAATCCGGTGACGAATTCGCCGAGGAAGGAATCGACCAGATTGGGACCGCGGATCGGCAGTACCATGCCGACGAAGCCGCTTCGGCCGGAGACCAGCGTGCGGGCTGCGGTGTTCGGCACGTAGCCGGCCTGGCGCGCGGCCTCGGTGACACGTTGGCGCGTTTTCAAGGCGATCTGCTCGTGGCCGGCAAGGGCGCGCGAAACGGTCGTGATCGACAGGCCGAGCTGCGCAGCAAGTTCCTTGAGGGTCGTAACGCGGGCCGGCATCGTTCCTCCCGAACGAAGTTTGAAACGTTTGTAATCACTTCTAGCGAAATTGCAAACGTTTTAAATGGCGCGCGGTCGGTGTTGTTTCTTGCCCGTTGGTTAGCGCGGCTCTATTCGGCCCCGGCCGGCAAGCTCCTGGCCGGAGATTTAAACGCAGCGGTTGCTTGACTCGGGCGACGCCTTGTGAAAAATTTTGCAGCAATTGATAAAAATATCAAAGGGCGGAAATGGTTGGTTTTGGCAACGGCCTGCTGCGCGACGATGAGACCGGCATGGCAGCCCGTGCCGCCTGGCTTCACTATGCCGGCGGCCTGACCCAGTCGGAGGTCGCCAAACGGCTTGGCCTGACCAGTCTCAAGGCGCATCGCCTGATCACCAAGGCCAATCAGGAAGGCCTGGTCAAAGTCTACATCGACGGCGAAGTCTCAGAATGCGTGGAGCTTGAGGATGAGTTGTCCGGCCGGTACGGCCTCGACTACTGCGAGGTTGTTCCGGACTTCGATGCCGAAGACCTGCCGCTCAAGGCGCTCGGCATTGCTGGCGCGCAGTTTCTCAAGCGCGAGATCGAACGCGGCGAAGAGGCGCTGATCGGCGTCGGCCACGGCCGCACGCTTGCCGCCTGCGTGGAATATCTGCCGCGCATATCGGCCGGCAGGATCCGTTTCGTCTCGCTGCTTGGCGGCCTGACGCGCAAGTTCTCGGCCAACCCCCATGACGTCATCCACCGCGTCGCCGAGCGGACTGGTGCGGAGGCCTATGTGATGCCCGTACCGATGTTCGCCAACACGGTCGAGGATCGAACAGTATTGCTCGGGCAGAAAGGCGTCAGCGATGTCTTCGACCTCGCCAAGTCCGCCGACTTGCTCATCGCCGGCATCGGCACCGCCGAACGTGAGGCCTCGCTTGTCGCCACCGGCATGATCGAGAAGGGCGAGATGGAGGAGATCCGCCGCAACGGCGGTGTCGGCGAACTGCTCGGCCATTTCTTCGACGATGCCGGAAAGGCCGTTGCGACGACGCTTTCCGACCGGGCGCTGGCACTGGCGCGCGAAGACATCAGCAACCGCAGGATTGTCGCCGTCGCCGGCGGCAAGGTGAAGGTTCGCGCCATCAAGTCAGTGCTGGAGGGCCGTTATCTCAAAGGCTTGATAACCGACGAGCGGACGGCGCGATCGCTCGTGGAACAGACGCCGGTCGGGTAGCCGGCAACCATTTCGTTGAAACTACCCTGTGGAGGAGAAGAGAAATGCATGAGAAAGAGAAAGACCTCATCGACGCATTCCTGCGTGGACAAGTCGACCGCCGTGGGCTGATCAAGGGCCTCGGTGCAATGGGCCTTGCCGCCAGCACCGCCGGCACACTGCTCAATTTCGGGCAGACCCGCGCCCTGGCGGCTGATTTCGACTGGCAGGCGCATAAGGGCAAGACCATCAAGCTGCTGCTCAACAAGCATCCTTACGCCGATGCGATGATTGCCAACCTCGACAATTTCAAGAAGCTGACCGGCATGGAAGTCGTCTATGACGTGTTCCCCGAAGACGTCTATTTCGACAAGGTTACCGCCGCGCTGTCGGCCAGCTCGCCCGAATACGATGCCTTCATGACCGGCGCCTACATGACCTGGACCTACGGTCCGGCCGGCTGGATCACCGACCTCAACGAATGGATCAAGGATCCGGCCAAGACCAACCCGAAATATGCCTGGGACGACTTCCTGCCCGGCGTCAAGAACTCCTGCGCCTGGAACGGCCAGCCGGGCGGCGCCCTCGGTTCGGCGGACGCCAAGCAATGGTGCATTCCGTGGGGCTTCGAGCAGAACAACATCACCTACAACAAGGGCATGTTCGACAAGGTCGGCGTCAGCGTTCCCGGCAATATGGATGAGATGGTCGCTACGGCGGCGAAGCTCACCAAGGACGTCGGCGGTGGCGTCTACGGCATCGGCGTGCGCGGCTCGCGCTCCTGGGCAACGATCCACCCGGGCTTCCTGTCGGCCTACGCCAATTTCGACCAGAAGGACCTGAACGTCTCGGCTGACGGCAAGCTGTCGGCCGCTATGAACACCGCCGAATCCAAGGCTTTCCACAAGCAGTGGGTCCAGATGATCCAGGAGAGCGGCCCGAAGGACTGGTCGACCTACACCTGGTACCAGGTCGGCACCGATCTCGGTGCAGGTGCTTCGGCGATGATTTACGACGCCGACATCCTTGGCTACTTCATGAATGGCGGCGACAACAAGATGGCCGGCAAGCTCGCCTTTTCGGCATTCAAGGCCAATCCTGCCGCCAAGGCGCCGACGCCCAATATCTGGATCTGGTCGCTGTCGATGTCCAACTTCTCCAAGGACAAGGACGCCACCTGGTACTTCATGCAATGGGCATCCGGACCCGAGCATGCATTGTTCGGTGCGACCAAGATGGACTTCGTCAATCCGGTTCGTCAGTCGGTCTGGAACGACGAGATGTTCCGCGAGAAGCTGAACAAGAGCTATCCGGGTTATGTCGAGATGTTCGACGTCTCGGCGCCGGGCGCCAGCATCAAGTTCACCCCGCAGCCGCTGTTCTTCGATCTCACCACCGAATGGGCGGCGACGCTGCAGAAGATGGTGGCCAAGGAAGTGCCGGTCGACGAGGGCCTCGACAAGCTGGCCGAGAGCATCAACAGCCAGCTCAAGGAAGCCGGGCTCGGCTAAGCCGCGGCCAAGGCTGACCCGTCCGCGGGCCAGCCTTTGAGATGTGATACGTTTGCGACGCGGTCCCGAAAGGTGCCGCCTGCTCGCCCGACCGGCCGCCTTGCTCCCTTGGGCGGCCGGGACGGCGAAGCAACAGGATGACGGAGCAGCCGATGACTGCGGCGACAATACAAAGAAACAGGCGGTCGGGCTTCAGGATCAGCAAGCGGGTGCTGCCCTATCTCCTCAGCCTGCCGGCTCTGCTGGTCTGCATCGGCATCCTGATCCCGTTCCTGACGTCGGTGGTCTATTCGTTCCAGCGCTACCGGTTGAGCCAACCCTGGGCGCGGCAGTTCAACTGGGGCGACAACTATATCTCCTTCTTCACCGACCCGAAGTTCTGGAACACGCTGGAGATCTCGCTGCTCTACGCCGGCATCACCGTTGTGCTTGAACTGCTTCTCGGTCTCGGCATCGCCATGCTGCTGCAAAAGCGCTCGACGCTGAACAACTTCATCTCGATCATGCTGCTGATGCCGCTGATGACGGCGCCGGCGCTCGCCGCGTTGATGTGGAAGCTGATGACCAATCCCGGTTTCGGCGTGCTCAGCTATCTCGCCAGCCTGATCGGGTTGCAGGATTTCCGCTGGGCCTCGTCTCCGTCGACGGCGCTGCTCACCGTCGTGCTCGTCGACATTTGGGTCTACACGCCCTTCATCATGATCCTGCTGCTTGCAGGCCTGCGCAGCCTGCCGACGCAGCCCTTCGAGGCGGCAGCACTCGACGGCGTGCCACGCAGCTTCGTCTTCTTCCGCATCACACTGCCGATGCTGACCCCCTACATCCTGACGGCGACCCTGTTCCGCCTGCTTGATTCCATCCAGCAGTTCGACATCATCTACGCCATGACGCAGGGCGGTCCGGGCGACACGCTGACCGTGTTCCAGGTCGAGGCCTATCTCAATTTCTTCCAGTCGACCAATGTCGGCCGCTCGGCGGCACTGATGATCATCCTGTGGGCGATCACCTATTTCCTCTCGAACATTTTCATCAAGAACTGGCTGCGGCTGCGCGAACGCGCCCGCGGCCAGGCATAGGAGGCTGGCGTGGAACACACCTCGCTTCTCGAACGCATCCTGCGCGGCATTGCCCTGGCGCTGGTCGTGATCTTCTTCATGTTCCCGATCGTCTGGATTCTGATGATGTCGTTCCAGACCAACGAGACAATCCTGCGGATTCCGCCGCAGCTTGTCTTCGAGCCGACGCTCGCCAACTACACTGCCTTGATCACCGGCAAGCTGATGACGGCGGCCGGCACGCTCGACATCGCCTTCATGCGCAACCTCTGGAATTCCGTCTTCCTGTCGGTCACCTCGGTTGCCGTCGCGTTGCTGCTCGGCGTTCCGGCGGCCTACGCCTTTGCGCGGCACAAATTCCGCGGCTCGGAGGACATTGCCTTTACGCTGCTGTCGTTCCGGTTTGCGCCGGCGCTGCTGGTGCTCCTGCCGCTCACCCTCTATTTCCAGAAGCTCGGGCTGGCCAACACCTATATCGGGCTGATCTGGGTCTATCAGTTGATCTGCCTGCCGTTGATCCTGTGGATCGTGCGCGGCTATTTCGAGGACATTCCCGCCGACATCGAATACGCCTACCGCATCGCCGGACATTCCTGGTTTGCCACCTTCCGCAAGATCGCGCTGCCGCTCGCCGGCCCAGGCATTGCCGCTGCCGGTCTGCTCGCCTTCATCTTTGCCTGGAACAACTTCGTCTTTGCGCTGGTGCTCGCCTCGGCCGACAAGCAGCCGGTGACGGTCGGCGCGCTCGCCTTCATCACCTCCTCGGGCATCCAGTATGGCCAGATCTCGGCGGCGATCGTGCTGTCGATCACGCCAACGCTGGCGCTCGCGCTCTATGCGCAACGCTATCTCGTCGAAGGCCTGTCGCTTGGCGCGGTGAAAGGATAGTCCGATGGCAAGCCTCGAACTGCGAAACATCGTCAAGCGCTATAAAAGCCAGACTGTTCTCGACAATCTGTCGCTAACCGTCGCCGACGGCGAAACGCTGGTCCTGTTCGGGCCGTCCGGCGCCGGCAAGACCGTGCTGCTGCGGCTGGTGGCCGGCGTCATCGACCCCGACGAGGGAAAGATACTCATCGGCGGCGAGGACATGACCGATCTCGACGCCGAGTTCCGCGGCGTCGGCATGGCATTTCAGAACTTCGCGCTGTTCCCGCATATGACGGCGTTCGATAACATTGCGACGCCGCTGCAGGCGAAGCACTCATCGCAAGGCACGATAAAGACCGGCGTCGAGAGCGTCGCCAAGCTGTTGAAAATCGGCCATGTGCTCAGCCACAAGCCGCGGGCGCTGTCCAATGGCCAGAAGCAACGCACCGCGCTTGCCCGCGCCCTGGTCGGCTCGCCGCCGCTGCTGCTGCTCGATGATCCCTTGCGCAACGTCGATGCCAAATTGCGCTTCGAAATGCGGCTGGAATTGCCAAGACTGCTGGCGGATCGTGGCGCGACCGTCATCTACGTCACCCAGGACTACAAGGAAGCGATGGCGCTCGGCGACCGCATCGCGGTGATGTCGCAGGGCGTCGTCAAACAGCTCGGCACGCCCGAGCAGATCTATCGCGAGCCGGCCAATGTCGAGATTGCCCGGCTGTTCGGCGACCCGACCATCAACCTTCTGGACGTCAAGCCGGCGCGGGACGCCAAGGGCATCTATGTCGGCCTGTCCAACGTCCAGGTCCATCTTGCCGGCGCTCATGAGGCGGCGGTCGGCCGCGACTGCGTGATCGGTTTGCGGCCGGAGGCGCTGGCGTTTGTCGATGAACGCACGCCCGGCGCCATCCCGGTGACGGTCGAGGCCGAGACGCCGCTCAACGAGAAGATCGTCACGCTGGTGCGCACCGTGCGCGGCCGTGAAATCCTGGTTTCGCGTCCTTCCGGGACACCGGGCCAATCCGAGGGCAAGGTCTACATTGCCGTCGACAGTAAAAGCGCCCTTTTGTTCGATCGCACAAGCGGCGAGCGCATCGGCTCGAAAAACGTCGTCAATTTGCGCAGCGGAGAAGCGGCATGAGCCCGACCGCAATCACCATTTCGGGCATCGACAAGTTCTACGGTCCGATCGACCGTGGCGTACACGCCGTCAAGAACCTGACGATGGAAATCGCCAAGGGCGAGATCGTGGCGCTGCTCGGCTCGTCCGGCTGCGGCAAGACCTCGACATTGCGCATGATCGCAGGCTTCGAAGAGGTCTCGCGGGGTAGCATCTCGGTTGCCGGCCGCAAGGTGCACACGTTGCCGCCGGTCAGGCGCAACGTCGCAATGGCCTTCGAGGGCTATTCGCTCTACCCGCCGCTGACCGTGCGCGAGAACATGGCCTTCGCCCTCAAGGCCGCCAGGCTGGCGAAGAGTGCGGTCGATGCAAAGGTTGCCAACATCGCCAAGCTGCTCGAGATCGAGGACATTCTCGAGCGCTATCCGAGCTCGATCTCCGGCGGCCAGCAGCAGCGCGCCAGCCTCGGCCGGGCGCTGATCCGCGAGGCCGACCTGCATCTGCTGGACGAGCCGATGGGCCAGCTCGAGCCGCAGCTTCGCGCCGTGCTGCGCGGCCGCATCAAGCATTTCATCAAGGAGCGTGGCCTGACCGCGATTCTGGTCACCCACGACCAGACCGAGGCCAATGCGCTGGCCGATCGCATCGCTGTCATGGAGGGCGGCGTGCTGCAGCAGTTCGATACGCCTGACAGGCTCAAGGAGCGGCCGGCAAACCTGTTCACCGGCACCTTCGTTGGCGAGCCGCCGATGAATGTCTTCGAGGCCTATGTCGGCACGGCTGCCGGCAAGATCAGTCTCAAGCTGCCCGACGGGCTTTCGCTCGACTACGACAAGGATGCGTTCAGCGGCCCGGTTCGCGACGAATTGCTCAACCGGCAGCGCGTCGTCATCGGCGTCAGGCCCTATGCGGTCCGCCGCTCGAAGGATGGTGTGCCGGCGACGGTTTCGGCCAATCAATGGCTCGGCGACCAGACCCATATCGCCGCCGATTTCGCCGGCGGTTCGCTGGTCCTGGTCGAACATGACCGAACCCGCTTGGAGCTTGGCGCGCCGATCAAGATCAGCATCGATCCGAAAAACCTTCACGTCTTCGATCAGGCGAGCGGCAATGCCATTTCGCACGGCACGGAGCTTGCTTGATGCAGGATGTGCTGATCGGCATCGACGCCGGCACGTCTGTCATAAAATCCGTCGCCTTTGACACGGCGGGCAGGCAGATCGCGTCCGCCGCGCTGCCCAATAAATACGAGACACTGCCGGGCGGCGGCGCCGAGCAGGACCTGACACGCACCTGGGCCGATACCGCGACGACCTTGCGCGAGCTTGCCGACAAGGTGCCGGATCTCGCCAGCCGGACCATTGCCATCGCCGTGACCGGGCAGGGCGACGGTACCTGGCTGATCGACAAGGATGGCGAGCCGGTTGCCAAGGGCTGGCTGTGGCTCGACGCGCGCGCTGCCGCGGTCGTCGAGGAGATCCGCGCGCGGCCGGAGGACCGGCTGCGCTTCGAAAAGACCGGCAGCGGACTCGCTGCCTGCCAGCAGGGATCGCAGTTCGTGTTCATGAAGCGCCACATGCCCGCGATGCTTGCCAATGCAGCGACGGCGTTCCACTGCAAGGACTGGCTCTATTTCAAGTTGACCGGCCATCGCGCCACCGACCCGTCCGAGGGCACCTTCACCTTCGGCGACTTCCGCACGCGCGGCTATTGCGATGATGTGCTCGAGGTACTCGGCGTCACCGATCTCCGGCATCTGTTGCCGCCCATCGTCGATGGCACCAGGCAAAGCACCTCGCTGTCGGTGGCAGCAGCCGATGCGACTGGCCTGCTCGCCGGCACACCGGTCGTTCTGGCCTATGTCGATGTCGCCTGCACGGCGCTCGGCGCCGGCCTGTTCGATCGCGAACGCAAGCCGGGATGCTCGATCATCGGCTCCACCGGAATGCATATGCGGCTTGCCGAAACGCCGGACGAGGTTCTGCTCAACGAGGCTGCAACCGGCTACACGATGACGATGCCGGCACCCGGCGTCTTTGCGCAGATGCAGTCGAACATGGCGGCAACGCTCAATATCGACTGGGTCCTTGGCCTCGCCTCCGGCATTCTCGCCTCGCAAGGTATTACGCGGACCAATGGCGAGATGATCGCGCTGGTCGACCAGTGGATATCGTCGTCCGAGCCAGGCTCGCTGCTCTACCAGCCCTATGTCTCGGAGGCCGGCGAGCGCGGCCCGTTCGTCGATGCCAATGCCAGGGCCGGCTTCATCGGCATTTCGTCCAGGCACGGCTATGCCGACATGGTCCGCGCGGTGTTCGAGGGGCTGGCTTTCGCGGCACGCGATTGCTACGCCGCCATGGGGCCACTGCCCAAGGAAATCCGCCTGACCGGCGGAGCGGCCAGGAGCCCGGCTCTGCGCGAGATCCTGGGTGCTGCGGTCGGAGCCGACATTCGCACCAGCGAACGCGAGGAGGCCGGTGCTGCGGGCGCCGCAATGATTGCTGCGGTCTGCGTCGGCCAATACGCATCGATGGACGATTGCGTCAGCGAATGGGTCACGCCTTTGCTCCGGACGGCCGAACCCAGCGATCGGAAACTTGCCGCTGCCTATGAGGCGATGGCTCCGTCCTACACATTGGCGCATGAGGCGCTGCGGCCGGTCTGGCGCTCGATGGCCGCGTCCAGGCAAACCGACGTGAATTGAGAAGAGCATGCCCAAGAAAATTGCGATCATCGGCGACCGCTTCATGCTTCCGGAAGTGTTTCGCGAGAAAATCGAGGCGGCCTGCGGCGACAATCTCGACATCCGCAGCATTGAGACCGCTTGGCCCGACGAGCCGATGCAATTCGGCAATGCCGCGCTTGGTCTGGACAAGGTCAAGGAGTATTTCGGCGATCCCGACGAGGTGGTGGATTTCATCGGCGACGCCGAAATCTTCGTCACCCAGCTTGCGCCGCTCTCCGAAAGCATGATGCAGCGCCTGCCCACGCTCAAGCTGGTTGCGGTCTCGCGCGGCGGACCGATCAACATCGACATGGCCGCCGCCAAGGCCCACGACATCACCGTGGTCAATGTGCCCGGCCGCAACGCCAGCGCCGTGGCCGAGTTCACCATCGGCGCCATTCTCGCTGAAACGCGGCTGATCCGCGTCGGTCACGAAGCCTTGCGCAAGGGCGAATGGCGCGGCGATCTCTACCGCGCCGATCGCACCGGCCGCGAGCTCAACGAAATGACCGTCGGCGTCATCGGCTACGGCAATATCGGCACCAGGCTGGTTCGCCTGCTGCGCGCCTTCGGCTGCCGCATCCTGGTTTGCGATCCCTATGTGCAATTGAGCGCCGAGGACCGCAATGCCGGCGTCGAACTGGTTGCGCTGGACGATCTGCTGTCGCGCTCCGATGTGGTCACGCTGCATTCCCGGGTCACCGAGGAGACGCGCGGCCTGATCGGCAAGAACGCCATCGCCCGGATGAAACCCGGCGTAATCTTCGTCAATACCGCGCGCGGACCGCTGGTCGACTACGATGCGCTCTACGAGGCGCTCGTCTCGGGGCAGATCGGCAGCGCTATGCTGGAGACGTTCGCCGTCGAGCCGGTGCCTGCCGACTGGCCGCTGTTGCAACTGCCGAACGTGACGCTGACGCCGCATATCGCCGGCGCGTCGGTACGCACCGTGACCTACGCGGCCGAGCAGGCGGCCGAGGAAGTGCGCCGCTACATCGCCGGGCTGCCTCCGGTCAATCCATGCTGACGACAGGGCATAGAGCGAGATGAACGGTGAAACCGAAATCGTCGACCTCTTCGTCATCGGCGGCGGTGTCAATGGCGCCGGAATCGCGCGCGATGCGGCCGGCCGGGGCCTGTCGGTCATTCTTTGCGAAAAGGACGATCTTGCCGAGGGCACCAGTTCGCGATCGGGAAAGCTCGTTCATGGCGGTTTGCGCTATCTCGAATATTACGAGTTCCGCCTGGTGCGGGAGGCGCTGATCGAACGCGAGGTGCTGCTCGAATCCGCGCCGCACATCATCTGGCCGATGCGCTTCGTGCTGCCACACAGCCCCGATGACCGGCCGGCCTGGCTGGTCCGGCTCGGCCTGTTCCTCTACGACCATCTTGGCGGCCGCAAGCGGCTGCCGGCCACGCGTACGCTCGACCTGCGCGCCGCGCCCGAAGGCGCGCCGATCAAGGACGCCTTCAAGCGCGGCTTCGAATATTCCGACTGTTGGGTCGATGACGCTCGCCTGGTCGTCATCGACGCGCTCGACGCCGCCGAGCGCGGAGCCAGGATATTCACCCGCACCGCCTGCACAGCCGCCCGTCGCGAAAACGGCCTGTGGTCGGTGGAGATGCGCGACGGTCGAACCGGCGTCAGGACCACAGTCCGGGCACGGGCGCTGATCAACGCCGCCGGACCCTGGGTCAACGACGTCATCAACCGCGTCGCCGGCCAGAATTCCAGGCGCAACGTGCGCCTGGTCAAGGGCAGCCACATCGTTGTGCCGAAATTCTGGGAAGGGCGGCAGGCCTATCTCGTTCAGAACAGCGACAAGCGGGTGATCTTCATCAATCCCTATCAGAACGATCTGGCGCTGATCGGCACCACTGACATTCCCTATGAAGGGCGACCGGAGGACGTGACCGCCGATGCGAGCGAGATCGATTACCTGATCAAGGCAGTCAATCGCTACTTCAAGCGCCAGCTCGCACGAAGCGACGTCGTCTACTCGTTTTCCGGCGTCAGGCCGCTCTATGACGACAATGCCGACAATCCGAGCGCGGTGACCCGCGATTACATATTCGAACTCGACGCACCGGCTGGGCAGGCGCCGCTGCTTTCGGTCTTCGGCGGCAAGATCACCACCTTCCGCAAATTGGCCGAGCACGCGCTCGACCGTATCGCCCCGTTCTTGCCGAAAATGGGCAAGCCGTGGACCTCGAAAGGGCACCTGCCGGGCGGCGATATCGCCAATGCCGATTTCGAGCAGTTTCTGGGCGACCTCGGCCATGAATTTCCCTGGATGCCGGCATTGCTGGTCAAGCATTACGGCAGGCTCTACGGCACAAGGACGCGCGATCTGGTCGGCGCGGCCACCTCGCTCGCCGAACTGGGCCGGCGCTTCGGCAAGGATTTTTTCGAGCGCGAAGCCAATTACCTGTTCGAGCATGAATGGGCCGAGACCGCCGCCGATATTCTCGAAAGGCGCACCAAGCACGGCCTGCATCTGTCCGCCGCGGAAAGAACCGCCTTCGAGGACTGGTGCTCGAGCCGGCTGGCAAAGGCCGGCTGATGGCCTTTACGCTTTCGCTCAACACCAATCCGCTGGTCAACCGCTTTGCGGAGCCGGACGACCTGATCGACGCGATCGCCTATCAGATCGGTATCAGGGACGTCCAACTCACCCATGAATTCGTCAATCCCGGCTGGCCGGCGGCGACGATCGCCAAATTCGTCCGCCTGTTCCGCTCCGCGCTCAACCGCACCGGTGTGCGCGTGACCTCCGCGATGACCGGCCCTTACGGCCGGCTCAATCATTTCGGCCATCCCGATGCCGACGTGCGGCGCTACTACGTCGACTGGTTCAAGACCTTTTCAGAAGTTTCGGCCGAGCTCGGCGCCGCGGGCATGGGCACGCAATTCGCGATCTTCACCCACCGGGATTACGACAATCCGGAGCGTCGCGCGCGGCTTTTCGACATCGCGCTGGAATGCTGGCGCGAGGTCGCCGAGCATGCCAAAGCAGCCGGCTTGACCTACCTGTTCTGGGAGCCGATGTCGGTCGGCCGCGAATTCGGCCATACGATCGAAAGCTGCCGTGCACTGCAGCGCGAGATCGAAGCGGCCGGCATGGCCGTCCCGTTCAAGATGATGGTCGACATCGACCATGGCGACGTGACCTCGAGCAATCCGGCGGACACCGACCCTTATGCCTGGGCCGAAGCCTTTCCCAGGAAATCGCCGATCATCCACGTCAAGCAGTCGTCGATGAACAAGGGTGGTCACTGGCCGTTCATTGCCGCTCACAACAAGGACGGCCGCATCACGCCGGAAAAGCTGCTGGAGACGGTTCGCCGTGGCGGCGGCGTCGACAACGAGATCTGCCTCGAATTGTCGTTCCGCGAGCGCGAGCCCGTCGACCACGAGGTCATCGCCATGATCCGCGAGTCGGTCGACTACTGGGCACCATTTATAGAGACCGGCAGGGCCGATCTCTTGCCGCGAGCATGATCGGATGAGCAGGAGCTGAGGCAGCTCCTGCTCAGAACCGGAATACGTCAGCCAAATTTCGGATCGAGGCTTCCGGACTTGTAGCGCTTGGCCATTTCCGACAGCGGCAGCGGCTTGATCTTCGGTGCGTTGCCGGCGGTGCCGAATTGCTCGAAGCGCTCCTTGCACAGCTTCCGCATCGCGGCCATTGCCGGCGTCAAATATTTGCGCGGATCGAATTCGCTCGGGTTCTCGGTCAGCACCTTGCGGATTGCGCCGGTCAGCGCCATGCGGTTGTCGGTATCGATATTGATCTTGCGCACCCCGTGCTTGATGCCGCGCTGGATCTCTTCGACCGGCACGCCCCATGTCGGCTTCATCTGGCCGCCATATTTGTTGATGATCTCCTGCAACTCCTCTGGCACCGAGGACGAGCCGTGCATGACGAGATGCATGCTCGGCAGACGGCGGTGGATTTCCTCGATGACGTTCATGGCCAGTACAGCGCCGTCCGGCTTGCGGCTGAACTTGTAGGCGCCGTGGCTGGTGCCCATGGCGACGGCCAGCGCATCGACACGGGTGTCGCGCACGAATTGTTCGGCCTGCACCGGGTCGGTCAGCAGCTGGTCGTGGCTGATGACGCCCTCGACACCATGGCCGTCTTCCTGCTCGCCGCCGCCCATCTCAAGCGATCCAAGGACGCCGATCTCGCCTTCCACCGAGACGCCGCCCCAATGCGCCATGTCGACGACGCGGCGGGTGATGCCGGAATTATAGGCGTAGTCGGCCGGCGTCTTGCCGTCTTCCCTCAGCGATCCGTCCATCATCACGGAGGTGAAGCCGTGCTGGATCGCGGTGACGCAGGTCGCTTCGTTGTTGCCATGGTCGAGATGCATGCAGACCGGGATATCGGGATGGATTTCGACCAGCGCGTCGATCAGCTTGGCCAGCACCACATCGTTGGCGTAGGCTCGCGCGCCGCGGCTCGCCTGCAGGATAACCGGCGATTTGGTCTCCTCGGCTGCCTCCATGATGGCGAGGCCCTGTTCCATATTGTTCATGTTGAAGGCAGGCACGCCATAGCCGTATTCGGCGGCATGATCGAGCAATTGTCTCAGTGTGATGCGAGCCACTCAGTAGTCTCCCGTATCCGGTTTCGAGCCAGTGTTTGCGGGCCGTTCGGTTGTCGTCGAGCCCCTGATGCTTCTGGCCGGATTTCCGCGCCACCGCAACCGCTGGGCGCTCGGCCGGCAGCAATTCTTGTTACAGGACGCGACCAGAAGCGTCATGACATCCCATAGAGATATAACATTATCACAAAAAATTTGGTGGCTTGTGCAACGTTTGCTGTTATATCTCGGAACCGGATTGCACGAGGAAGCCGCGGAAATGAAGAGCGACGGCCGTCGGCAAGGCATCATGGATTTTCTGATGGACATCGGCACCGCCAGTGTCGACGATCTTGCCTCACGCTTCGGCGTGTCAAAGATGACTGTCCACCGCGACCTCGACGAGCTCGAGGAAAGCGGCTTCCTGCGCAAGGTGCGCGGCGGCGCCTCGATCCAGCCGAGCAGCCTTTTCGAGAGCGATTTCCGCTACCGCCAGCGGCTGGCCGGCGACGAGAAGAAGCGCATCGCCGCCGCTGCCGTGACGATGATCGAACCGGGTCAGACGGTGATCATCGACGACGGCTCAACCGCGGGCGGCGTTGCTCGGCATCTTGCCGATCTGCGTCCGCTGACGGTGATCTCGAACAATCTGGCTGTCATCCAGGATTTGGCGGGCGTTGCCGGCATCAACCTGATTGCGCTCGGCGGCCAATACAACAAGAAGTTTCACGGCTTCTTCGGCCTGCTCGCCGAGGACACGCTGAAATCATTGCGCGCCGATGTCGCGTTCCTGTCGTCATCGGCCATCCATGGTGCCTCTGCCTTTCACCAGGATCAGGAAGTGGTCCAGACCAAACGGCTGATGATGGCCGCAGCAGCGCGCAAATATCTGCTGGTCGATCATGGGAAATTCGGCCGCACTGCCTTGCACTTCCTGACAGATCTCAAGGCCTTTGACACGGTCTTCACCGGCCGCGAGCCGCAGCCGCAGATGCGCGCCGCGCTGGATGGTGCCGGCGTTTCGCTGACAGTGATCGCAGAATAGGAGGGCACGTATGGTTTATTGGGTCGGCACCAGCTGGAAAATGAACAAGACGCTCGCCGAGGCGTTGGCTTTCGCCGAGGCGCTGGCGGAGTTCGTCCCCGGTTTCGACGAGCGCATCCAGCCTTTCGTCATCCCGCCCTTCACGGCGATCCGCGAGGTCAAGAAAGCGCTGTCGCCGACGCGCATCAAGGTCGGCGCGCAGAACATGCATTGGGCCGACGCCGGTGCCTGGACCGGCGAGATCTCGCCGGTCATGCTGAAAGACTGCGGGCTCGACATGGTCGAGCTCGGCCACAGCGAACGGCGCGAGCATTTCGGCGAGACCGACAAGGCTGTCGGGCTGAAGACTGCGGCGGCGGTGAAGCAGGGTCTCGTGCCACTCATCTGCGTCGGCGAGACCTTGGCTCAACGCGACAGCGGGCAGGCCGCTGCGGTGCTGGCCTTGCAGGTGCACGGCGCGCTGCAGTTTCTCGAAGGCGCGGCGAAGGCGGCGACGATCCTGTTTGCCTATGAGCCCGTCTGGGCGATCGGCGACAAGGGCGTGCCGGCCAGTTCGGACTATGCCGACAGGCAGCAGGCGCTAATCAAGAAAATCGCACGCGACCTGCTGCCGGCGGTGCCGCCGGTGCTTTATGGCGGCAGCGTCAATCCTCAAAATGCCGCCGAACTGGTCGGCCAGCCCAACATCGACGGCTTGTTCATCGGCCGCTCGGCCTGGCAGGCGGACGGCTATATCGACATCCTCAAGCGCGCCTCGGCGGCGATCTGAATCATCAAACAGGAAGGAAACGGAACATGAAAATTGCCATTGGAGCTGATAGCGCCGGCAAGCCGCTGCTCGACGTCATTGCCGCTCACCTCGCTACCCAGCCCGGCCTCACGGTTAGCGACCTCAGCCAGTCGGGCTACTATGCCGACCTGTCACAGAAGCTCGCGCAGACCATCCTGGACGGCGAAAACGATCGCGGCATCCTGTTTTGCGGCACCGGCATCGGCGTATCCATATCCGCCAACAAGGTGCCCGGCATTCGCGCCGCACTCACCCACGACACCTATTCGGCCGAGCGCGCGGCAAAATCCAACAACGCCCAGATCATCACCATGGGCGCCCGCGTCATCGGCCCGGAACTGGCCAAGTCGATCGTCGATGCATGGCTTGCATCGGAATTCGATGAGAAGGGACCATCGGCCGGCAATGTCCAGGCGATCGACAGGCTCGACGCGGCGAAGCGGGGTTAAGCCAGACTGTTCCGCATCGCTCTGATGATCGTCACCGCCGATGCGGCGCCGGGGTCCATATGCCCGAGCGAGCGCTCGCCGAGCCGCGATGAGCGGCCCTTGGCGGCGATCATGTCCTTGGTCGCCTCGGCACCTCGTTCGGCCGCTGCAAGTGCAGCCTCCAGGCTCTCGGACAGGCTCTTGCCAGCTTCCTGCGCGGCACCCGCTGCTTGCGCCGCCGGCAGCCAGGCGTCGACCATGGTCTTTTCGCCGAGCTCGGCCTTGCCGCGATCCTGGATGCCTTGCGCCATCGCCCGGAGCATGGCGATGATGTCAGCGTCCTCCAGAATTGCCTTGCCTTTGACGGCGGCCGCACCGCGCATGAAGGCGGTCGCATAGAGCGGGCCTGACGAGGCGCCGACCGCGTTGAGGAAGGATTTCGCCGCAGTGTTGAGCAGCGCCGTCGGCTCGGTCGCCGCGAGGTCGAGTTGCGCTAGTGCATCGCGCGCAGCAGTGAAGCCTAGTGCCATGGCGATGCCATGGTCGGCGTCGCCGATGACGCCGTCGAGTTGGCAGAGCCTGTCCTTGTCGGCGTCGATCGCCGCCGCGATCTCATCGAACATTCTTTTCAAGCCGACTGAATCGATCGAGGTCATGATGCTTTCTCAGCCGGCGCGGAACATGGCGCAGTCGCAAGGATGGTCGAGCATCCCCTGCAACTCGCCGTCGAGATGCATCAGCGTCACCGAGGCGCCGGCCATTTCGAGAGAGGTGCAGTAATTGCCGACCCAGGTCGCGTGGACGGAAATACCGACGTCATCCAGCCTCTGCTTGACGCGTCGGTTCATAATGTAGAGCTCCATCAACGGCGTTGAGCCGAGCGAATTGACCAGAACGGCGACCTTATCGCCGCGCGCCGGCGCCATCTCGTCGAGGACCTTGTCCAGCATTTCGTCGGTGATCTCGTCGGCCGTTTTCAACTTTCCACGCGCGGTGCCTGGCTCGCCGTGGATGCCCATGCCGATCTCCATTTCGTCCGGGCCGATCTCGAAATTGGGCCGGCGGGTCTGCGGCAGCGAGCAGGGCGACAGCGCCACGCCCATGGTGAAGGTGTGATCGTTGGCTTTCCTGGCGATACGCTCGCATTCATCGAATGACAGCATCTGGTCGCATGCGGCACCGGCGGCCTTGAAGATGAAGAAATTGCCGGCGACGCCGCGCCGCTTCTGCCTCTGGTCGCGCGGCGCCGAGGCGACATCGTCGGTGGTCAGCACGGTGCGCACCTCGATGTCGTCCATTGCTGCCATTTCGGCGGCCATGTCGAAGTTCATCACGTCGCCGGCATAGTTGCCGTACATGAACAGCACGCCGGCGCCACCGCTGGCCGCCTGGGCGCATTCGAGGATCGGGTCCGGCGGCGGCGAGGCGAAGACATTGCCGATCGCGGCGGCGTCGGCCAGCCCCTTGCCGACGAAGCCGAGGAAGGTCGGCTCATGGCCCGAGCCGCCGCCGATGACAAGGCCGACCTTGTCTGGGCGCGGTCCGTCGCGGGCGATAATGGCGCGCGGACTGCCGTCCGCGCTTCTGAGGTGGCGCGGATGCGCGGCCAGAATACCCTCCAGCATCTCGTCGACGGAGCGATTGCCGTCATTGATGATCTTCTTGGTCTGCACCGGCATCCTCCTGCTTCGTGAGATACTACAGCGCCTTACCGGGATTTCCACCCGGCGGTGGAGGTTTCACGCCGCGATGTGTTCGCGTGCCGCCAGCAGTTGCACGCAGGCACCGGCCGCCTCTTTGCCTTTGACCCTGAAATGCTCGAAGAAGAAGCGGTGATGGTCCGCGCTGTCATGGTAATTATGCGGCGTCAGCACCGCCGAAAGCACCGGCACGCCAGTCGACAATTGCACATTCATCATGCCGTCGATGACCGCGCTTGCAACAAACTCGTGCCGGTAGATGCCGCCATTGACGACGAACGCGGCGCCGAGGATAGCGGCATAGCGGCCGGTCACGGCAAGCGTATTTGCATGCAGGGGAATCTCATAAGCGCCAGGCACATCGAAGACATCGACGGCAAAGCGTTTCTCTCCGAGAACCGCCAGTTCCGCCTCGAATGCTTCAACGCATTGGTCGACGATATCGGCATGCCAACGCGCGCGAATGACGGCAACGCGGATCGTTTCATAGTCGTTGTGGGAATGCTGATTCATGGGTCCATCCTTCCGTTTCGAACCAGAATCAGGACGCACGATACGGAGTCCGAACCGCGAAAGCGGACCGTCTTCCATTTCGTTCTCTTCCATCCGGACTGTGACCGTCGGCTCCGGAATCACACCGGATCTGCTGACCCCTCCGGCTAACCGGAGAGCGCTCGCGGGCTTGGGCCGAGACCCTTACCGCCGGTGGGGACTTTCACCCCGCCCTGAGAACATTGACGGCGTTTGTATGGAAGGGCCGGAAAGCGCTGTCAACCACCGGCGTCACCGTCGATGGCGCAGAAATAGCGATCCGTTTCGACCTGGTCACCGTTGAGGGCGAGGGAGGAGAGGGTCAAATGGCGATCACAGGTAAGGCAGGCAGCACCTTGTCCAAGGTGATGGGAAATTCACGCACTCGCACGCCGGCCGCGTTGTAAACGGCGTTGGCGACAGCAGCCCCCGCACCGCACACGCCGAGCTCGCCGAGACCCTTTGCGCCAAGCGGGTTGGCCTTGTCGTCGTCTTCCTCGAGGAAGGCGACCTCCATATCGGGGACATCGCCATTGACCGGCACATGATACTCGGCAAGATCGTGATTGACGAAGTGGCCATAGCGCGGGTCGAGCACCGTCTGCTCCATCAGCGCTGCACCGATCCCCCAGGTCATGCCGCCGATGATTTGCGAGCGCGCGGTCTTGGCGTTGAGGATACGGCCCGCGCCGATCACAGCCAGCATCCGGCGCATGCGGATTTCACCGGTATCGCAATCGACAGCGACCTCTGCGAAATGCGCGCCATAGGAATGCTGCGAATAGGTCTTGTATGACTGGGTGGTGGCGCCCGCGGCTACGGAGCCTTCGGCTTCGAGCCCGTCGGGAGAGATCCCTCGGATAAGATCGGCCAGGCTCGCCGATCGCTGGCCGACCCTGACCTCGCCGTCGGCAAAGCTTGCCTCGGTGGCGTTCGCGCCGCGCAACGGCGAGGCTTCGTTCGACTGCGCCGCCTCCAGGATCCGTTCCTTGAGGACGTTGCACGCATTATACAAGGCCGAACCCGCGCTTGCTGCGCCCCAGGACCCGCCGGAGCCGGCGGTACGCGGGAAGCGGCTGTCGCCGAGCTCCACCTTGACGGACGAGATCGGCAGGCCGAGGCTCTCGGCGGCAATCTGGGTCAGGATCGTATAGGTGCCGGTCCCAATATCGGTCACGTCGAGCCGCGCCGTCACCCGACCGTCCCGGTCGATCGCAACCCGCGCCGTCGCCGCGCCGATATAGTTCGGACGGATCGCCGCCGCCATGCCGTGGCCGATAAGCTTGCGGCCCTCCCGAGTTCGGCCCGGTGTCGGGTTTCTCCGCTCCCAGCCGAAACGGCGGGCGCCTTCCTCCATGCAGGCGACGAGATTGCGGGTGGAGAACGGCACGCCGCGCTCGGGATCCTGTGCCGGTTCGTTGCGGATCCTGAGTTCGATCGGGTCCAGACCGGCGCGCTCGGCGAGCTCATCCATGGCGCATTCGAAAGCCAGCATGCCGGGCGCTTCGCCGGGAGAGCGCATCCATTCGCCGCGGTTGATGTCCAGCGGAACCAGGCGATGGCGGGTGAGACGGTTCGGCGCCGCGTAGAGCGAGCGCGCAAAAACTGCCGTTTGTTCGCAGTACTCCTCGAAGCTGGACGTTGCCGACCAGACATCGTGCGCGATCCCGGTGAGCCGCCCGTCAGTGTCCGCGCCGAGACGTACCTGTTGGACCATCTCTGCGCGATGACCGGCATTGGCGAACATCTGTTGTCGCGTCAGCGCGATCTTCACGGGGCGCTGCAGCACCTGCGCTGCAAGTGCGGCCAGGATCGTGTCGGCATGGGCAATCAGCTTGGAGCCGAAGCCTCCGCCGATGAAGGGGCTGACGATGCGCACTCGCTCGAGCGGGATGCGAAGCGTGCTGGCGACCCCGGCCCGGAAGTTCGCGAGGGTCTGCGCCGATGTACGGATCGTCAGCTCGTTGCCTGACCAGGCAGCAAGCGTCGCATGCGGCTCCATCGGATTGTGATGTTCGAAGGGGGTCCCGTAAGTGGAGTCGATCTTGATCGGCGCCGTCGCAAAGGCGCGCTCGAAGTCGCCGACCACGCTGTCGGTCTCGAAGCCGGCATTGGTCCGCTTTGGCGCGTAGGCGTCGGCGATATGTCCCGGTAGATCGTAGAGGCCCGGCTCCTCGTCGTAGCGTACTCTGATGAGGCCCGCAGCAGCGCGTGCAGCCTCGAACGTCTCCGCAACGACCAGCGCGACCGGCTCGTCGTAATACCGTACCCGATCGCTGTTGAGCGCGGGCCGGGGGCGCGTGAAGACCTCCGGCACCGTTGGCGTGACCGTTGGGCCGAAATCCGGCTGGGCCGGCGCATTCCGGTGCGTCATGACGAGCAGCACTGCCGGCGCCCGTTCGGCTTCGGCCGTGTCGATCTCGGCGATGCGGCCCTTGGCGACGGAGGCGCCGAGAATGTAGCCATAGGCTGTACCATCCAGCTCATTCTCGTAAGCGTATGTGGCGCCGCCCGTCACTTTGAGCGGACCGTCGATGCGGTCGATCGGCCGCCCGATGATGCCAACATCGGCACGAGGTTTCACCCTTGAATGGGTGGCGGAGCCGGGCAGTCCGGGTATGGTCTCGTTCATAAGTCACCTAAAGATTTTTCATCTGGAGTTCGGAAGCATCGAGGCCGCGACGACGCCGCTTCCTCGCACCTTTATGTTCGTCGCGCGGCGGCCGGAACTCACGCGGCGATCTCGCCGAAATACTCGCGAAACTCGACCAGCCTCCCTGTCGGGCCGGCTCGCATGAAGATCGCATGCAGGCCAGTGTAGGGCGCGCCACCGATTGTCCCGCTCCCGCGATCGCAGACGATGACCCAGTCGGCGGCGAAGAGCTTGAGATCGACGGTCGATTTCGTGATCCTGTTTCCCTGCGCTTGATGCGCGGCGGTCCAGGCTGCGAGTGCCCGCTTGCCTTCCGGCGGTCCGTGTCGGCCTCGTTGCTCGCCGACAGGGAATTGGAAGGTCATCGTCTCATCGCAACAATCAAGGAATGCCGTCCAGTCGCCAGAGGCCCGGCCGGCAAAGAAGGCGTCGACGGCGGCCTCGAGCCCGTGACGAGCTCCCGGATCGGATGTGGCGCCCCAGGCTGTGGCGGCAGAGACGAGAAGGCCGCCACCCGCGGCGGCAACGGCGCGTCGCGTGAGTTTCATATCGATCTCCTGCTCGGCGCCTGCATCTGGGAACCGCGGTTCGGGGTCGTCGTCTCTGTCACCGTGTCGCCTCATGCACTCTCGGCGGCAGCAGCGAGCGTGTGCCGCATCGTCCGTTTCGCCAGCGGGATCTTGAAATCATTGGCGCCATGCCCCACGGCTCCGGCGAGCGCGGCTTCGGCCGCGTCGCTAAAGGCACCGTCGGACGCCGCCGCGCCTGCCAGCGCGCGCTCCGCCTCCGTCGCGCGCCAGGGTTTCGCTGCCACGCCGCCCATGGCGATCCGAGCGCTTCGGATACGGTCGCCGCTTTTCTCGAGGATTGCTGCCACCGACACCAGCGCGAAGGCGTAGGAAGCACGGTCGCGCACCTTGCGGTAAAGCTGTCGGCCGGGCGGTGATGGCGGCAGGGCAACCGCAACGACTATTTCGCCGTGGCCGAGCACGGTCTCCACCTGGGGCGTCGCCTCAGGCAATCGATGGAAATCGCCGATCGGGATCGTGCGGGTCTCTCCGCCGGGCGAGACGGTCTCGATCCTGGCGTCGAGCCCGGACATGGCGATCGCCATGTCGGAAGGATGGACCGCGATGCAGGCTTTGCTCGCGCCGAGCACGGCGTGCATGCGGTTGAAGCCCTGAAGTGCCGCGCAGCCCGAACCCGGCTGGCGCTTGTTGCAGGGCATGTTGCGGTCGTAGAAATAGGGGCAGCGCGTGCGCTGCAGGAGATTGCCGCTGGTCGAGGCCTTGTTGCGTATCTGGCCGGACGCTCCCGCCAGCAGCGCTTGCGTGAGCATCGGGTAGCGCGACCTTACCCGCGGGTCGGCGGCGAGATTGCTATTGCGGACCTGGGCGCCGACCCGAAGCCCGCCTTCCGCCGTCTCCTCGATCCGATCAAGCGGCAGCCGGCTGATGTCGACGAGATGCGCTGGGCGCTCGATCTCGAGCTTCATCAGGTCGAGCAGGTTGGTGCCGCCGCTGATGAACTTGGCGTCCGGCCGGGCCGCAACCGCGGCCGCCGCCTGCTCAGCACTCGCCGCACGTTCATAAGTGAAGGACTGCATTGCTCATGCCTCCTCTGCCGCGTCGCGGATTGCAGCGACAATGTTCGGATAGGCGGCGCAACGGCAGATGTTGCCGCTCATCCGCTCGCGGATCTCGGCATCGGTGAGAGGGACGGAAGCCGCTGCCACGTCGGCGCTCGCATGGCTTGGCCAGCCGGCCCGCGCCTCGCCCAGCATGCCAACCGCCGAGCAGATCTGGCCTGGCGTACAGTAGCCGCACTGGAAACCGTCGCGGGCGATGAAGGCGGCCTGGACCGGATGCAGCCGGTCACCCTCGGCAAGGCCCTCGATAGTGGTGATCTCGTCGCCTTCATGCATTGCGGCAAGCGTCAGGCAGGAATTGATCCGGCGCCCATCGACGAGCACCGTGCATGCGCCGCACTGGCCGTGGTCGCAGCCCTTCTTCGAGCCGGTGAGGCCGAGATGGTTGCGCAGGGCGTCGAGCAGCGTCGTCCGCGGGTCGAGCTCGATGGCAAGATCCTTCGCGTTGATCCGTAACGACATCGTCATCGTCGGCAGCGGTGAGGACGACGCAGCCGCCGTGACGCTCTCGGCCGGCTCGGCGTCAACCGGTAGTCCGGTAGCCAGGAGCACCCCGGTCGCAACACCGCCTTCCAATACCATCCGACGCGTCGGCCCGCTCCTGTTGCCCGTTTTGGCCATGCATGATCTCCCAGTCGCAATGAAGCGCAGACGGCAACTTGACCCGAGCGAACCCTCGGGTTCTGTCACCCAACGACACTGGAGGTGGGAGTGCGGGCGGCGGCTTTCTTTCAAGAAACCGGCGGCACTATCAGGATTCTGGAGAAGAATTCACCCGATAGGCACGAGGCGTCATGCCCCTCAGACGCCGGAAGGTCGTGGTGAAGTGGCTCTGGCTTGAGAAGCCGAGCCGAAACGCAATGACACCGATCGACAAACCCGTTTCGCGCAGCAGCGCCTCCGCTCGCCGCACCCGTTCCTCGATCACATAGGCGTAGGGTGCAAGACCGGTCGTCGCCTTGAAGCGACGCGCAAAACTGTCGACGGCCATGCCCGCGGCGGCTGCCAGCTCGCTTAGCGAAATGTCGGAATTCATATGCGCATCGATGTAATCCCGAACGCGACCAATTGCCCGGCGGCTGAGACAGCCGTGACGTACAAACCGCGGTTGCTCCCGGCTCAGGTTGGCCACGCGGAGACTGACGAGGGCGACCAGATGCTCGACATAGGCAGTGTCTGGCTTGTGGCCGAGTGCCATCTCGTCACGAAGCGAACTCAGCAGCGTGGCGACGACCGCGTCTTTCTTGTTTACCAGTATAGGCAGGTTCCTCAGGCGTTCGCATCCGGGAAGCCCGATATCGGGATCGATCCACAGGGCTGAATAGGAGAGGTTTACATCGCGATAGAAGCCCTGTCGTTCCGCGCCTGCCGGGACGAAGGTGAGGGCTCCGGGACGGTCCATTCCGTCGTAAAGGGATCGTGCCTCGTGCCGGATGGATGTATGGGACGTGCCGCCTTCTTCGGTCAGCACGATCAGATGATGAGGGGCTGTCCAGCGGAGCTCCGCCTCCCGGCACGCCCACCGCCGGTTGTCGAAGACGATCGAGGAGCTGACCCATGACGCGGTTTGCAGGGGCTCCGACTTCTCGTCCTGGCTCCGAACCCGTCCGTCACCAAGCAATGGTCTGAATGACATCGCGGTATCCCGCTGCTTCACTCGCCGAGCCGTGGGCAACCCCGGCTTCGAGCGTTGGGCGCCGCCCCGCCGCTACGCATACGGCCGTCCATGTGGGACAGGCAACGGGCGTTTTTAACCGTGCCGTGTTCAAGAAATCGTGAGATCAGGCAAATCCGGAGCGCCCTCTTGGCAAAGCGGATCATCC
This sequence comes from Mesorhizobium sp. M0701, assembly GCF_040320365.1. Classification (NCBI taxonomy): domain Bacteria; kingdom Pseudomonadati; phylum Pseudomonadota; class Alphaproteobacteria; order Hyphomicrobiales; family Phyllobacteriaceae; genus Mesorhizobium; species Mesorhizobium sp. M0701. The sequence goes on from NZ_JAMYPO010000012.1 coordinate 57,005, forward strand.
GCGCTCGGGAAACATCGCCCTCAGGCCTTCGCGCGAGGCCGTAGCGACACCGCGTTCGGTGATCAAGCCGGTGACCAGCCGCGCCGGCGTCACGTCGAAGGCCGGATTGGCCGCCGGCGTGGCTTCCGGCGACACGCGGATCTGGGCGATCTCGCCGGAAGCGGTCTTGCCCCAGACCAGTGAGACCTCGTCGGGCGAGCGCTGTTCGATCGGGATGTCGGCCAGCCCGTCGCCCACGGTCCAGTCGATCGTCGGCGACGGCAGCGCGACATAGAACGGCACGTCGTTGTCGGCGGCGGCCAGCGCCTTGAGATAGGTACCGATCTTGTTGCAGACATCGCCGTCGGCGGTGGTCCTGTCGGTGCCGACGACGACCATGTCGATCTGGCCGCGCTGCATCAGATGGCCGCCGGCATTGTCGACGATGAGCGTATGCGGCACGCCGTGGCCGGCCATCTCCCAGGCGGTCAATTGGGCACCCTGGTTGCGGGGTCGCGTTTCGTCGACATAGACATGGACTGGAATGCCGGCTTCCGTCGCCAGATAGATCGGCGCGGTGGCGGTGCCGTAGTCGACGGTGGCCAGCCAGCCGGCGTTGCAGTGGGTCAGGATATTGACCGGTTCGCCCGGCTGCTTGCGCGCCGCGATCGCCTTGATGATTTCGAGCCCATGGGCGCCGATGGCGCGGTTGAGGCCGACATCCTCGTCGGCGATCTCGCCGGCACGCCGATAGGCAGCCGCGGCACGTTCTGCCAGGGGAAGCGTCAGCAGGAAGCGCTGCATTTCGTTCAGCGCCCAGCGCAAATTGATCGCCGTCGGGCGCGTTTCGTGCAAGGTTGCCCAGACGGCGTCGAGTGCTGCATCCGACGGATCGTCGGCCATCTGCATGGCGACGCCATAGGCCGCGGTGACGCCGATCAGCGGCGCCCCGCGCACCCACATGTCGCGGATTGCCGTGGCGATGCCGGCGACGGTATCGATCTTTTCGATACGGAAATCATGCGGCAGCCAGCGCTGGTCGATGATCTCCACCGAACGCCCGTCGTCACTCGGCCAGATGGTGCGGTAGTGGCGGTCGCCGACGTTCAAATCCTGCTCTCCCGTTCGATCAGCGCGGCCAACCGGTTGACCTCGTCGATGCTGTGGATATGGCGCCGGTTGACGGCGAGGTGGCGGCCGAATTTCAGCGCCTTTGCTTCACATCTGGCGCGCAGATCCGGATCGGCAATGGTCTCGAAATCGGCATTGTGGGCAAGGCCGAGAATTCGCCGGTGAACCTCGACGCCGGCAAAGCCGAGCAGATCGGTCCAGATCGAATGCAGCATATGGTCTAGCGCCTGCTCGGCGCCAAGCCTGTCGTCCTGATCTTCGAACAGGCTCTTCTGGTAGAGCATGCCGGTACGCTCGGTTCGCCACAGATGCGAGAACTCGGCGCGAAACACCGACCATGTCTCGACCGTAACGCCGAGCAGATAGTCACGCATGGCGTCGCGGCTTCCGTCCTGTTCATGGCCGCGCTGGGAGAAGAACGCCATCCAGAAATTGGCGAGCAGCATGCCGACGTCGAAGGCGATCGGCCCGTAGAAGGCGAATTCGGGGTCGATCATCCGCGTTTCGGTGTCGGTGACCATGATCGAGCCGGAATGCAGGTCGCCATGCAGCAGCGTCTCGGCATTGGCAGCGAAGATGTGCTTCATGCGCTGCGCCTCGACCTTGAGGTCGCGGTCGGCGCGCAGCTCGGCGACAATGCCATCGAGCTGCGGGCTGGTGTGCCGGTTCATCTTGGCATCGAAATACGGATCCGAGAAAACCAGGTTCTCGGTGATGTCGCAGAGTTCGACATTATCGGCGAACAGTGCCAGATCGGCCTTGCGGTCCTTGGTCGCCATATGCAGGTCGGAGCCGCGAAACAACGTGCGGGCCATGAACAAGCCGATGTCTGTCGCGATGTTGGGCAATTGCCGGCCTTCGATCAGCGCCCGCCGCAGGATAATGTGCGGCGACAGATACTCCATGATGATCAGCGCCTGGCCTTCGTCGAAGTGATAGATATCGGGCACCGAACCCGGCGCCCGCGCCTGTTGCCGCGTCAGCGCATGGTATTCGAAGAAGGAGCGCTTTAGCGGCAGCGGCCAGCTGTCGCCGACCAGCCGGACGTAGGGCAGGGCCTGTTTGACGACGGCCGCACCCTCAGCACCCTCGACGATGAACACCAGGTTCAGATTGCCGTCGCCGACTTCACGAACCTTCCACTGGCTCGTATCCTTGCCGATCTGCGAACACAGGGGCTCGTTGGCACCGAGACGGCCCGCCAGTGTCTCGACCGACAGTGCTTCGAACGGCGATTTCCCAGTCATCCTCACCTCCCGCTCATGTGCTCCGATGATAGCGGAGCCAACGCGGTCGGGCCAAGCTAGGAAGCCTGCTGGCAATTGTCAATCGTGTTGACAATTGCCGATATAGCCCATAGCGTCATGGTCAGGGAGGAACGAATGGGCAATGATGCCGTGTTCCGCGTCGACGGCCTGAGGAAATCCTTTGGCCATATCGAGGTGCTTGGCGGCGTCTCGCTCGAGTTGCATGCCGGCGAAGTGACCGTGCTGATGGGCGCCAACGGCGCCGGCAAATCCACCCTCGTCAAGATCATCAGTGGCGTCTACGACCATGGCGGCGGCTCGATGTCGCTTGCCGGTCGCGAGTTCGACCCGAAAACGCCGGCGGAGGCGATCCGCGCCGGCGTCGTTACCGTCCACCAGAACATCAATGACGGTGTCGTCGCCGACCTCGACGTCGCAACCAACCTTACCCTCGACAGGCTGAGCGGCAGCGGCGTGCCGACGCTGTTCAATCCGGGCCGGGTGCGTCGCGAGGCAAAGGCGGTGGCCGACCGCATGGGACTGGCCATCGACCTCAAGGCCCGGATCAGCAATCTCTCTCTGGCCGACCGCCAGATGGTGGCGATCGCCCGCGCCATGGCGCACCGGCCGAAAGTGCTGATCCTCGACGAGCCGACTTCCTCGCTGTCCAGCGCCGAGGCCGACCGGCTGTTCGCATTGCTCGACCGGCTTCGCCAGCAAGGCGTGGCCATCCTCTACATTTCGCACCGTATGTCCGACATCAGGCGGCTTGCCGATCGCATCATTTCGATGCGTGATGGGGTCATCTCAGGCATCTTCGACAAGAAGCCGCTGGATTACGAAGGTGCGGTCAATGCCATGCTCGGCCGTAAGATCCAGCTCGAGCGGATCGTCGCCAGGAATTCGGCCAAAGCAATTTTCACTGCCGACGCGCTGCGGATTGCTGAAGGCGCCAGGCCGATCTCGCTGACGCTCGGCGATGGCGAGGTCGTTGCCATCACCGGCCTTGTCGGTGTCGGCAAGACCGCGCTCGCCGAGACGCTGTTCGGCCTGCGCCAGCCGCTGGCCGGGACCATGGTGCTGAACGGGAAACCCTATGCGCCGGCATCGACCGGCGAAGCGATTGCCGCCGGTGTGTTTCTCGTCGCCAAGGACCGGGGGGAAAACGGCATCGTCGGCGACTTCAACATCCAGGAGAATATCAGCCTGCCGTTCCACAGCCGCATGTCGCGTCTCGGTGTTCTCAAGCGCCGTATCGAACGCGCCATTGCCCGCCAGCAGATCCAGGAGCTCGGCATCGTCTGCCGCTCGGAGAGGGACGAGATGGAGTCGCTTTCCGGCGGCAATCAGCAGAAGGTGATGGTCGCCCGCTGGATGTCGCAGGCGGCAAGGCTTTTCATCCTCGACGAGCCGTTTCAAGGTGTGGACATCTCGGCCAGGCGCGACATCGCCGCCAAGCTGCGGGCCAGCGCCCACGGCCGCGCGACGCTGCTGTTCGTCACCGAACTCGACGAAGCCCTGGAGACGGCCGATCGCATCCTGGTGATGTCGGAGCAGACGATCGTCGGCGAGCACCGCAATACCGATGTCGATCTCGAGCGGCTACTGGCCGAAGTGGCGGGCGGGCCGCTGCACAGCGCAGCCTGAGAGCGGGAAGACGATGAGAATTGGAATGGAGAGGGCATGAATTCGGGTTGGATAAAGACGGTGCCAGCGTGCGGGAGCGCTGAATGATCCTGCGCGACAATGCTATTCGCTACGGCTTCATCGTTCTGTTGTTCGGGCTGATCGCCTATTTCGCCGCCGCCGCCGATGGTTTCGTCTCGCCGCAAAGTGCTGTCTTCATCTTCCAGTCGGTCGCCATCACCGGCGTTCTGGCGCTCGGCGTCACCGCCACGCTGGTCGTCGGCGGCTTCGACCTGTCGATCGGCTCGGTCGCCACCAGCGCCATGATGGCGGCTGCCTATGTCATGGTGGTGCTGGGGCAGAACGCCGTCATGGCGGTCGTCGTCTGCCTTGTGATCGGCGCCGTGGTCGGCCTGATCAATGGCTGGCTGATCGTCTATATGCGGGTGCCGGACCTTTTGGCGACGCTCGGCATGATGTTCCTGCTTGTCGGCCTGCAGCGCATACCGACCGAGGGCCGTTCGATCGCCACTGGCATGACCATGCCCGACGGCTCGGTCGCCAACGGCAGTTTCGGCGCCGCGTTCCTGGCGCTTGGCCGCCATCGCTTCGATTTCTTCATCCCGAACCTCATTCCGGTGTCGGTCGTCGTCCTGCTCGTGCTGGCGGTGCTGATCTGGTTCTTTCTCGAATACACCCGTTTCGGGCGCATGATGTATGCGGTCGGCAGCAACGAACGCGCCGCAGAACTCGCCGGCGCGCCTGTCAAGGCATACAAAATCTGGGCCTATGTGATTTCGGGAGTTTTTGCCTCGATCGGCGGCATTTTGCTCGCTGCCCGCCTTGGACGCGGCGACATCGCCTCGGGTAATAATCTGTTGCTCGACGCGGTGGCTGCGGCACTCATCGGTTATGCGGTTCTCGGCGCCGCCAAGCCGAACGCCTTCGGCACGGCTGTCGGCGCGGTGTTTGTCGGCGTGCTGCTGCAGGGCCTGACGATGATGAACGCGCCTTACTACACGCAGGATTTCGTCAAGGGCGTGGTTCTCGTGGTCGCCCTTGTCTTTACCTTCGCCCTGTCCGGCAGCGGCAGGAGATAGGGTTCGACCGGGTCACATTTTGGGTTCAACAAGTGGAGGAAGCGACGTGAACATCACAAGAAGACTTTTGGGGAAGGCAGCGCTCGGGCTTGCCGGCGCAACATTGCTGATGCAGTTGCCGGCGATGGCGCAGGACAGGCCGGCGCCGTTCGACAAGCCGGGCGCCGTCAAGATAGCGCTGGTCCGCTATCTCTCGACCGGCGATTTCTTCCAGGCCTATCTGTCCGGCGTCGAGGCGCAGGCCAAGGCGCTCGGCGTCGATCTGCGCGTACTCGACAGCCGCCAGGATGCGGCGCTTCAGGCGGACATGGTCGACCAGGCCATCGCGCTCGGCGTCCAGGGCATCATCATCCAGCACGGCCTGACGGAATCGATGAAGGACGCCGCCCAGCGTGCCGTCGATGCCGGCATCAAGGTCGTCGCCTTCGACGTCAATGTCGAAAACCCCAAGATCCCGCAGATCGAACAGTCCGACCGCGACCTCGCCCGCCTGGCGCTCGAACAGGCGGTCAAGGACAATGGCGAGAGCTGGAAGGCCGGCTATGTCTATGTCGCCGGCATCGCGCCGCTCGATCGCCGCAACGAGACCTGGGTCGAATTCAAGAAGAAATATTCGGGCATCAACGAAGCCGCCATGTTCGGCACGCTCGACAATCCGATCGCCAATTCGGTCGCCAACCAGGCCCGTTCGGTGCTATCGGCCCATCCCGACATCAAGGTGATGTTCGCGCCCTACGACGAATTCGCCAAGGGCGTGAAGATCGCCGTCGACGAGGCCGGGCTGAACAAGGACATCAAGATCTATTCGGCCGACATTTCGACCTCGGACATCGCCGCGATGCGCGAGCCGGACAGCGCCTGGGCGGCAACCGCCGCCACCAACCCGGCCGTCGTCGGCCAGGTCTCGGTGCGTGCGCTAGCGCAGCTCTTGGCCGGCGAAGACCCGGGCCACAACGTCATCGTGCCGCCGACGCTGATCACCCAAAAGGATCTGATCGACAAGGACATCAAGAACATGGAGGACCTCTCGGCCAAGCTGCCGCAATTCGCCCATGCCGATGTCGCGATGCCGACCTGGATGCCGAACCCGAACGCGAAGTAATTTTCGGCACGAGCAAAACAATAGCCGTCTGCAGCAGCTTGTTGCAGGCGGCCTTTTTGTCGAAGATGTCTGGCGTGCCGGACCGCCGAATTGCAATTGTCGCAGCCACCGGTTTTGCGGGCCGATTGGACAATCGAAACCCAGGATTGACGGGTACATGGAGGTGCGGGCGGTAGAGGAAAGTCTTACCGGCACCGTCGCCGGAACATTTTTTCGATGCTTGAAGGCCACCACGGGCGTTGTGGTGTTGGGTGGATCGAGCGGCCGTGTTGACGTCGGTCGCGCGCGGCTCTTTGCAAATGCGGGTGCATCGGCCTTGGCTCTGCAGTGGTTTGGCGGTGAAGGCCAGGTTCCCGGAATATGTGAGATTCCCCTGGAAACGTTCTTTGCGGCAATCGATTATCTCATTGAAACAGGGTGCCGTCGTATCGTCTATGTGGGCACGTCCAAGGGTGCCGAGGCGTCATTGCTTGCCGCGGTCCATGACCAGCGAATTGATGCAGTGGTCGCGATTAGCCCGTCATCCGTAGTTTGGGGCAATATCGGTGCGGGCCGCGATGGTGTCAGCTGGCCTGAACGATCCTCATGGTCGCTCGACGGCATCGCGCTGCCGTTTGTGCCGACAGATCCAGATTGGACACCAGAGTACGTCGATGGCCAGGTGTCCTACAGGGGGCTTTTCGAAAGTTGTTTGAAAACGTTCAAGCGGGAAGCGAATGCGGCGACCATCCTCGTTGAGACCATATCGGCCGAGCTTCTGCTCGTCGCCGGTGGCGGCGATGCACTGTGGCCTTCCCTATCGTTCGCCCGAGATATTGTTAGGCGGCGCGGCGAAGCAGGCAAGGTCACGCATCTCATTTCGTCGCGGGATGCCGGTCACCGCATTCTCTTACCAGGCGAGAACACACCACACTCGACTTTGCATGCACACGGAGGCAATGACGAGGCCGATTCAAAGCTGGGCACAAAGGCTTGGGAAGGCATCCGAGAACTGCTTTAGCAAAATTCTCAAATGCGCACCTGTCTCGGCTACTCGTTGAACAGATCGGAATGGGAGCCGGTGCGAGCTAACTGGAGTTCATCGCCGGCAACTCGGTAGATCAAGAGCCAGTCCGGTTCTATGTGAGCGTCACGAAAGCCTTTCCAATCGCCTTTCAGCTAGTGGTCCTTATAGCTCGCCGGTAGCTCATCTCCGGCGAGCAGGAGGCCTAGCAGTTCGCGCAACTTGCCAAGATCTTTGCCCCGCTTCTCCGCACGTTTCACGTCGCGACGGAATTGCCCAGAGCGAACGGGCGTCAGCACGTCACATTCCCAAATCCTTGAACAACTCATCGGCCGAGGCGAAAGGCTTGCCCTTGCCACGTTCCAATTCGGTCATGGCCTGTCGAGTCGTTGCGTTCGGCACTTTCACCGGGAAAGGAAATTCCTTGTCGGCGGCGACGCGGACCAGCAGCAGGCGGATGGCGTCGGAAACGGACAATCCCATTGCCGCCAAGGCCTCCGTTGCCTGATCCTTTGTCGCCGTATCGATCCGAGCGCGGACCACGGTATCCGTTGCCATGTTGTGACTCCTTAAGAGAGCCACAATGTAGCTACAAAATACCAATTACGCAAGTGTGATCCCCGATCGCGCCTACCTCAACGCCGCCGCGATGTTGCCGCCATCGACCGTCGTCACATCGGCGGTGGTCCGCTCGGCCAGCGCCTGATGCAGAAAGGCCTGGGCGACGTCTTCGGCCGTCACTTCCTGTCCGAGCAGGTTGCCGGACATGTACTCCTTTTCAGACACGCCGCGCGCGCCCGAGCGGCTGGCGATCATGGCGTCGGTCAACAGCCCCGAACGGATGCGGTCGGCGTTGACGGCATTGGAGCGGATGCCATGGGCGCCGTAGTCGAGCGCATATTGCCTGGACAAAAACAGCGTTGCCGCCTTCGGGATGCCGTAAGCGCCGAACTTCGGTCCCGGATTGATCGCCTGCTTGGAGGTGTTGAACAACAGCACGCCGCCGGTGCCCTGTTCCAGCATGATGCGCACGGCATTCTGCGCCGCTGACTGGTGGGCGAAGAAATTGAGTTCGAAGCTTTTGCGCAAGGTGGCGTCGTCGAGCTCGCCGATCCGGCCCTCCCAGGCAGCGCCGGCATTTGACACGAGAATGTCGAGGCCGCCGAAGACGGCGACCGCTTTGTCGAAGGCGACGCGCATCTGCACCGGATCGGTGATGTCGGCGCCAATGCCGATCGAATTGTTACCGGCCTTTTTTGCCGCCTCGGCAGCCCTTGCCGCATCGAGATCGACGACGACGGCATGGGCACCGTTGTCGGCGAACAGCTTTGCCGTGGCAGCACCGATCGCGCCGGCGCCGCCGGTGACCAGCACCACCTGGCCGGTCAGCGGCTTCGGCTTGTTGGAGGCGAGCTTGGCCTGTTCCAGCGACCAGTATTCGAGCGGGAACAGATCGCTTTTGGAGAGCGGGCGGAAGTCACCGACGGCTTCGGCGCCGCGTACCGCCTCGATCCACATTTCGCCGACGTCCGAGGCAATCTTCGCATCCTTCAGCGTGCGGCCGTGGCCGAACATGCCGAGGCCGGGCACCAGCGTCAGCCGCGGCATCGGGTCGAGCATGGTGCGCTTCACGTCGTCGAGCGCATCATTGGTTTCGAAATAGGCGCGATAGTCCTTGGCGAATTTCTCGACATGCTGGCGGATGACGGATTTGTAGTCGCCGACCTTGTCCGCGTCGGGCGCCGGCAGTGCCATCGGTCCGGTCTTGATGCGGATCGACAGGTCGGGTGTCGACACGCCGCGCCCGGCATAGTCGGCAATTTTTGCCGAATTGATGAAATCGACGATCGCATCCGAGGTGCGGAAATCGCTGATCATCCGATCGAAGCGGCCTTCGCCGCGTGCCACCGCCACTGCGCCGCGCAGCATCGGCGCAATCTCCGCAGGCTTCGCCAGCCTGGCCGGCAGTGCCACTTTTTCGGTGCGCGGCTTGCCGTTCCCGGCGATGAAATCCTCGGCGACGTTCACATAATGGATCATCCGGTCATAGGCCTGCCTGGCATTGTCGCCGAAGGTGAAGATGCCGTGCTTGTCGAGGATCAGGCCTTCGACCGTCGGATCGGCGTCGAATACATCGGCGGCCGCCTTGGCCAGATCGAAGCCCGGCATGATGTAAGGCACGAAGCCCATTTTCTCGCCGAACACCTTCCGGCTCAGCGCCTCGCTATCCTCCTGGTCGACGATGGCCAGGATTGCTGTCGAATGCGTGTGGTCGACGAATTTGTGCGGCAGGAAGACGTGCAGCAGCGTCTCGACCGAAGGGTTGGGCGAGGACGGATCGATGAGGTTCGCCCGCTGCAGCGCGACCATGTCCTCGTCGGAGAGCTTCTTGAGCGACCGCGCCTTCAACAGCGCGCCGAGCTTGACCGCCGGCAGGCCCTGCGGCTCGATGACGCCCATGTCCCAGCCGCTGCCCTTGACGCAGAGCACGTCCCATTCGTCGCCGACAAGGTCGGTGGCCTTGGTCTTGCACGAGGTGTTGCCGCCGCCATGCAGGACGAGCCGCGGCTCGCCGCCCAGCAGCCTGGTCGTATAGACGCGCAGCGCCAGGTCGCGGGCCACACCCTTCTTTGCATTGTCGGCGACCAGCTTCTCCGCCTCGCCGTCATTCCACAGGTTCTTCATGTCAGCTTCGTCCGATTTCTCTTTTGTTGTGAACAGGAATACCGCGACGCCTTGATGACAATGCATCGGCGGCTCTAGGTATCAGGCGACCTCTTTTGCTGCTGCTCCGGCATGGTCGAGCAGCCGTCGCGCCATGCGCGCGCCTACGACCAGATGGGTGCAGAGCCCGCCGGCGATAGCCGCGACGAGCGGTTCGAACTTGCTGTCCTCCTGCACCACCACAAGGCGCTTTTCGATCCTGCGCAGCGATGACAGCTCCGCCGAAATCAGCCGGCGGTTGTAGCTGCAGTCGAGCGCCTGGCCTTCGGCGTCGATGATCTGCCCGGCAATGACGCCGGCCGCACCCGCCTTGCGCAGTGCAGCCATTTCGCTCTCGGTCAGCGCGCCACATTTGACCAGGTGGCTGTCGGTGTCCACCGAGCCTACCGAATACAGCGCCAGGTCGCATTCGCCGATGCCCGACAATTGCTCGCGGATCACCGGCTCGGCGCGCAGGCCGCGTGCCAGTTCTTCCGTCGTCAGCACCAGCGGCGCGTAGAAATTCAGCCCCTTGGCATTGAGCCGGCGCGCGATTTCCATGGTGCATTGGTCCGGCCGGTACGAATAGGGGGCTCCCAGATTGCCGCAGAGCTGCACCACCGTGACGTCCTGCAGATCGGCATAGGACATGATGTCGGCGATCGTGTAGATGGTCTGCCCCCAGGCGACGCCGATACGGTCGCCCTTCCTGACCAGCTCGAGAAAGACGCTTGCCGCCAGCACCGCGATGTCGGTCGAGGGGTCGGCGACATAGCCGTTTTCCGGCGCGATCCAGACGGCGTCGAGCTTCAGCGCGTCTTCCAGCTTGCGCGCCAGCACGTCGTCGGTGAAAAGCTGAGTCGAGGTCGAGATGTTGACGATGCCAGTCTCGCGCGCCTTGCGCAGATACATCGCCACCGAGGCACGGGAAATCTTGAGCTGGCTGGCCACCTGGTCCTGGCGCAGGCCGTGTGCATAGTAAAGCCAGGCGGCCTTGTGGATAAGCTGTTCTGCCGGTCGGATCGCCATGCCATCTCCTTGCTGACATTATTCACGGCTCTCGACAAAAGTCAAACCTTAGGCTGCGCACCTAATCCGAAACCTAGCATTCTGGATGTCAGTAATTGCGCATTTATTGTTATCTCGGTACAATAAACCAATCAGGAGGTCCGACAATGAACGTGTCATTGGGAGAGCGTTGGGAAACGTTTGTTTCCAACATCGTCAAGCGCGGCCGCTACGGTTCTGCCAGCGAAGTCGTGCGCGAGGGCCTGCGCCTTGTCGAAGAGCGCGAGGAAAAGCTGAAGGCGCTCCGTGCCATGGTGGACAAGTCGTTTGCTGAAGGCGGCGAAGCCACCGAGCAGGATATTGACGCCGCCTTGGAAGCCAAGGCCAAGCAGCTCGCAAGGGAAGGCTTTTAGGAGTGCCACGGCTGCGCATGTTGCCGTCGGTACAAGCAGATTTGGTCAATATCCTTGAATACATCACTCGTGAAAGCGGCAGCCTGTTGATTGGCGGGCGTTTTGTGGATGCTCTGCGCCAGAAATGCCGTGATCTGGCGAGCTTGCCGGCGACGATTGGTCGTGCTCGTCCCGAACTCCGGCCGGACGTCCGAAGTTTCGCTTTCAGGGGATACGTGATTTTCTTCCGCTATAATGGCGACTTTTTCGAAGTGGCGAATATCGTGGAAGGGCATCGGGACATCGACGTTTTGTGGCCGGAGGGTGAGGGCGGGGAGGGGCGTCCCAAGTAATGGGCGAAGTGTCTGATGGCGGTGCACGAATCCAGTACGCGCTCAGGATCTGGTGGTAAGAAGGCTCGACCAGACATTCGGAGGACGGGATGGGCAATCCCTACGAACAGGATCTCGACAGGAATCCGGCCAACCACCAGCCGCTGACGCCGCTGATCTATTTTGAGCGGGCGGCAAAAACCTTTCCCGACCAGACCGCCATCATCCATGGCCGCCAGCGCACGACCTATCGCGATTTCTGGAAGCGCTCGCTGAGGCTTGCCTCGGCGCTGGCGAAGCGCGGTATCGGCAAGGGCGACACCGTCACCGTCATGCTGTCCAACACACCGCCGATGCTGGAAGCGCATTTCGGCGTGCCGATGACCAAGGCGGTGCTGCATTCGCTCAACACCCGCCTCGACGCCGCGGTCATTGCCTTCCAGCTCGACCATGCCGAAACCAAGGTGCTGATCGTTGACCGCGAATTCGCCGGCGTGGTCCGGCAAGCGCTGGCGCTCGCCGAGGTCAAGCCGCTGCTGATCGATTACGACGATCCCGACTACGCCGCCGATGCGCCCTATGCCAAGGGCGAGCGGATCGGCACGCTCGACTACGAGGCGTTTGTCGCCGACGGCGACGAGGATTTCGCCTGGTCGATGCCGGACGATGAATGGGACGCCATATCGCTCAACTACACCTCCGGCACCACAGGCAATCCGAAGGGCGTCGTCTGTCACCATCGCGGCGCGGCACTGATGGCCTATGCCAATACCATCCATGCCGGGATGGGCAAGCACCCGGTCTATCTGTGGACGCTGCCGATGTTCCACTGCAACGGCTGGTGTTTTCCCTGGACGCTTGCCGTGCAGGGCGGCACGCATGTCTGCCTGCGCTGGGTGCGGCCGAAGCCGATCTACGACGCCATCGCCGATCACGGCGTCACCCATCTGTGCGGTGCACCCATCGTCATGTCGGTGCTGATCAACGCCAGGGACGAGGACAAGCGGCAATTCCCGCAGACCGTCACCTTCAACACCGCCGCGGCGCCGCCGCCTGAGGCGGTGCTGTCGGGCATGGCCGATGCGGGCTTTGCCGTCACCCATCTCTACGGCCTGACCGAAACCTATGGCCCGGCCGTCGTCAACGAATGGCACGGCGAGTGGGACCGGCTGGAGAAAGGGGCGAGGGCGGCGAAGAAGGCCAGGCAAGGCGTACGCTATGCCGCGCTCGAAGGCCTGACGGTGATGGACCCGCAGACGATGCAAGAGACGCCGGCCGACGGCGAGACGATCGGCGAGGTGATGTTCCGCGGCAATATCGTCATGAAGGGCTATCTCAGGAACCGCAAGGCGAGCGATGAGGCCTTTGCCGGCGGCTGGTTCCATTCGGGCGACCTCGGCGTCATGCATCCGGACGGCTACATCCAGCTCAAGGACCGTTCCAAGGACATCATCATCTCCGGCGGCGAAAACATCTCCTCGATCGAGGTCGAGGAGGCGCTGTACAAGCATCCCGCAGTCGGCTCCTGCGGCGTTGTCGCCAGATCCGACGACAAATGGGGTGAGGTGCCAGTCGCCTATGTCGAGCTGAAGCCGGGCAAGGCGGCGACCGAGGCGGAGGTAATCGAGCACTGCCGCGCGCTGCTCGCCCGCTTCAAGGTGCCGAAAGCGGTGATCTTCGCGGAAATCCCGAAGACTTCGACGGGCAAGATCCAGAAGTTCCGGCTGCGGGAAATGGCGAAACAGGCTTAGGTCGTTCAGACCATCGCCTGCGAACCCTGCTGCCGTTCGGTTCGCGCGATCATGTGCCGCCTTGAGCGCGGATAGACTCTTTGGAGAGTTGTAAGGGCTGCTCAAATATTAATCGGTAAACTTGCTCCAGAGACGTACAGCCGCTCGAAGTGAAGTTATTCGCAACGAGAACTGATAGGAAATGTCTAAAGCTTATTGGTACAACATCTCATCTTTCTTTGCGACTGCAGATATAACTTCAAGAAACAATCCTACCATGCTAAAGGCAGACGTAAAAATGTGTCTTACCCATTTTTGCCCTTCAATCCATCCAATAAAATGTCCCTTTTCGCAAGAACATGCCCCAATGACGCAGCTTTGTCTAGAAATACTTCCACCTCCGGATTGGATGGGTTCATCTCTTTTGTCAGTCTATAACACCAGTACGCCGCCGACGGGCTCTTGTCCGAAATTTTCTTAAAAGTTTCCAATGCTTCAGCTGCTTTTCCGGTTCTATGCTGGATGCCACCAATTCTGTATGTCGCGAGATCGCTGCCAAGGTATTCTGATATCGAATAATACTTCATAGCTAAGTCTATGTTATGACAGGTGCCGCGCATATCATAAACTATGCCCAGTGAATACGCGGCGGCTGCTTTCTTAGCATCATACTTCATGGCATCTAAGAGTATCGATATCGCTGTCCCCATATCACCTCTCCCGAGTGCCTGCTTAGCCTGCAACAAATGAATATCCTCGTCAGACATACGGTTCTCCCTCACTTTGGTCGTCTGCGATCCGGGTATCGTGACTTCATCAATATCAATTGGGCCGGTACATCTACCAGTGGGGCTTCTGAACCGACGTTGCGCTTGAATTCAGTATGCGGCCCATTAAGTCGAAATCAGAACCGATTTCGGAAAACACCATACGCAAATCAAAGTACCACAACGTCTTTGCGGGCCCAAAGACATGCGAGGCTGTAGGCGCTCCGGGGGGGCTTAGCAGATGGCTCGAGAACCACTCTCAGGCCACGCCTTCACAAGCGGACTCACCTCGGACGATGTCACCATCTGTCATCAGCAGCCGAAATCGTGCCTTGACAGATGATGGTTTTCAATTTACGAGTGACGAAATTCTAAATTCGTCAGTCATAAATTGGCCAACGAGATGCTTGAAACCCTAGACACCACCGCCGATTCCGCCCGCCAGGAAAATGTCACGCGCATCCTGGATTGCGCGGAGCGATTGTTTCGCCACTACGGCTACGGCAAGACCAACGTCGCCGACATTGCGCGCGAACTCGGCATGTCGACTGCCAACATCTACCGCTTCTTCGCCTCCAAGGTGGAAATCCACCAGGCGGTTTGCGGCCGCATGCTCGAGACCTGCTACCGGTTGAGCTACGAGGCCTGCCATGGTTCCGGCACCGCCAGCGAGAAGCTCCGCCGCTACGTGCATACGCACTATCAGTGGACGCTCGAGACCATGATCGACCAGGAGAAGGTGCACGAGATGGTCATCGTCGCCATCGAGCGCGACTGGCATGTCATCGAAAAGCACATCGACCGCATCCACGACCTGGTCGCTGACGTGATCCGCGAGGGCATCGCCACCGGCGAGTTCGTCGATCAGGATCCGGTAGTCGCTTCCCGGTGTTTCGGTGCTGCCATTATCAGCCTCTCTCATCCACAGATGATGGCCCAGTGCCTCGCCAAGAAGAACCGGGCGACGCCGGACGAGCTTACCGAGTTTGCCATCAGAGCCTTGAAGAAATGACCATTGCCGCCCGTCGGGCGGTGATGTCGGCAATTCATCTCCACAATTCGGGAGTACGAAAAGTGTCTTTGTCCAAGTCCATCACCTACAGGCGACCGGCCGCCGGCCTGGCACTGATTGTCGTTGCCGCTCTCGGCCTCGCCGGCTGCTCGCAGGAGAAAGCCGAGGTCACCGAGATCATCCGCCCGGTCAAGGTGGTCGAGATCGCCAAGGCGAGCGATACCCGTCAGCTTTCCTATTCCGGATCGGTGCGTGCCCGCACCGAGATGAATCTCGGCTTTCGCATCAACGGCAAGATCACCGAGCGCCTTGTCGACATCGGTGACCGCGTCAAGCCGGGTGACGTTCTCGCCCGCGTCGATCCCACCGACTACGAGCTCTCGGTGAGAAGCTCTCAGGCCAGCCTCGATGCTGCCGACCGTCAGGTCGAGACAGTCGAGCTTACGCGCAAGCGGGCCGAACAGCTCTACGCCAAGAATTTCGCCCCGAAGTCGCAGCTCGAGCAGGCGACGCTCGCCTATAATCAGGCGGTCGCCACGCGAGACTCCGCCCGCTCGCAGCTTGCCCAGGCACAGAACCAGGTCCGCTATACCGATCTCAAGGCGGACAAGAACGGCATCGTCACATCAGTTGCCGCCGATGTCGGCCAGGTTGTCGGCTCCGGCACGCCGGTGGTGACCGTTGCCATCGACGGCGAGAAGGAAGTCCTGATCGCTGTTCCGGAAACCGATATTGCCGAATTCAAGCCGGGCAAGACCGTCAAGGCTGGCTTCTGGTCCGATGAGGCGCTGACGCTCGACGGCAAGGTCCGCGAAGTCGCCGGCAGCGCCGATCCGCAGTCGCGCACCTTTGCCGTTCGCGTCAGCCTGCCCAACGATCCTCGCGTGCTGCTAGGCATGACCGCCTCCATCGAAGCCGCGGTGGACAACCGGCAGCAGCTGGTGTCGATCCCGCTGGCCGCGTTGGCGCAGAAGGACAGCCAATCGATCGTCTGGACAGTCGACCGCAACGGCGGGACCGTCCATGCGCATCCGGTCAAGGTCGCCGCCTTCACCCCCGACGGCGTCAGCGTCGCCGATGGGCTGAAGCCGGGCGACGTCGTCGTCGCCGCCGGCACGCAGTTCATGACCGAGAATCTGAAAGTCAAGCTGACCGGTGATGCAGCGCAACAGTCGGCGTCGGCCGATGACGCTGCAAGGCGCTTGCGCTGACGGCCAGGCAATTCACGGTTTCCGGGCGGCAGGCGCCCCCGATTTTCGAGATCTCAGGTCGATGTAACCCCCACGTCGATCCTCGCGTCCCACCGCGATGTAGATCTCTCAACTCGGAAAGCCACGCCGCCCGGAAGCCCACATCGGAAGTTCCTTGGGCATGCGAAAGCGCGTGCTCTGTTGATCAAATTGAAACGGACTGACGCCGATGACCATCGACACCAATGAAAAGCGGTCTTTCAATCTTTCGCGCTGGGCAATCGGCCATCCGAGCATTGCCCGCTTCCTGTTCGGGCTGATCATCGTCGCCGGTGCACTCGGCCTGATGCGCATGGGCCAGAAGGAAGACCCCGATTTCACCTTCCGCGTCATGGTCGTCCAGGCGATCTGGCCAGGCTCCTCGATCAAGGAGATGGAGGACCAGGTGGTCAACAAGATCGAGCGCAAGCTGCAGGAAACGCCGCACCTCGATTTCGTCCGCTCCTACACCCGCGCCGGCAGCGCCATCATCACCTTGCAGGTCAAGGGCGACACCAATCCAGCGCAGGTCGCCGATGCTTTCTATCAGGTGCGCAAGAAGGTCGGCGATATCGCCGATGAGCTGCCGCAGGGGCTGCTCGGGCCTTACTTCAATGACGAATTCGGCGACACGTTCATCACCCTGCATTCGATCAGCGGCGACGGCTACAGCTATCCCGAGCTGAAGAAATTCGCCATCCAGGCGCGTGACATGCTGCTGACGACGCCCGGTGTCGAGAAGGCCGTGATCATCGGCGACCAGCCGGAAAAGCTCTACATCGACGTTTCATCCAAGGTGCTTGCCGAACGCGGCCTGACGTTGACCGACCTGCAGAATGCGATCCAAGGCCAGAACAATGTCGACCCGGCAGGTTCGGTCGACACCGGCCAGCGTTCGGTGCGCATTTCGGTCGAGGGCGATGTCACCAGGGCGGCCGACATCCGCGAGCTTCGCCTGCGCGCCGGCAACCAGGTGACGCGCCTCGGCGACATCGCCACCGTGACCTCCGGCCTCGAGGATCCGTACCAGCGCAAATACCGTTTCAACGGTCACGACAGCGTCCAGCTCGGCGTCGTCATGGCCAAGGGCTTCAACGTCACCGACGTCGGCAAGGACGTCGAAGCGACCTATAAGCGCTTCGAAGAGGCGCTGCCCTATGGCGTTTCGGTCGATCAGATTTCCGACCAGCCGCATGTCGTGAAGGAGGCTGTGAGCGAGTTCATGGAAGCGCTCGGCGAAGCGCTGCTGATCGTGCTTTTCGTATCGTTCCTGTCGATCGGGTGGCGCTCGGGCCTGGTGATCGCGATCGTCATTCCGCTGGTCCTGGCCGCCACGTTCGCCATCATGTACGAGCTCGGCATCGACCTGCAGCGCATTTCGCTCGGCGCGCTGATCATCGCCCTTGGCCTCCTGGTCGACGACGCGATGATCGTCGTCGAAATGATGGAGCGAAAGCTCGAGGAAGGCTTGGTCAAGGTCGAGGCGGCGAGCTTCGCCTATTCCTCGACCGCCTTCCCGATGCTGACCGGCACGCTGATCACCACGGCCGGCTTCATCCCCGTCGGTTTCGCGGCCTCGACGGCCGGCGAATATGTGCGCACCCTGTTTTACGTCGTCGGCATCGCGCTGGTCGTGTCCTGGTTCGCGGCGGTCTATTTCACGCCGTGGCTCGGCCACATGATCCTGAAGCAGCGCAAGCACGCCGGCAACCATCACGATGTCTTCGACACGCGCTTCTACCGCCGTCTTCGCTCGACCGTTGCATGGGCGGTGCGCCACCGCATCATCGTCCTGGTGATGACGCTGATGACGTTTGCCACCAGCCTGTGGGCGTTCCAGTTCATCCCGCAGAATTTCTTCCCGCAATCGTCGCGCCCGGAAATCCTTGTCGACCTCTGGCTGCCGGAAGGCACCAGCATCAAGGAAGTCGAGACCCAGGCCAAGGCGCTCGAAGCCAGGATGATGGACGACAAGGACAAGCGCTTCATCGCCACCTATGTCGGCGAAGGCGCGCCGCGCTTCTTCCTGCCGCTCGACCAGCAGCTTCGCAACCCGAATTTCGCCCAGCTTCTGGTGATGGCCAATGACGAACCGGCCCGCGAGCGGCTGATTGTCAAGCTGCGCACCATCCTGGCCAATGATTTCCCATCGATCCGCGCCAAGGTCGACCGCCTGTTCCTTGGTCCGCCGACCGGCTGGCCGGTGCAGATGCGCGTCATGGGTCCGGATCGCCAGGAGGTGCGCCGCATCGCCGACGAGGTGAAGGCGAAGTTCCAGGCAAATCCGCTGCTCGGCGCCATCCACGACGACTGGCTGGAGCCGGTGCCGACGATGAAGCTGGTGATCGACCAGGATCGCGCCCGTGCGCTCGGCGTCACCTCGCAGCGCATCCGCCAGACGCTGCAGGCGGCCATGTCGGGAGCGCCGCTCGATGACTTCCGCGACGGCGAGGAGACGGTTTCGATCGTCGCCCGTGAGCCGGAGGCAAGCCGTCACCTGCTGTCGGCGGTCGACTCCGTCTACATCCCGACCGATTTCGGCGGCTCCGTGCCGCTGTCGCAGGTCGCCAAGGTGGTCCCGGTGCTGGAGCAAGGCGTCGAATGGCGGCGCGACCGCTTGCCGACCATCAGCGTACGCGCCACGCTTCCGGACGGCGTGCAGCCGAACGATGTCGCCATGAAGATGTACAGCGACATGCAGGGCCTGCGCGCCAGCCTCGCACCCGGCTACAAGATCGAGATCCAGGGCGGCGCCGAGGATGCGGCCGAAAGCCAGGCCTCGATTGCGGCGAAAGCGCCGATCATGCTGGCCGTCATCGTCGTGCTGCTGATGATCCAGCTGCAGCATTTCGGCAAGGCCATGCTGGTGCTGGCGACCGGTCCGCTCGGCATCATCGGCGCGGCGGCGGCACTTTTGATCAGCGGCGCGCCGTTCGGCTTCGTCGCCATCCTCGGTGTCATCGCCCTGCTCGGCATCATCATGCGCAACTCGATCATCCTGGTCGATCAGATCGACCAGGACATCGCCGCCGGCGTGGAGCGTTCCGAGGCCATCATCGGCTCGGCGGTGCGCCGGTTCCGGCCGATCGTGCTGACGGCGCTGACGGCGGTGCTGGCGCTGATCCCGATCTCGCGTGGCGTCTTCTGGGGGCCGCTCGCCTACGCCATGATGGGCGGCATTCTCGTCGCCACGGTGCTGACCATCCTTGTCCTGCCGGCAGCCTATGCGCTGTTCTTCGGCAGGGAGCCCAAGAAGGTGGTGGAGCAGCCGGCCGAGACGGAAGAAAAGAACGAAAGGCCGCAACTGGCCCTGGCGGCCGAATAGCGGTCGAGCGAACGTCTTCCATAGATAACCCCGCCGAGGCGGGGTTATCAGGGTCGGGTCAGGCCGCAATCAGTTCGTACGGCCGAGCATCGTTATTCATTTTCTGTATTTTGATCGGTTGCTCGTCCGCGGTAGGAACGCTCCGACGCGACAACTCATCGATTCCCGCGTCAACAGGCAGCCCCAGCTTTTCGATTGCCAAACGACGCACCAGGGCCTCAGCCGAGCTGTCAATGTCGATTTCGTTGCGCTCCCATCGGCCAATCGACTGCTTGTCACGGTGGACCATGGCGGCCAATTCAGCTTGGGTCAGACCCATTTCGGAGCGCAGGAAACGAAGCTCGTCCCCGCTCATGCCCTTGGCATGGCTTACGATCCCAAGCGCGATTACTTGATGCAGTTCATTCACAGCAGGAATCGTGATGATGTCGTCGCCATCGTCATCCACCTCAACGGCGATGCCTTCGATGTAAACGTTGAGCAGACCGCTTTCTGTGTAGTGGTGTGCGTTATTCATCAGCTTCAACTCCAATTATCGAGCCCGCTTTTCGCTCGAACTCATCGATCCACATGACCGAAATAACTTTGACGAGACATCCGTTCTTGGAAGGGATGATAACGACCCCGATGGATCGACTCCCGCTGTTCGGTGTCTTGCACTCCACGCGATAACGGAAATGACCCGGCCGGGTTGCGGGCACAGGTGGTTGGTACACATTTCCAAACTTGAGCGCATGCAGCACATCAGACATGATCAAGCCGCGTTCGGAAAGCCGATCCTGCGCATGCAGCTTGTACGAGATGTTTAGTTTCAGATTTCTCGCGATAGATCTTATTTCAATCGTCGCACGGCCGGCATCCCAAGGTTGCGTGATCGTCACAAATCCCCCTTCTATGGCATTCCTTCCGGTGCTTCATCTATCATGGTGATACCTACATAAGTGCTGAACGTCAATAAACAAGCGGCATGCCATTGACGCCCGTTGGGTGGTGACAAATTCGCTACCGAACACAGGACGACACCGCTATTAAGACTAGCGCGTGGTTGGAGGACAGTCATGACCATAGCTCAGACAAAGGCACCGCTGCGGCTGCCGATCGACGGGCGCCATCGCCGGATGTTCATCGGCGGCGGCTGGGTCGATGCCCGCTCCGGTCGGACCACGGAGAGCCGCAATCCCGCCACCGGCGCGGTCATCGCCACGGTGCCGCGCGCCGACCGCCAGGACATCGACTTGGCGGTGACTGCTGCGCGCAAGGCGTTCGAGGGCCCGTGGAGCCGGTTCAAGCCTTACGAGCGGCAGGTGCTGCTGCTGAGGATCGCCGACCTCTTCGAAAAGCACTGGGAAGAGATCAGCCGCTCCGACACCACCGACATGGGCATGCCGATCATACGCACCCGCGCCAATCGCAACCGGGTCATCGGCATGCTGCGCTACTATGCCGGCATGGCGACGGCGCTGCACGGCGAGACGATCGACAACTCGCTGCCCGGCGAAATCGTCTCTTTCACCCACAAGGAGCCGGTCGGCGTCGTCGGCGCCATCATTCCCTGGAACGCGCCAACGGCGGCGTCGATCTGGAAGATCGGCCCGGCGCTGGCGACCGGCTGCACCATCGTTCTGAAACCATCGGAAGAGGCGCCGCTGACGCCGCTTTTGATCGCCGACATCATGAACGAGGCCGGCGTTCCGGAAGGCGTCGTCAACATCGTCACCGGCACCGGCACCGAGGCAGGTGCCGCACTCGCCGAGCATATGGGCGTCGACAAGATCGTCTTCACCGGCTCGACGGCGACCGGCCAGTCGATCGTGCGGGCCTCGGCCGGCAACCTCAAGCGCGTCTCCCTGGAGCTCGGCGGCAAGTCGCCGGTCATCGTCTGCGCCGATGCCGATCTCGACAAGGCGGTGCCGGTGGCGGCGATGTCGGTGTTCGCCAATTCCGGCCAGATCTGCATCGCCGGCTCGCGCCTTTTCGTCGAACGTGCCGTCCATGACGAGTTCGTCGAGCGGCTCGCGGCATATGCCAAGGGTCTCAGGGTAGGCGACGGCATCGACCCGGCGACCGAGATCGGTCCGCTCGTCTCCGAAAAGCAGCTGCAACGGGTCACCGGTTACCTCGAGGCCGGCACCGCGGAAGGGGCGAAACTCGTCACCGGAGGCACCCGGCTTGTGGAAGGCGCGCTTGCCGCCGGCAATTTCGTCGCGCCGACTGTCTTTGCCGGCGTCTCGGACGACATGAAGATCGCCCGTGAGGAGATCTTCGGGCCGGTGATTTCAGCCTTGCCGTTCGATACGCTGGACGAGGCGGTCGAGCGGGCCAACAACACGCCTTACGGCCTGGCTGCAGGGGTCTTCACCCAAAATCTCGCCACCGCCCACCAGCTGTCGCGCAAGATCCGCGCCGGCTCGGTCTGGGTCAATACCTATCACGCCATCGATCCGGCCGTGCCCTTCGGCGGCTACAAGATGAGCGGCTACGGCCGCGAGGGCGGCGCCGAGCACCTCGCCGAGTATCTCAACACCAAGGGCGTGTTCATCAAGATCGATTGATCGGTCCGCCGCCCGCACAAAAAATGCTCCCCGACACCGGTTTTGCAAAACAGAATTCCTTCCCATGGCCGCAAAGCCATCCCATGCTCGAGCAATTGGAGCGTTACGCTCGTCGTCATCGGTGCGTTTTTCCATGGCAGAAAATCGACAATTGCGGCTTGGCGCTTTCATGCGGCCCTCCAGCCTTCATACCGGCGCCTGGCGCTACCCGGGCGCCTATCCCGACGCCAACTTCAATTTCGCGCATCTCAAGCACTTCGCGCAAAGGCTGGAAGCGGCGAAGTTCGACGCCTTCTTCATGGCCGACCACCTGGCCGTGCTCAAAATGCCGATCGAGGCGCTGCGGCGCAGCCACACGGTCACGTCCTTCGAGCCGTTCACGCTGTTGTCGGCGCTTGCCGCCGTCACCGATCGTATCGGGCTGATCGCAACCGCCTCAACGACGTTCGACGCTCCGTACCACATCGCCCGTCGTTTCGCCTCTCTCGACCATATCAGCGGCGGGCGCGCCGGCTGGAATATCGTCACCACATCCAATCCCGACGCCGCGCTGAATTTCGGCCTCGACGAGCATGTCGAGCACGACGAGCGTTATCGCCGGGCGCGGGAGTTCTACGATGTCGTCACCGGCCTGTGGGACAGTTTTGCCGACGATGCCTTCATCCGCGACGCCGAAAGCGGGATCTATTTCGATCCGGCGAAGCTGCATGTGCTTGACCACAAGGGCGAATATCTTTCGGTGCGGGGACCGCTCAATATCGCGCGGCCGGTGCAGGGCTGGCCGGTCATCGTGCAGGCCGGCGCGTCGGAGGCCGGACGACAGCTCGCGGCGGAAACGGCCGAGGTGATCTTCGCCGCCCATGCCGATCTCGCCTCGGGACAGCGCTTCTTTGCCGACGTCAAGGGACGTGCGCAAAAACTTGGCCGGTCGCGCGACGACATCAAGATCCTGCCCGGCGCCTTCGTCATTGTCGGCGAGACTGCCGAGGAGGCGCAGACGAAGCGGGCCAAGCTCGACAGCCTCGTCTACTACGAGAGCGGCGTCGCCTCGCTGTCGATCGCGCTCGGCCACGACGCGTCGCGGTTCGATCCGGATTCAGTCTTGCCCGAAATCCCGGAAAGCAACGCCAGCAAGAGCGGCCGCGAGCGCGTCATCGAACTGGCGCGCAAGGAAAACCTGACCGTCAGGCAGCTTGCGCAGCGGCTGGGCGGCTATTCCGGTCTTGCCTTCGTCGGCACTTCGAAAACCATCGCCGACGAGATGGAGGAATGGCTGGTCACCGAAGGCTCGGACGGGTTCAACGTCATGTTCCCCTATCTTCCCGCCGGATTGGATGATTTCGTCGAGAAAATCGTGCCCGAATTGCAGCGGCGCGGCATTTTCAGGAGCGAATACGAAGGATCGACCCTGCGCGAAAATCTTGGCCTGAAGCGGCCGCCAAACCGGTTCTTCCAACCTGAGAGGGCAGCGATCCGCAAAGCTGGTTAGAACCGGCAATGATTTTAGACCGTGGCAAGCATCCGTTCTTTTCGTTCGGTCCGAATGTCCATAGGGTCATGAGCAGCGGGCTGGCAGCCCGAAATCATCGCGAGGGCTTTGCATCATGACCAATCCGGCCGTTGTCGGTTTCTCAGGCAATTTCACCCGGCCGTCCAAGACGCGCGGCTTCGTCGATCGTATCGTGAACGAGGTAGCCGGCAGATATGGCCTGGCCGCCAGCACGCATGACGTCGTCGACCTCGGCCCCAGCCTCGGTGGCGCCAAATGGGCGCGTGAACTGGATGCGCAGGCGGGCGATATCCTCAAGCGCGTCGTCACGGCGGACGTGCTCGTCGTTGGCTCGCCCACCTACAAGGGCAGCTATACCGGCCTGTTCAAACACTTCTTCGATCTTGTCGACCCGACGGCGCTCAGGGGCAAGCCGGTGGTGCTGCTGGCGACCGGCGGCGGCGACCGGCATGCGCTGATCATCGAGCACCAGCTGAGACCGCTGTTCGGCTTCTTCGAGGCCTTTACGCTGCCGACCGCGATCTACGCTTCGGACAGGGATTTCATCGACGGCGTGCTTGCGTCCGAGACGATCCAGGCGCGCGTCGGACAGGTCCTCGAGGATATCGGTGCAGCGCTTGGCGGTCGCTCCCGCGCCGGCACCGCTGCCGAATAGCCCCTAAAAAGAAAAACCCGCCTCAGCGGCGGGTCTCGGGGCGAATCAGCACCATACCAAGATTAGTAGCATAGCTGCCGGCACAAAGCAAGAACAAAATGCAGGGATCGAGCGCGCCTTGCGCGCCCGATCCCTCAACGCAGCCGTCAGATGACGAACAGCCAGTTGGCGAGCAGCATCACCACGACGCCGGCGACCAGCGTCAGATAGGGCAGCATCCCCGCCTTTTTCACCGCAAGGTCGGACGAGCTCATGCCGAGATCGGCCAGCATGTGGTCGGGGAATTTGCCCTTGTCCTGGATGTAGTGCCGGAAGCAGAACACCGGGATGATCAAGGCTGCCGTGATCAGCCCGGCCCACAATGCCATCGGGTTCCAGACCTTGGCGCCGGCGCCCATGAAGACCGCGTTGACGTAGGCAAAGATGGCGCCGAGGCCGAGCACCCAGCTCGGCGCCTTCCATGGCCGCGCGATGTGGCCATTGTCGATGCGGTGGATCCAGCCGGCATTGAGGTTAAGGAAGTTGAAGATGATGTAGCCGCAATTCGACACGGCGAGGATGAAGAAGAAGCTCGTTGCGTCGGCCGAGGCGATGGCCAGCACGATCAGGTTGAAGATCAGGTCGGTCCACATCGCCCGCGTCGGGGCGCCGTGCTCGTTGACATGGCTGAGATAGCGCGGCAGCCAGCCGTCGACCGAACCTTGATAGAGCGTGCGCGAGGAGCCGGCCATCGCCGTCATGATGCAGAGCACCAGCGCCAGGATCATCAGCATCACCAGCAGGCTGTGGATCAGCTGTCCGCCGCCGACCATGCCGGCCAGCGCATCGGCAACGCCGGAGCCGTCGACGATCGGCGTCGCCAGCATGCCGTTCAAGCCGAGCACGCCCTGGAAGGTGAACGGCACCAGGATGAACAGCAGCATGCACAACAGGCCGGAGTAGAAGATCGCCTTGAAGGTATCGGTGCCCGGGTTTTTGAACTCGGAGGTGTAGCAGACCGCGGTCTCGAAGCCGTAGGTCGACCATGCCGCGATGAACATGCCGCCGAGCACCAGCGTCCAGCCGGCGATGTTCCACGCGCCGGGCTCCGGCGCATAGGCGGCGGCGAGCGGCACCAGCGGCGAGAAGTTTGCCCAGTTGATCTGGCCGGTGACGATCGGCACCACCCCGACGATCAGCATCGGGATGATGACCAGCAGGCCGATATATTTCTGCACGTTTGCCGTGCCCAGGATGCCGCGATGCTGGATCGAGAAGATGATCAGCATCAGCACCGCGCCGATAAAGAAGGTGGCGTTGAAGGTGAAGGAAACCGGGCCAAGCGTGTGACCGTAGAGCGTCCAGTTACGGATCGCCGGCGTCGCCGCCGCGGTGACCGCGGTGATGGCGTCAGCGGCGCTGGTTCCGGCATGGGCCGCAATATAGGCGGCGACTTCCGGCGAAGTGTCGGTGAACAGCGGCACCGGCGCCAGTGCGTTGAGGATATAGGCGGCGGCGATCGAGCAGCCGAGTGACAGCACCGGCGACCAGGCGAACCAGTTGCACCACACCGAAAGCGGCGCGATGAATTTCGAATAGCGCAGCCACGCGGTGGCGCCGTAGACCGAGGCGCCGCCGGATTTGTTCGGGAACAGCCCGGCGATCTCCGCATAGGTGAAGGACTGCAGGAAGCCCATGACCATGGATACGGCCCAGATCAGGAAGGCCAGTGTTCCGGTGGTGCCGGCGATGCCGCCGATCGAAAACAAGACAAGGGCCGGAACGCCGCTTGCCACCCAGAAGGCGCCGCGCCAATCGATGTTCCGGTGCAGCTGCCCTTCGGCAGGCGGCACCAAGGTGGTGACTATCGTGCTCATTTACGTGGATTCCCCATTTTTGATGTTCCCCATCGGCAACAGCCGCAATCTCGCGAGGCGTCATCGACGCTCACGTTGAACGGCCTCAGGCGTTTTCCGCTCAGTAGTATTTTTTTCTTAGCAGTGAAGATTGACCCAAGGCGCTTTCACGTCAAGTGGTTTGTGACGCTGTGCACATTGCGTTTGTGAAACAGTCGAGCTTCGCTGGCGCTGCCAACGGGTGCGGTCTTTCCTTCTCCCCTTCTTGTGGGAGAAGGTGGCCGAGCGAAGCTCGGTCGGATGAGGGGTGTTCCAGATTGGCAAAACCGCACTTCGTCCAGCACCCTCAACCGTCTTGGCGCTGCGTGCCAATCCACCTTCTCCCACAAGGGAGAAGGGAAGAACCAGGCAGCGTCGGTCAGGAGCGCGGCCTGGTCTTTTGCGGGTCGTAATGGGCGAAGGCGACGACGCGCGCCGGCAGCCGCTTGCTGTGACCATCGAGCTTGCCTATCTCGACCTCGGTGCCGATCGCCGAATGCGTGACGTCGAGCCTGGCCAACGCGATGGTCTTGTTCAGCACCGGCGAACGCATGCCGGAGGTGACGACGCCGATCTGCGCCCGGCCGATATGCACGCAATCGCCGTGGCCGACGGCGACATTGGCGTCGACGTCGAGGCCGACCAGCTTCTTCTGCGGGTTTTCCTTGCGCCGGATCAGTGCCTCGCGGCCGATGAAATCGTCGCTCTTGGTCTTCAGCGGTACGGTGAAGCCGATGCCGGCCTCGAACGGATCCGTCTGGTCGGAAAACTCGTGAGCAGCAAAGATCAGCCCGGCCTCGATGCGTACCATGTCGAGCGCCTGCAACCCCATCGGCTTCAGGCCGTGCGGCTGGCCGGCCTGCCAGATCGCGTCGAACACCTTTTCGGCGTCGCGCGGATGGCACCAGATCTCATAGCCGAGCTCGCCGGTGTAGCCGGTGCGCGACACCACGACGGGAATGCCGTTGCCGCCGCCGATGCGGGCGACGGCGAAACGGAACCATTCGAGTTCGTCGATCGACGGCTGTAGCGGCGAGGTCCAGATGATCTGCCGCAGGACGTCGCGGCTTTTCGGTCCCTGCACGGCAACATTGTGCATCTGGTCGGTCGAGGAGCGCACCAGCACGGTCAGGCCGAGTTTTTGCGCCGTTTCCCGCAGCCATTCGCCGGATAGATCGTCGCCGCCGACCCAGCGGAAATTATCCTTGCCGAGCCTGAGCAGCGTGCCGTCGTCGATCATGCCGCCATGCTCGTAGCACATGGCGGAATAGACGACCTGGCCGACGCCGAGCTTCTTGATGTCGCGGGTCAGCGTGTATTGCAGCAGCGCCTCGGAGTCCGGCCCGGTGACCTCGAACTTGCGCAGCGGCGACAGGTCCATGATCACGGCGTCCTGCCGGCAGGCCCAGTATTCATCGATCGGGCCTTGCTTGGCGAAGGAATTGGCGAGCCAATAGCCCTTGTACTCGACGAAGTTGCGGGTGTGCTTGGCAAAGCTCGAATGAAAGGCGGTCTCGCGGGTCATTTTCGGTTCCGAATCGGGCGTCATGCGTCTGGCGATCGCTCGCGAGAATTTGTGCTGGCCGGGATAGGTTCGCACATGGATGTCGGTCAGGTTCCAGCCATTGGCCGGCGTCGTATCGTCGGGGCAGGCGGACGAGACGCAGACGATGTCCGTGAGCGCCTTGAGTAGCACATAGTCGCCCGGCCGCGACCACGGCTCGTCCGATACCACGACGCTATGCGCGTCGATGGCCGTGTTGAAGAAGAAGTTGATCGCCATCCAGCCGGCGCGAGGCGTGACACCCTTGTCGGCCAGCGCGCGGTTGAAATTCTCCGAGCAGTTGGGATGGCCGGGATAACCGATGTCGTCGTAATATTTGGCCGCGCAGGCGAGCGCGAATGCATCGTGGCGGCCGCAAGTGTCCTGCACAACCTCGACCAGCGGCTCCATGTCCTGGTCGTAGTATTTTGAGTGCAGACCGGGCATCGGATAGCTCGAACCCATCAGCGTGCGCGTCGTCGTCACGTCGAGCGGATGATCGCGGCCCTTGTCCAGCTTGCGCGCCGAAAAGCACTGGAAGTCGGTGCATTGGCGCCCGTCGACATCGATGATCTGCAGATAGTCGCCCGCCTTGACGAAGTAGGCCTCCGCCGTCGCCGAATGGACGCGCAGGTCGAGCACGGGATCGGCCAGCGGGTCGGCAAGCCTGGATTTCGCTGCCGGGCGGATGGTGGCGCGGCGGACGATGACGCTAAGCGGCGTCGCCGTATCGTGGCCGTCGACCAGCATCGGCCCGCCGGGCGCGGCAATCAGCATCGACCCATCGCGGGCGACGGTAAAAGCCTGTTCGGTACCGGCAGGGGTGGCGCCGCCGAAAACGCGAACCGCCTTCGCCTGGTCGAGCTGCACCTGGCGCCGCTCGAGCCCCCGGCGCAAGGATGCGAGGCTGTCGTCGCCTTCGGCCAGCAGCGCCTTGATGCCGGCGGCATTGCTGTTCGATTTCTCGCCGAGAATGCCGGGATCGGTCGCGTCGCTGCTGTCCCATGCCAGCAACTCGCAGGCCTGCCCGCCCTCGACATCGCGCACGGTGACAATGTCGCCGGCCTCGACCTCGATCAGCACCGCGCCATTGCCCTGAACCGAGTAGCGCTCCATCCCGGCCGGCAGCGTAATCTGCCCTGGCCGCAGGATCAGGCTCGGCCGGGGCGGTCCGGCGACGACGGCGGGGTAGGGCGACTGGCTCATCTCAACCTTGGTTTCGAGAAACAAGTTTGCCTGTGTGTGAAATTATTTTAGCGGGAAGAATAGGATAGAAGAGCCGGAGTTGGCAAGTGAAGGCGAGGCGCGCGCCTCTTCCTTCTCCCCTTGTGGGAGAAGGTGGATCGGCGCGCAGCGCCGAGACGGTTGAGGGGTGTTGGACGGAGTGCCGTCATAGCCAAGCTGGAGCACCCCTCATCCGACCGAGCTTCGCTCGGCCACCTTCTCCCACAAGGGGAGAAGGGAAGGTGGCGCACAATCCTACCCCAATTCCTCGGAATGCCCGATCTCGACGCCATACTCGGCGGCAGCGTCCAGCATCGTATGCCACAGGCTTTCCGCGAAGGTGGCGAACACCAGAAGATTGAACACCGCCTGTCCGTCCGGCCGGTCATTGGCGCGCCAGAGATTGATGCTGGTGTGATCGACCGAGGTCGCCGCAGCGGTGCCGGCCGGGAACACCGCGGGGTGCAGGTCTAGCGACGACAGTTTGGCCAGCATCGCGCGCGCCTTTTCTCCGGAAACGCTGATCAGCGCGCGGGCATGCGACTGGTCGGACAACGAGGCGGATTGCGCAAACGCCTGGCTCAGCGGTTCGCTCGCGTGCTTGCCGCCATTGGACAGGACCAGGAACTGATCCGGTCCCGACCAGATCAGCGTAGCGTCGGGAGCTCGGGTCGCCTTCGGCGTTTCCGGGGCGGCAACGCCGAAGCGGGTTTCGGCGGCCTTCGCCAGTTCTGCCGCTTTGCCGCGCCGCGCCATCACCTGGATCAGGTCGAAATTGCGGATCTCGGTGAGCGATACGCCGGCCGCCGTGCCGCGCGCGCCACAGGCGCCGACAACAAGCGCTTTCTCCAGCGGACTGCGGGCAATCCAGGAAAACTCAGCCACGCTGGCGCCCTCCATCCGGATCGTAGAAGACGGGACTGCACAGCTCGACATCGTAGTCTTCGCCGCGCAGCGGGTCTTGCGCATGGACGATTTCGCCGATGCGCTCGCGCCCGCGCTCAGCCAGTGCCAACCCGATCCACTGGTCGAGCGTCGGCGAGAAGCAGACCGAGGTGACGTAGCCCTGGTCGTTATCGGGACCGGGCGTCTCGCCCTTCGGGATGATATGCGCGCCGGAACGCAGGCGGCGCGTCTTGTCGACCGGCTTGATGCCGACGACGACCTGCCGGTCTGGCGCAATCAGCGCCTCGCGCCCGGCCATGACGCGGCCGATGAAATCTTTTTTGGTCGACATCATCTTGCCGAGGCCGAGGTCGGCGGCCGTCGTCGTGCCGTTCAGCTCCGGTCCGGCGACATGGCCCTTTTCGATGCGCATGACGCCGAGCGCCTCGGTACCGTAGGGCGTAACGCCGAACGGCTTGCCGGCCAGCATCAAATTGCGCGCCAGCGCCTCGCCATAGCGGGCGGGAACCGAAATCTCGAACGCCATTTCGCCCGAAAACGAGATGCGGAACAGCCGCGCCTTGATGCCACCGCGAAGCGCGACTTCCCGCGCCCCCATGAAGGGAAAGCCCTCGTTCGACAAATCCTCCGCCGGATCGACCATTTCCCGAAGCAGGTCCCGGGTCTTCGGCCCGGCGATCGAGAACTGCGCCCATTGATCGGAGACGGATGTCAGCTGCACGTCGAATTCGAGGAACAGCACCTGCCGGCAGAATTCGAGATGCTGCATCACCAGCCCGGCCTTGGCGGTGGTGGTGGTCAGGAAATAGTGGTCCTCGGCCAGCCGTGACGTCGTGCCGTCGTCATAGACGATGCCGTCCTCGCGCAGCATCAGCCCGTAGCGGGCTTTGCCGACGGCGAGACTGGAGAAGGTGTTGATGTAGACGCGGTCGAGAAAGGCGCCGGCATCCGGGCCGTGCACGTCGATCTTGCCGAGCGTCGAGACATCGCAGAAGCCGACGCCGGAGCGCACCGCCTTGACCTCGCGGGTGACCGATTCCAGCCAGTCCTTTTCGCCGGCGCGCGGATACCATTGCGCCCGCTTCCACAGGCCGGTGTCGACGAACACCGCGCCCTGTTCGGCTGCCCAGTGATGCGACGGCGTCAGTCGTGTCGCATGAAAATTCTCGTCGCGATGATGGCCAGCGAAAGCGCCGATGGCGACCGGCACATAGGGCGGCCGGTAGATCGTCGTGCCGGTTTCGGGGATCGATTTGTCGCTGATTGCCGCCATGATGGCGAGACCGGCGACGTTCGAGGTCTTGCCCTGGTCGGTGGCCATGCCGAGCGTCGTATAGCGCTTGAGATGCTCGACCGATTCGAAACCTTCGCGCTGCGCCAGTTCGATGTCGGACGCGGTCACGTCGTGCTGGTAATCGACGAAGGCTTTCCCTTTGCCGGCCACATACCAAAGCGGCGTCAGCGAAAACGCCTCGCTGTCGGCGACCGGCGATGTGCCGGCATTGCCGCTGCGTCCAGCATTCTGCGCTGCCGCAGCACCCGCGGCAAAGCCCTGGCGCAGGCAGTCGCCCAGCCCGAAGGCGCCGTTGGCGGCGCCGACGGCCACCATGCCGGGCGGCGCACCATCCGGCACGAAGGCTGCGATATCGTCCTGCCATTTCGGCTGGCCGCGATGATAGGAGGTCAGCCCGACCGCCGGATTCCAGCCGCCGGACACGGCAAGCCCGTCGGCTTCGACTTCCGCCCGTGCGCCGCCGGTCAGCGCCACCACGATTTTCCGGACCCCGTCCTTGCCGCCTTCGACCCCGCTGACCGAGCCGTTGAGCACGGCAAAGCCGCCTTTGGCGGCAAGCGCGCGATGCGCGGCGGAGACGTCCGGGCGCGCATCGACGACCGCCGCGATCTGCAAACCGGCGCCAAGCGCGGTCTCGACCGTGCGCCAGCCATCCTCATTGTTGGTGAACAGCGCGATCCTCCTGGCAGGGGTAACCGCGTAGCGCGCGACATAGGTCCGCATCGCCGAAGCCATCATCACGCCCGGCGTGTCGTTACCGGCAAAGACGATCGGCCGCTCGATGGCACCGGCGGCGACGACGCAGCGCTTGGCCACGATCCGCCACAGCCGCTGGCGCACCTGGTGCTCGGGCGGCGAGGGCAGGTGGTCGTTGACCCGCTCGATTGCGCCATAGGTGCCGCCATCATAGACGCCGAACAATGTCGTGCGGGTCATGATGCGGACATCGGGCAGTGTGGCGAGTTCGGCCAGCGTGCGCGTAATCCATTCGGCCGCCGGCGCACCGTCGATCATGCCGCCGTCGGCGAGCAGACGGCCGCCAAGCACAAAATCTTCCTCGCACAGGATGACGCGGGCGCCGCCGCGCCCGGCCGCCAGTGCCGCAGCCAGCCCGGCCGGGCCGGACCCGGCAATCAGCACGTCGCAATGCGCCCAGGCCTTGTCGTAATGGTCGGGATCGGCGACGCCTGCAGCGCGGCCGAGGCCGGCGGCGCGGCGAATCGTTGGCTCGTAGATCGTTTCCCAGAATTTCGCCGGCCACATGAAGGTCTTGTAGTAGAAGCCGGCGACGAAGATCGGCGCGAACAGCTGATTGACCGCCATCAGATCGTGGCGCAGCGACGGCCAGCGGTTCTGGCTGGCGGCTTCGAGCCCGTCATAGAGTTCGGCCGTGG
Source organism: Mesorhizobium sp. M0701 (assembly GCF_040320365.1). NCBI lineage: Bacteria > Pseudomonadati > Pseudomonadota > Alphaproteobacteria > Hyphomicrobiales > Phyllobacteriaceae > Mesorhizobium > Mesorhizobium sp. M0701. The sequence goes on from NZ_JAMYPO010000012.1 coordinate 89,643, forward strand.
TCGCCTTGGTGTTCGGCTCGCGCCGCGCTCCGCTGCGCAGTTCGACCAGCGCGTTGGGCTCCTCCGAACCAGCGGTCAGGATGCCGCGCGGCCGATGGTATTTGAACGAGCGGCCGACCAGCTTGACGCCATTGGCGATCAGCGCCGAGGCCAGCGTGTCGCCTTGGAAACCGGCAAAGCTCTTGCCGTCGAAGCGGAAGGCCAGCGGCGCGGCGCGATCGATGAGACCGCCTGATACGAGACGATAGGGCTGGCTGGAGGTCACGATTGCTGGCCCCCATGCACGAGCGCCGCGCTGCCCCTCATCGCCCTGCCGGGTCCTTCTCCCCGTATAGTGACGGGGAGAAGGACGCCTTCGTTGAGGGTTTCGCTAATCTCCAGCGTGGCAGGAAGGGCGCCAAAGTTGCGGCCATATCCCTTCTCCCCGTCACTATACGGGGAGAAGGTGCCGGCAGGCGCATGAGGGGCAGCGCTGAGTTGGCAAAGAATACTCATTTGGCAGCCTGCCTCGCACCGACGCCGGCAGCCGGTTCGACCGCCGAAATCTCGTGCGTCAGCGTGTTGCGGGCGACCTTCAGCCAGGCCCGGCAGCCGCCGCCATGATACCAGAATTCGCTCATCGGCCCGGCGACATTGTCGCGCAGATAGACGTAGTCGAAGACCTCGTCTTCGGTGGCGCCGGCCGCCGGACGCACCGGCTTGGCGTCGCCCAGATACGTGAACTCGCCGAGTTCGCGTTCGCCGCAGAAGGGACAGACAATGCGCATGCTTCTTCAGCCAGCCTTCAATGCAGGTTCGGTTGGGCGCCTTGGCCCTTTTCGTCGATCATCGCACCTCGCCGGAAGCGGTCGAGACGAAAGCGGATAGCCTCCATGTGCGGCTCGTCGCGCGCCAGCAGATGGGCAAAGACCAGGCCGGAGCCGGGCGTCGCCTTGAAGCCGCCATAGCACCAGCCGGCGTTGAGATAGAGCCCGTCGACCGGTGTTTTGTCGATGATCGGCGAGCCGTCCATCGACATGTCCATGATGCCGCCCCACTGACGCAGCAGCCGTATCCGGCCGATCATCGGCATCAGCGCCATTCCGCCCTCGCAGACGTCTTCCATGACAGGCAGATTGCCGCGCTGGGCGTAGGAATTGTAGCCGTCTATGTCGCCGCCGAAGACCAGGCCGCCCTTGTCGGACTGACTGACGTAGAAATGCCCGGCGCCGAACGTCATGACATTGGGGATCAGCGGCTTGATCGCCTCGGAGACGAAGGCCTGCAGCACATGGCTTTCGATCGGCAGCCGCATGCCGGCCATCGCCGCGACGCGCGACGAGGAGCCGGCGACCGCCATGCCGACCTTGGCCGCGCCGATCCTGCCGCGGCTCGTCTCGACGCCGGTCACCTTGCCGCTGCCATCGCGGACAAAGCCGGTCACTTCGCAATTCTGGATGATGTCGACGCCGAGCGCGCTCGCCGCATGCGCGTAGCCCCAGACCACGGCATCGTGTCGTGCCGTGCCGCCGCGTCGCTGCAAGAGGCCGCCCTGCACCGGGAAACGTGCGTTGTCGAAGTTCAGGAACGGCATCATCTTCCTGACCGCCGCCAGATCAAGCAGTTCGGCATCGATGCCGTTGATGCGCATGGTGTTGCCGCGCCGCGCATAGGCGTCGCGCTGCGCGTCGGAATGGTAGAGGTTGATGACACCGCGCTGGCTGACCATGGTGTTGTAGTTGAGGTCCTGCTCCATCCGCTCCCACAGCTTCATCGACAGCTCGTAGAAGCCGGTATTGCCGGGCAGCCCGTAATTGGAGCGGATGATGGTGGTGTTGCGGCCGGCATTGCCGGAGCCGATCCAGCCCTTTTCCAGCACGGCGACATTCCTGATGCCGTATTCGCTGGCGAGGAACCATGCCGTCGCCAGGCCATGGCCGCCGCCGCCGATGATCACCACGTCGTAGTGGCTCTTTGGGCTGGCGTCGCGCCAGGTGCGCTGCCAGTTCTTGTGGCCGGAAAATGCCGCCCGGGCGAGGGAGAAGATCGAGTATTTCATGAACCTGTTTCGCGCCGGGCGTGCAACAATTCCGGATCAGATGTCGAGCGTGTGGTCGCGCTCCCACTGGGTGAAGTGGGAAGCATAGGAATTCCATTCCTGCTGCTTGAGCTTTAGATAGGCCGACGAGAATTCCTCACCCAGCGCCGTCTTGAGCGATTTGTCGTTGTCGAATTCGCGCAATGCGTCGAGCAGGTTGAGCGGCAGCTTCGGCGCGCCCTCGACCGTATGGCCGAACTGGTACATGTCGATATCGTAGCGCCTGCCGGGGTCGGCCTTCGAGCGGACGCCGTCAAGGCCGGCGGCGATGATGACGGCCTGCAGAAGATAGGGGTTTGCCGCGCCGTCCGGCAGGCGCAGCTCGAAGCGGCCTGGCCCAGGTACGCGCACCATGTGGGTGCGGTTGTTGCCGGTCCAGGTCACCGTGTTCGGCGCCCAGGTGGCGCCGGAGATGGTGCGCGGTGCGTTGATGCGCTTGTAGGAATTGACCGTCGGGTTAGTGATGGCGGCAAGCGCGGACGCATGTTTCATGATGCCGCCGAGGAAATTCCTGCCCTTGGCCGACAGGCCGAGCTCCATCGCATTGTCGGCAAAGACATTGGTCTTGCCATCTTTGTCCCACACCGAGATATGCGCATGGCAGCCATTGCCGGTCAGGCCCTGGAAGGGTTTAGGCATGAAGGTTGCGCGCAGGCCGTGCTTTTCGGCGACCGATTTCACCATGAATTTGAAAAAGGAATGCTTGTCGGCGGTCGCCAGCGCATCGTCGAAGGCCCAGTTCATCTCGAACTGGCCGTTGGCGTCCTCGTGGTCGTTCTGGTAGGCGCCCCAGCCGAGCGCCAGCATGTGGTCGCAGATCTCGGCGATCACGTCGTAGCGGCGCATCACCGCCTGCTGGTCGTAGCAAGGCTTCGACGCCGTGTCATATTCGTCGGAAATCGTCTTGCCATCCGGCGAGATCAAGAAGAATTCGGCCTCGACGCCGGTCTTGATGTGCATGCCGTCGCCAGCGGCCTCCGCGATCAACCGCTTCAGCGTGTTGCGCGGCGCCTGCTCGACCGATTTGTCGTCCATGATGCAGTTGGCGGCGACCCAGGCGACATCCGGCTTCCAAGGCAACTGGATCACCGAGGCCGGATCCGGCACCGCCAGCATGTCGGGATGCGCCGGCGTCAGGTCGAGCCAGGTGGCAAAGCCGGCAAAGCCGGCACCGTCCCGCTGCATGTCGGCGATCGCCTGCGCCGGCACCAGCTTGGCGCGTTGGCCACCGAACAGGTCGGTGTAGGATATCATGAAATATTTGACGCCCTTCTCCTTGGCGAAGGCGGCGAGATCGTTCCCCATTATAGTTCCTCGCTTACTGGCATTTGGTTTGTCTTAGAAGCCGTTCTTGCCCGGTATCCAGTTGGTGCCGGCCAGCGGCACGCCGGCCATGGCGGCGGCTTCGATCGTCAAGGCGACAAGATCCTCGGGCTCGAGATTGTGCAGGCTGTTCTTGCCGCAGGCGCGGGCGATTGTCTGAGCCTCAAGTGTCATCACCTTAAGATAATTCGCCAGCCGTCGGCCGGCCGCAATCGGATCGACCCGTTTCATTAGCTCGGGATCCTGCGTGGTGATGCCGGCCGGGTCGCGACCCTCATGCCAGTCGTCATAAGCGCCGGCGGTGGTGCCGAGTTCGTTGTATTCCGCCTCCCAGCGCGGGTCGTTGTCGCCGAGCGCGACAAGCGCTGCCGTGCCGATCGACACCGCATCGACGCCGAGCGCCAGCGCCTTGGCGACGTCGGCCCCGTTGCGTATGCCGCCCGAGACGATCAGCTGCACCTTGCGGTGCATGCCGAGATCCTGCAGCGCCTGCACCGCCGGCCTGATACAGGCAAGCGTCGGCTGGCCGACATTTTCAATGAACACTTCCTGGGTTGCCGCCGTGCCGCCCTGCATGCCGTCGACGACGACGACATCGGCGCCCGATTTCACCGCAAGCGCGGTGTCGTAATACGGCCGCGCGCCGCCGACCTTGACGTAGATCGGCTTTTCCCAGTCGGTGATCTCGCGCAGTTCCAGGATCTTGATCTCGAGGTCGTCCGGCCCGGTCCAGTCGGGGTGGCGCGAAGCCGAGCGCTGGTCGATGCCCTTCGGCAGCGTGCGCATTTCGGCGACGCGGTCGGAGATCTTCTGGCCGAGCAGCATGCCGCCGCCGCCTGGCTTGGCGCCCTGGCCGACGACCACTTCGATCGCGTCGGCGCGGCGCAGGTCGCGCGGGTTCATGCCGTAGCGTGACGGCAGATACTGGTAGACCAGCGTCTTCGAATGGCCGCGCTCTTCCTCGGTCATGCCGCCGTCGCCGGTGGTCGTCGAGGTGCCGGACAGCGTCGCGCCGCGGCCAAGCGCTTCCTTCGCCGGGCCGGACAGCGAGCCGAAGCTCATGCCGGCAATGGTGATCGGGATTTTCAGTTCGATCGGTTTTTTCGCATAGCGCGAGCCGAGCACGACGCTGGTGTCGCAGCGCTCGCGATAGCCTTCGAGCGGGTAGCGCGAGATCGAAGCACCGAGGAACAGAAGGTCGTCGAAATGCGGCAGCTTGCGCTTGGCGCCGGCGCCGCGGATGTCATAGATGCCGGTCGCCGCGGCGCGTCGGATCTCGGAAAGCGTGTAGTCGTCGAAGGTCGCGGATTTGCGCGGCGTCGTCGGCGGGTTGCGATAGGTCATTGAGCCTCAATACGCGTCGGCGTTGTCGATATTGAAATTGTAGAGGGTACGAGCCGAGCCATAACGCTTGAACTCCGCCGCCTTGACGCCGGTCACACCGGCGCGGTCGAGCAAGCCTTGCAGCAATTCGAGATGCTCGGGCCGCATCTCCTTGGCGATGCAGTCGGCGCCGAGGCTTTCGACCTTGCCGCGCACGAAAAGCCGCGCCTCGTAAATGGAATCGCCGAGCGCATCGCCGGCGTCGCCCAGCACCACGAGGTTGCCGGACTGCGCCATGAAGGCCGACATGTGGCCGATATTGCCATGGACGACGATGTCGATGCCTTTCATCGAGATGCCGCAGCGCGACGACGCATTGCCTTCGATGACGAGCAACCCGCCCCGGCCGGTGGCGCCGGCATACTGGCTGGCATCGCCTTTGACGACGATCTGGCCGGACATCATGTTTTCGCCGACGCCGGGCCCGGCCGAGCCATGCACGGTGATGGTGCCGCCGTCGTTCATGCCGCCGCAATAATAGCCGACGCTGCCGCGCACATCGATGGCGACCGGCTGGTCGACGCCGACGGCGACCGAATGGCTGCCTCGCGGGTGGAGCACCTCCCAGGCGGTCTCGTTCGAACCGGGCGCCAGATCGTGCAGCGCCTGGTTGAGCTCGCGCAGCGACATTTCGGCCAGGTCGAAGACCCGTGACGCATGGCCCGGCTCGCGCGCGGCCTTGGAGAGGTTGCCCGTATTGAAGGCATTGCTTGCCGGCATTGGTTCAATGCTCCCAGAAATAGACGGTTGCGGGCTCGGGTTCCCAGACCTTCGCATTGTCTATGCCGGGCAGTTTGGTGAGCGCACGATATTCCGAGCCGAAGGCGACATACTGGTCGGTTTCGGCCATTACGGCGGGCTTGCAGGCGATCGGATCGCGCACTACGCCGAAGCCGTTCTTGGTGCCGACCACGAAGGTGAAAAAGCCGTCGAGATCGCTCAGCGTGCCTTCCAGCGCCTCGCCGAGATTCTTGCCATGCGCCATCTGCGAGGAGAGATAGGCGGCAGCGACCTCGGTGTCGTTCTCGGTCTCGAATGTCATGCCTTCGCGGATCAGCTCGCGGCGGACATTGTTGTGGTTGGACAGCGAGCCATTGTGCACCAGGCACTGGTCGGCGCCGGTCGAGAACGGATGCGCGCCCATCGTCGTCACCGCCGATTCGGTCGCCATGCGGGTATGGCCGATGCCGTGGGTGCCGGTCATCTCGCGGACGCCGAAACGGTCGACGACCGCTTCGGGCAAGCCGACTTCCTTGTAGATTTCGACGACGTCGCCGGCGCCCATGATGCGGATGTCGGGGCGCAGCGTCTGGATCGCCTCGCGCGCTTCGTCGATCTTGGCAGGCATCGTCCGGACCACGGCATGCGTCGACTTCGCAGCAATGCTCACCGACGCGCCGATTGCCTTGGCGAGTTCGGCGTCGAGGCCGCGGAAATCGCGCTCCGGCTTGGCCGACTGGATGGTGATCTTGGCTTCATTGGAGGACGCGCCATAGATGGCGATGCCGGCGCTGTCGGGACCGCGATCGCTGAGCGAGATCAGCATCTCCGACAGCATCGCGCCAAGCTGGGGCTCGAGCGACTTGTCCTTCAAAAACAGTCCGACGATTCCGCACATGTCAGCCTCCGCGAGTTTGTTCCCTCCGAGATGTATCGAATGAGTCCCGGGAATTCAATTGGTATGAAAAAAATTTTCCTGTCGTTATATATCGGCTGAGGCGCCGCCGGCCGCACTATCGCTGCGCTGGCCGCCATTGTGAACCCATTTGGCATAGCGGATGCGGGCGATCTTGTAGGCATCCAGGATCGACAGGGCATAGATCAGGAAGCCGCCGGCATGGCGTCCGACGAAGCTGGCGTCGGGCGGCGCGATCTTGGCGGTGACCCAGGCAAGGATCACCATGAAGAACAGGAATTGCAGGCCGCGCACCGGCACGCCGAGCACGACATGCCCGCTTGCCGGCAAGACGATCGCAGCGCCCAGAACCAGATAGGGGCTCGGTGGTGCGGGGGAGGTGGTGATCTGGCTGGTCATGCCGCTTGCCGTTCGCTTTGATTGATGGCGTCGCGCAGCGCCGAAGCCGACGACAGCAGCCTCTCGATCAGCACCGGATCGAGCCTGACCGCGCCGAATTCGGCTTGCCGGAATACGCCGTAGCGCGCCCGCTCGGCCTCGGCCAGCAGCCAGACGATGCGCACGCCGTTCGGCGTGATCAGCAATTCCTTGGCACGCTCCTCGGCAAATACATCGAGGTGATCGACGATGATGGCTTCGGGGAAGCGCACGCCCTTGCGGTCGCTCCGCAGCACCGCCTCGGCCGGAAACCCCGCCGCCTTCGGCAGCGGATGGACGAGATGATCGAAATTGGAAAAAGTCGTCGGCGATCCCGGCCGCATCATCATATCGAAAGTGCCTGGTATCGCGACCTTTTCGGTGATCGAAACGCTCAGCCAGCGCGCCGGCAGCTTCCTGATCGCCAGCGTGTCGACGATGGTCCGCACCTGCACCCGCCGGCCGTTCCACGAGCCGGCGAAGGTAACGACGCCGGCAGTGCCGTCCGAGACGTTGGCCGCGTCGGGGATGACGGCGCGGACGCCGGCTTCGTCGGCGGCAAGCCCGGTCGAAGCCTTGGCGCGGCTGGCCCGCGCAAGCCAGGCTACGTGGAGGACGAGAGCCAGGGCAACCGCCCCGGCGAGCAATGCTGAGATCACCTAACGCACCTCGTCACACAAATGCCCGCCCAGACCGGGCGCGCCGTCAGTAGCCCTGCGGCTTCGGCCACGGCATGGTGAACTGGGCGCCACGGCGCACGAATTTGTAGCGGTAGAAGTGGAACCACAGCGAGATCAGGAAGTAGAAGGCGACCATGGCGATCAGCTGCGAGCCGAAGCCGAGGAAGATCGCAAAGAAGGTGACCACGCAAAGGCAGAACAAGACGATAGCCGGCAGCGGATGGAACGGATGGGTGTAGCCGCGGCGGATCGAGCCGAGCGGCCACTTTTTCCTGAACATGATGATGTTGATGCTCATGAAAGTGTATTGCAGCACGCCCGACAGGATCGAGAAGGTGATCGCCTGGTTGAGGTCGGCGATGAAGGCGAAGGCAAGCGCGATCGGCAGCAGAAACAGGATCGAGCGATAGGGCGTGCGGTATTTTGGATGCACCGCCGAGAACCAGGTCGGCAGATAGCGGTCGCGGCCGAGCGAAAACCAGGCGCGCGCGGCGTCGTTGATGCAGCCATTGGCGGAGGCGAGCGCGGCAAGCAGCGTCGCGATGAACAACAGGTTTTCCAGCAGCGCACTGCCGGTCAGTTTGCCCGCGTCCCACAGCGGATAATAGGTGATGCCGAGATATTCCCAGGGCATCATCGAGGCGCAGACATACCAGGTCATGGCGGCGGCGATCAGAAGCGTGATCATGCCGGCCATCGTGCCGTAGGGCAGCGAGCGCGCCGGCGAGCGCACTTCCTCGGCGGCCTGCGTGGTGCCCTCGATGCCGAGATAATACCAGATGCCGAACTGGAAGGCGGCGATGACGCCGATCCAGCCGTAGGGCAGGGCGTTGCCCGGGGTCACCAACTCGTTGAGCTTGAGCACGGCGCCTTGCGTCCACGGGCTGACCGAGAAGAACAGGATGACGATCGAGACATAGGCGATGGCGGTGATGACGAAGTTGACGTTGAGCGTCATCAGCACGCCGCGATAGTTCAGCCATGCCAGTACGACGATTGTCGCGGCGATGAAGGAATTGTGGGTGAGGCCCTCGACGCCGGCCTTGGCGACGATGGTGTCGCCGAGCAGGATCGCGTCCGACACTTCGAGCATGGTGTAGGCAAAGACCAGGAACAGCGCGACGTTGAAGGCCATCAGCGGCCCGACGATGTGCTTGGCCTGCGCATATTGGCCGCCGGCGGCGGCAACCGTCGAGGTAACTTCGGAATCGATCATCGCGACCGAGGTGTAGAGCAGCCCGACGATCCAGCAGACGATCAGCGCCGCCAGCGCGCCGCCCTTGTCCGCCGCGAAATTCCAGCCGGTGAATTCGCCGACCAGAACGATGCCGACACCGAGCGCCCAGACATGGGCGGGGCCGAGCACCCTGAGCAGTGAAACCCTGTCGCCTTGCACTTGCACCGCTGGTTCAGCCGTGATCGTCATTGTTCAATCCCCCACTCAGATCCGATGTTTTTCGGACACCGCTTCAAGTTCGCCTTCCCTGGACGAGGTCAGCATCTCTTCGGAATAGGTCGTGTCGATCTTGAACCAGTCGTAGAGCATCCACAGCGCGAGCACGATCGAGATGCCCCAGCATGCGTAAGAGAGTGCCACCCACATGACGATGCTTCCCTATCTATTTGTCGCCGAACTTTTCGTCGATGACGTCGCGGTATTCGCGGTCCGATGCGCGGAACAGAAAGATGAAATAGCCGATCAGCACCGCCGCCATGATGATCAGCGTCGGCCAGTCGATGATGTAGTGGAACCGGTTCTGGATGATGTCGTGCGCGGTTTCCGGCGTGTAGCCGAGCTTTTCCCAGATCGAGGCCATGGTCGGGTTCTGGCCGAGCGCTTCCCACGTCTTGGCGTCGAGCGCGTCGATGGATTTTGCCGCCCCTGCCAGACCTAGTTTCAGCGGCAGCCATAGCGCAACGAAAATCGCGACCACGACGACGGCGATATCGAAAACCTGTCCGGCCTTGCTCTGTTCGGGCGGTGTATAGCGGGCCATGCGTCTCCCCCTCAGGACTTGCGGTTGCGGTAGGCGTCGGCGTTCTTGATGTCGAGGCCGTAGATGAAGTCCTTGTCTTCCTTGTAGTGGTTGACCATCGCCAGGATGGCGGCCGTGTTGAAGATCAGCACGGCGGCGGCGGCGACCGCGACGACGAGCTTGATGCCTGCGTCGGGGACGTATGGCCATGTCATGAACAGGACAAAGAGGATCGTCGCCCACAGGCAGACGATCAGGAGCATGGATCCACGCACGTCGGAACGGTACAACGCTTCTACGCGCTGTTGCAGGTCGGACATCGGCTTTCCCCTTTTTCAACGCCGGTCCGGATTGGCCGGTCATTGCCCTCTTTCAAGAGAGTGAAATTTTTTTCATAAAATCCGGCCGAATTCTGGAATTGTCAAGACGATTTTACGCGACGTTAACCGTTTGTTTGGGCGTGCCGGATTTGCCTGACAATGAAATTATTTGCTTACGGGTATTGCAGGCTCCCGGCGTTTGCGATCAATATTCAAGCCAACGCTCCCGCCTGTGTGCAGGGAGCAGGGGAAAGCAAAAAAGTTTCTTTCGAACGGAGGACAGCGGATGACGGCATCCTGGAGATTTTCGACGCTTGCGGATCGCCATCGCGCGCTCGGCTCGAAGCTCGAGGACTGGAGCGGCATGGGCACCGCCTGGACCTACGACAAGGACGCGGACGAAGAGTATATCGCCATCCGCACCAAGGCCGGCCTGATGGACGTGTCCGGCTTGAAGAAGGTCCACATCACCGGGCCGCATGCCTCGCACCTGATCGACCTGGCGACGACGCGCGACGTCGAAAAGATCTATCCCGGCAAGTCGGCCTATGCCTGCATGCTCAACGAGGCCGGCAAGTTCACCGACGACTGCATCCTCTACCGCACCGGCCCGAATTCCTGGATGATCGTGCATGGCTCGGGCACCGGCCATGAAGAGCTGCAGCGCGCTTCCGTCGGTCGCGACGTGTCGCTGCGCTTCGACGACAATCTGCACGACCTTTCGCTGCAGGGGCCGCTAGCCGTGGATTATCTGGCAAAGCATGTGCCCGGCATTCGCGACCTCAACTATTTCCACCACATGCAGACGCAGTTGTTCGGCTTTCCGGTGATGATCTCGCGCACCGGCTACACCGGCGAGCGCGGTTACGAGATCTTTTGCCGCGGCCAGGACGCCGGCACGATCTGGGACAGGATCCTCGACGAGGGCAAGAGCGCCGGCATCATCCCGTGCCGCTTCACCACGCTCGACATGCTGCGCGTCGAGAGCTACCTGCTGTTTTATCCCTACGACAATTCGCAGAAATACCCGTTTGAGAACGAAGGCCCCGGCGACACGCTGTGGGAGCTTGGTCTCGACTTCACCGTCAGCCCCGGCAAGACGGGCTTTCGCGGTGCCGAGGAGCACTACCGCCTCAAGGGCAAGGAGCGCTTCAAGATCTTCGGCGTGCTGCTCGAAGGCAAGGAGCCGGCCGACGAGGGCGCACCGGTCTATCGCGACGGCAAAAAGGTCGGCGTGGTGACCTGCGCCATGTATTCGCCGCTGGTCAAAAAATCGATGGGCATTGCCCGGCTCGACGTCGACTGCGCGGTGCAGGGCACCAGGCTCGAGATCCGCAACAAGAGCGGCGCCATCAGCGCAACCGCCGAGCCGCTTCCCTTCGACGATCCGAAGAAGACCAAGCGCACGGCGAAAGGCTGAGGCATACTGCGGGTATGGCAGCGAAAAGCATCATCAGCCGCCCGGTCTATGGGACCCTGTCTCCGCAGCCTGGCAAGCATCATCTTTTCATAGCGGATGCAGAGGGAGCGCTGGCGATTGCCGATCTGGCCGCCAAGGCACCGGCGGATTTCTTCGGCGGCGCCCACATCATCTTCATTCCCGGCCGCGACGGTAAATATGCCGATGGGCTCGAAGCACTGAAGCCGGCGCAGCTCTACCTCGGCCATTCCTTCGCCAGCGCCCTGCCGCGGCTGAAGCAGACGTTGGCCAACGCGCATATGGGACTCAGGCTCTATCTCGCCGGCACCGAGGGGCTGATCGGCCAGGCCATGCAGGCGGCGCTCGAAGCCGGCATCGACCACACCTCGATCCAGACCGAGCATCGCGGCTCGCTGGCGCGCCGCATGCAATGCGTGCACTGCAAGGGCATCACCGAGAACGTGACGACACAGCCGGCGACCTGTTCGCATTGCGGCCTGCTGCTTCTGGTGCGCGATCATTATTCGCGGCGCCTCGCCGCCTTCCAGGGCGTCTGCATCAATGCCGAGGACCGCAGCGAAATTCCTCCGATCGAGGAGGTCTTTCGATGAGCACCGGCACCACCAAGCTCGATGTCGTCGTCAGCGATGTCGTCCCGGTCAACGAGCTGGTGACGCGCTTCCATTTCCGCCGGCGCGACGGCGAGCTTTTGCCGACCTTCTCCGGCGGCGCCCATGTCGTCGTCGAGATGCGCGATGGCGAACGCACCAGGCTCAATCCCTATTCGCTGATGGGCTCGCCGCTCGACACCCGCGAATACACCATCTCGGTGCGCCGCGACGACGCAGGCCGCGGCGGCTCGCTGTTCATGCACAGGCAGGTCAGGCCGGGCACGGAGATGGTGGTCAGCTATCCCGTCAACCTGTTCTCGCTCGATCTGCGCGCCAGGAAGCATCTGATGCTGGCCGGTGGCATCGGCATCACGCCGTTCATGGCGCAGACCGCGCAGCTGGCGGCGGAAGGCGGCAATTTCGAATTGCATTACACCTGCCGCACCGCCTCGCTCGGCACCTATGCCGACCTGCTGAGAGAGCGCTACGATCGCCGGGTCAGGCTCTATCACGACGACCGCGACGAGCGCGTCGATCTCGACCGGCTGTTGTCGTCGCAGCCGCTCGGCACGCATCTCTATGTCTGCGGCCCGTCCGGCATGATCGGTTGGGTGCGCGAGCGTGCCGCCGCCCTCGGCTGGCCTCCGGAGACCGTGCATTTCGAGCATTTCGCCGCACCCCAGCCCGGCGCGCCCTTCGACGTGACGCTGGCGCTCAGCGGCAAGACCATCCGTGTCGACGAGCAGCAGAGCCTGCTCGAGGCGATCGAGGCGGCCGGCGTCGATCCGCCCTATCTCTGCCGCGGTGGCGTCTGCGGCCAATGCGAGACCAACGTGATTTCGCATGACGGCAAATTCATCCACAACGACCACTGGCTGAGCGAGGAAGACCACCATTCGGGCTGCAAGATCATGCCCTGCGTCTCGCGCTTCGAGGGCCGGTCGCTGGTGCTGGAAAGATAGGAGGCGAGCTTGGGCATCACCTTTCGCAAGGAAACGTTCCGCGACGACTTCACCTTCAGGAACAGCCCCGAGCACATCAGGCGATTCCCGTTCCCGTTCCATGAAGACAGCTACATGTATGCCGTCAACATCGAGCCGCACGTCGTCGGGCCGAAGGGCAGCGTGCTGGAGAATTTGATCGACGTCGACGAGCACTATGTCGCCGAGATGCAGGACCGCGCTTTGGTGCTGGCCGAGGATCCGCTGCGCTGCCAGTCGCTGCCGCACATGACGCTGGCCGGCTGGGATCTGCTCGAGCTTTTGATGGAGCAGCAGGCGCTGGGCTATCCCGAGCATTTCACGCTGACGCGCCATGGCGACCGCTGGCGCTGGATCAACCGACCGCTCGGCATCGACGACAGCTTCACCTTCGGCGACGTCTCGACGCTGCCCTATGGGCCGATGGAATACATCACCCGCCAGAGCCAGGGCGATTTCTGCATTCTCGACCAGCGCGACGGCAATCTGTGGATGGATGCCGGCATGGTCACCACCCAGGCCGACTGGTCGCTCGATTTCGACATCGGCATGAACTTCTTCGAATGGCACGCGCCGGTGCCGCTGGCGCACGAGAAGGGCATCTTCGTCCGGGCGCTAAAATTCCTCACCAACATCCAGCAGGGCAAGCCGGCGCGCCGGCTGAACTGGACGATGACCATCAATCCACGCCTCGATACCAGCCCGGAAAACTACCACAAATGGGGTCCGGACCGCGCCACGGTGACGCCGGAAAACGTAGGCGAAAAAGTGCATCTGCGCGTCGAGCTGCAGAGCTTCTGGCGGCTGCCGCGCTCGAATGCGATCGTCTTCCCGATCCGCTGCTACCTGATCAAGATGGATGAGCTGGTGACGCAGCCGAAATGGGCACGGCGCCTGCACCGCGTCATCCGCGACCTTCCCGACGAACTCGCCAACTACAAAGGCCTGACGCGCTACCGCGCGACGCTGGTCGAATGGCTGTCGAAGCTGGATGACGGGAGTGCGACGTCGCCGGGGTTCGGGCCGGATTGAGGTTCTGTTTGCGAGGTTCGCGCTGCCCGTCAAGCTGCCAATCTCCCCCCAAGAGGGGGAGATGCCCGGCAGGGCAGAGGGGGGCGCCGTAGAGCGCCGGCCTTGCCGTTATGTCAGCCCATCCCTTCGGCGAAGATCACGGTGCGCCAGCCTGACCAGCCACAATCACGATATGCTGACAGACATTGTTGATATCGCGGATAACGTCATCATTCCAGAAGCGAAGGCTGGTCCAGCCCAGCGCTTCGAGCTTTGCGGTTCTTGCAGCATCCAATTCCGACGCTTCGGCCTGGGCATGCTGGGAACCATCAAGTTCGACGATCAGCTTTTTGTCCGGGCATGCAAAATCGACGATATAGCCGGCGATAGGCATCTGGCGTCGAAACCCCAGTCCCATCAGCCTGTGCGCCCTGATCTCGTTCCAGAGCTTCAGTTCGGCATCGGTCATCACCTTGCGCATCCTGCGCGCATTGCGGCGATTGTTGGCGGGTACTGGATTATGCGTCATCGCGGTTCGCCCCCCTCTGTCCTGCCGGACATCTCCCCCTCAAGGGGGGAGATTGGATTTACTTCGGCTTTCGCCAATCGCCAACGCTGCAAGAGAGGCGTCGTCGGCGAAGCTGTCGATCTCCCCCACGAAGGGGGAGATCGAGCTCTCACCCCGCGCTCTGCGGGTAGCATATGATCGACAGATAGCGCATCGGCAGAACGCTCAGCACTTCCGGTCCGTGCGGCGCATCGGCGTCGAAGAACAGGCTGTCGCCGGGCTTCATCGGGTAGAGATTGCTGCCGTGCCGGTAAACCACCTCGCCCTCGAGCATATAGAGGAATTCCATGCCCTCGTGCTGGAAGGTCGGGAACACGTCGGAATCCTCGGTCAGCGTGATCAGATAGGGTTCGACGACGACGCCGCTGGTGTTGGAGCCGATATGGCCGAGCAGATTGTACTGGTGGCCGGCGCGCGTGCCACGGCGCTCGACGTCGAGGCCTTCGCCGGCCTTGACGAAGACGGCACTGCGCTCTTCCTCGAAGCGGCGGAAGAAGGCGGTGACGGGAACGCCGAGCGCCCGTGACAGCGCCTGCAACGTGGTCAGCGATGGCGAGGTGATGCCGTTCTCGATCTTCGACAGCATGCCAAGCGAAATGTCGGTGGCGGCAGCCAGATCGGCCACCGTAATGCCGAGCTTCTTGCGGAATGCCCGCACCTCGCGGCCGATGGCGACCTCCAGCACTTTTTCGCGGGTGTCGCGAATGGCGTGCGGGTTCTGGGTGAGCGGCGCGCGTATCTTGCGCGGATCGATTGCAGCAACCGACGGCTTGGCTTTGCCCGCGACGGCCGCAGCGGGCTTTAGACTGGATGCTTTTTTCGCCATGTTGCCACCCCGGACCTTGCCGATTCATTTCACTCACGGTGAACATATTCGGTGCCGATACAGAAGTGCAACTGCCACGGCAAGCCACCCGTGTCGAATTGCGCAATGTCCGGATTTCGCCCCGAGCTACTGCGTCGCTTGGAAATCCAGCTGGGCGAAACGCGGTTTCGCGACAAGCCCTGTTGACAGCATCGAAGGGGCAATTACTGTCCTGTCAGTGAAATTTGTTTCGTTAGGGAAATGAGATCGGGAGGCCCGCAATGAAAGATCGTGTTGCCGTCATCGGAGCCGGGCCGTCCGGCATGGCCCAGCTCAGGGCCTTCAAGTCGGCCGCCGACAAGGGCGCCGATATTCCCGAGATCGTCTGCTTCGAAAAGCAGTCCGACTGGGGCGGCCTGTGGAACTACACCTGGCGCACCGGCCTCGACGAGCACGGCGATCCGGTGCACGGCTCGATGTACCGCTATCTCTGGTCGAACGGCCCGAAGGAATGCCTCGAATTCGCCGACTACACCTTCGAGGAGCATTTCGGCCGGCCGATCGGCTCCTATCCGCCGCGCGCCGTGCTGTGGGACTATATCAAGGGCCGCGTCGAAAAATCCGGCGTGCGCCAATGGGTGCGCTTCAACAGCCCGGTGCGCATGGTCACCTTTTCCGAAACGTCAAAAAAATTCACGGTCACCGCGCATGACCGCACCAACGACGTCACCTATTCGGAAGAGTTCGATAATGTCGTCGTCGCTTCGGGGCATTTCTCCGTGCCCAACGTTCCCTATTTCGAGGGCTTTTCGACCTTCAACGGCCGTATCCTGCACAGCCACGATTTCCGCGACGCCATGGAATTCAAGGGCAAGGACATTTTAATCATCGGCCGCTCCTATTCAGCCGAGGACATCGGTTCGCAATGCTACAAATACGGCGCCAGATCGATCACCTCCAGCTACCGCTCGAAGCCGATGGGCTTCAAATGGCCGGAGAACTGGAAGGAAGTGCCGCTTCTGCAGAAGGTCGTCGGCAAGACGGCGCATTTCAAGGACGGCAGCACCAAAGACGTCGACGCCATCATCCTGTGCACCGGCTACCTCCATTCCTTCCCGTTCCTCACCGAGGATTTGAAGCTGAAGACCGCAAACCGTATGTGGCCGGACGGGCTCTACGAGGGCGTCGTCTGGGAGAAAAACCCGAAGCTGTCCTATATCGGCATGCAGGACCAGTTCTACACCTTCAACATGTTCGACGCGCAGGCCTGGCTCGCCCGCGACGTCATCATGGGCCGCATCAAGCTGCCGTCGGCCGAAGCGATGGCCGAGCACGGCCGGAAATGGCGGGCACGTGAAGAAACACTTGAAGACGCCGAGCAGATGATCTGGTTCCAGGGCGACTACACCAGGGAGCTGATGGAGCAGACCGACTATCCCGGCTTCGATGTCGAGGCTGTCAATCAGACCTTCATGGAGTGGGAGCACCACAAGGCGGAAGACATTATGGGCTTCCGCGACCATTCCTATCGCTCGCTGATGACCGGCACGATGGCGCCGCTGCACCATACGCCGTGGCTGCAGGCGATGGACGATTCGATGGAGAGCTATCTCGAAGTGAAGGGCGTCGCGGCGGAGTAGGCAGTCCGAACGACGATTGCCTTGCCTCAGACAACTTCCCGCGCCGGGTCGGCTGCAAGCGCCAGGGAATTTGCGACGTGCTCGAGGTGCTCCTCACTCAAGATGCTGGTCGCGACGCGCACGGCGCTGGTCTTTCCGGTCGAAAACTTCGCCCCGGCATGGACCGCGATACCATGTGCAGCCAGCGTGACCATCGCGTAAGGTTCCGAGGCAACGGGAATGAGGACGCTGAGCCCATGTCCGGCGTCGATCGCGACGTTGCGTTTCGCCAGTTCGCCAGCGAGCCGTTCGCGACGGCCGCGGTATACCTCCTTCGCCTGCTCCACCAGGGCGGCCGTGGCCGGGTCTTGCAGCAGCCAGGCGGTGGCTGCCTGCAGGATGCGGCTGGTCCATCCCGAGCTGAAGCTGCGATAGGACTGGATCTGCTCGACGATCGTCGCCGATCCGGACAGCACGGCGAGCCGCAGATCCGGGCCATGGGTCTTGGAATAGGACAGGATATGGACGACGCGATCGGGAAAACGCCGGCCAAGCGAAATGCGCGGCGCCGAGGCAATATCGCCGACGCCGTCATCTTCGACAATCAGCACGTCGGTGCCGGCGAGCAGGTCGCCGATGACTTCCAGCCGCGCCGACGACATGCAGGCGCCGGTAACCGAATGGACGCGCGGCTGGAACAGGAACGCGACGGGCCGCTGCCGCAGAGCGTTGGCAAGTGCATCCGGCAAGGGACCGTCGCTGTCGCAATCCACGGGGATGATCGGCACGTCGAGATCCTCGAGGATGTCGAGCAGGCGAAGCGCCGTCGGGTTCTCGATGGCTACCGGCGCCCCCGGCGGGACCAGCGCATGCAGCAAGGTGTAGATGGCGTTGTAACCGCCATTGGTGGCCAGGAACGCGCCGGGATCGTACGGCCATGACGGGCGCACTGCGGCCTCCAGCTCGGGCAGGATGCGCACCCGCTCGTAGCTGTTGAGCTTTTCGGCGCGCGCACCATGCGCCAGCGCGATGTCGAGCGGCGGCAAGAGCTTTACATCGGGCTCCGCGATCGCCAGGTTCAGAACATCCTGTCCGTAATTGCCGCCGCTCATGTGGCGCTCGGGCCGGGCGGCAAAGCGGTTGCCCATGATCCAGGTGCCGTTGCGTCCGCGGCCGCCGATGATCTTGTAGCGCCGCAACTCGCTCCACGCCTGCGAGACCGTCGCCGGGCTGACGCCAAGCACATAGGCCAGATCGCGCACCGGCGGAAGCTTTGCGCCGACAGGCAGCGCGCCGCTTCTGATCAGCGCACTGGTCTCGCGCGCGATGCCGCGCATCGTGCGGTCGCCAAGGCGATCAGCGAACCATCCTGCATCGAAATCCATCGGCACCCGCGACCATCAAAGCTAATGTTCAATAACATAATAACATTTGATCGGGCAAAAATAAACATTTACCAATCGCCGGTCAAACATAGCGTTGAAGTTCATGCCGATGCCCGTTTCCATCACTGTAGCCACCCGCGATTGGGACTATCTCACCCCTTTGGTGCTGGGTGACGTTATTTCGAGCCGCTTGTCGGTGAAGGTTGATCGTGTCGCCACGCTGATCGCGGATATCGGTACCGATCCGAACTTCGATGCGGCGGAGGTCTCATTCAGCCGTTATGTGTCGGCCATGGCTTCGGGCGTCGATACGGTGGTTGGATTACCGTGCTTCATCATGCGCGGCTTTCGCCATCGCTGCATCATAACGGTCGAGACCAGCCCGCTGGAACGGCTTTCCGACCTTGCCGGCAAACGCATCGGCGTGACCGGCTGGCGCGATTCCGGTAACACATGGACGCGCGCGGCGCTTCGCCGGGAAGGCGTCGGCGTCGAGGATGCCTATTGGTTCGCCGGCAGGCTGACATCGGGGCACCCGATCGCCGACCGCCTCGACGGATTCGGCAGGCCGGGGCGCATCGAAGCAGCACCGGGCGAGCGCCCGATGATGGAGTTGCTGGCGCAAGGCGAGCTCGATGCCGTTTTCACGCCCTTCATGCCGGACGGCTTTTTCGGCCCGGCTTCCGGCTTCCGGCAAGTGCTGCGCGATTTTCGCGCGGCCGAACGCGCCTATTTCGCCGACGTCGGTTATGTCCCGGGCATGCATCTGGTCGCCGTCAAGGCCGCCCTGGTCAGGGAGCACCCCTGGCTGCCGCAGGAACTCGCCAGGCTGATCGACGAAAGCCAGCGCGTCTGGACGGCAAAGCGCCGAAAATATGCCGATACCTCGCCCTGGATCCTCGAGGAGCTGCTTCATGCGGGGCGCGACCTGCCTGCCTCCTGGAACGCCAGCGGCCTGCCGGCCAACCGGCGCATGATCGAGGATTTCGTCACCGAGCTCCATGCCCAGGGCATTCTGGCGGAACCGATTTCCGCCGAAGCCTTGTTTCCTTTCGAGGCCAGATCGCGGGCCACCGCAGCCTGACAACGCACAACGAAGAACACGAAGGAGAATGCCATGAGGACAATCAGCTTCATATTCGCCTCGCTCGTCACCATGCTGGCGCAGGCCAGCTTTGCCCAGGATATCCAGAAGCAATCGGTGAACGAGGATTTGCGGGCCCGGCTGCCGGAAGAGATCCGCACGGCGGGAAAGATCACCGCCGTCAACAACGGCTCATTCCCGCCCTATGAGATCGTCACCGGCACCGAACTGTCGGGGGCGACCAAGGACATTTCCGACGCCATCGGCCAGCTGCTCGGTGTCGAGATCGATCATGCCTCGGTCGCCGGCCTGCCGGCTTTGCTGAGCGGCATCAATGCCGGCCGTTATCAGTTCGCGATGGGGCCTGTCGGCGACTATCCGGACCGGCAGAAATCCAACGACTTCATCGATTGGGTGCGCGAATACGTCGTCTTCGCCGTCGAGAACGGCAACCCGCAAGGCATCACCTCGCTCGACACCGCGTGCGGCAAGCGCATCGCCGTCATGTCGGGTGGCTCGGCCGAAAAGGTCATCAAGCAGCAGGCGCAGAAATGCACCGAGGGGGGCAAGCCGGCCGTCGAGGTGCAATCCTTCACCGACCAGCCGAGCTCGATACTGGCCGTCCGGTCGAAACGCTCCGACGCATTCTTCTCCTCGCAGGCGCCGCTGACCTATTTCGTCGAGCAGGCGAAGGGCCAGCTGGAACTCGCCGGGGTCGGCCAGGCCAACGGCTTCAAGGACATCTATCAAGGCGCCGTCGTCAAGAAGGGCTCGCCGCTGGGCGGCGTGCTGCTCGACGCCTTCAAGATCCTGATGAAGAACGGCACCTACGCCGCGGTCATGAAGAAGTGGGGTCTCGAGAAGAACATGATCGATGCGCCAGGCATCAACCAGGGCCAGTAGAGGCTGCCATGACCGACGCCACCGCTGCCTACGCGGCCGGGCTGCCGCGACGTCCCGACGACGCGCTGCGCGACGTCAAACGAGCCCACAGGCCGTTTCCGCTCGTCCGGCTGGCGCTCTGGGCGTTCACCGTTGCCGTGGCGGCCGGCTTCGCCTATATCGTTGCAGTCAACCCGAATTTCGGCTGGCCGGTGGTCGCCCAGTATTTCTTCGATCCGACGGTCATGCAGGGGCTTTCGGTGACGCTCGGCCTGACGGTCGTGGCTATGATCCTGGGCATCGTGCTCGGCCTGCTGCTCGCCATCGCGCGCATGTCGAGCGACAGGCTGGCATCCTTTCTCTCCGGCCTGTTCATCTGGTTCTTCCGGGGAACGCCGCTGCTGGTGCAATTGATCCTGTGGTACAACCTTTCGACGCTGTTTCCGCGCATTTCCATCGGCTTCGCCAGTTGGAACACCAACGACCTGATTACGCCCTTGACGGCCGCCGTTCTTGGTCTGGCGCTGAACGAGGCCGCCTACATGGCCGAGATCATCCGTGGCGGGCTGCTGTCGGTGGACAAGGGACAGGCCGAAACGGCTGAAGCCTTCGGCATGACCCGCGCGCGGGCCTTGCGGCGCATCATCATCCCGCAGGCGATGCGGTCGATCGTGCCGCCGACCGGCAATCAGCTGATCAGCATGATCAAGGCAACGTCGCTTGTCAGCGTCATCGCCATGGCCGACCTGCTCTACTCGGTGCAGTCGATCTACAACCGCACCTTCGAAATCATTCCGCTGCTGATGGTTGCAGTGCTGTGGTACCTGCTGATCACCTCGGTCCTCAATGTCGCGCAAGGCGCGATCGAACGCCACTACAGCCGCGGCGACCGCGGCGCGCGCGAGAAGACCGCGACCGCCACCCTCGAGGCCGCCAATGAGCGCGCATGACATGCCCCTGGTCCGGGCGCGCAACGTTCACAAGGCCTTCGGCCCGCTCGAGGTGCTGAAGGGCATTGATCTGGACGTCGCGCCTGGCGAGGTGGTGGTCATTCTCGGACCGTCCGGCTCCGGAAAGTCGACCTTCCTGCGATGCATCAATCATCTCGAGGCGATCGACCAGGGGTCGATCGAGGTGGACGGCGAGCAGATCGGTTACCGGTTGCACGACGGCCGCCTCGACAAGCTTTCCGACCGGGCGATCGCCGCGCAGCGGCGCAAGATCGGCATGGTGTTCCAGCAGTTCAATCTCTATCCGCACATGACGACCCTGCAGAACGTCATCGAGGCTCCGGTCGGCGTTCACCGGGAGAACCGCAAGGAGGCGATCGGCTACGCCCGCGAACTGCTGACCCGTGTCGGTCTTGCCGAAGATCGACGCCTATCCGCGCCAGCTTTCAGGCGGCCAGCAGCAGCGCGTCGCCATCGCCCGTGCGCTCGCCATCCGCCCGAAATTGATGCTCTTCGACGAGCCGACCTCGGCGCTCGATCCGGAGCTGGTCGGCGAGGTGCTCGCCACCATGCGCGATCTCGCCAGGCAGGGCTTGACCATGATCGTGGTCACGCATGAGATCGGCTTCGCCCGCGAAGCGGCGGATCGGGTGGTGTTCATGGACGACGGTAATGTGATCGAGGCCGGGCCTCCGGACGAGGTTCTCGCCAAACCCAGGCACCCGCGCACGCGGGCTTTCTTGAGCCGTTTCATCTAAAAGCAAAGCCGGCGCGGCACCTGCTCGGCCGGCAAAGGACCTCCCATGCCAAAGACCTCCAACCAGTTCGCCGATATTTCCGACTTCGCCGACAAGGCCGCCGAGCTTGCAGCGGCCCGCCAGCACCTGCACGCGCATCCCGAGCTTTCATTCCAGGAGCACGAAACGGCTGCATACGTTGCCGAACGGCTCGAAAGCTGGGGCTATGAGGTGACGCGCAATGTCGGCGGGCTCGGCGTCGTCGGTCGCCTGCGCCAGGGCAGCGGCCGCAGCATCGCCATCCGTGCCGACATGGACGCCCTGCCGATCACCGAAGCTACCAATCTCCCTTATGCCAGCCAGGCCAGCGGCAAGATGCACGCCTGCGGTCATGACGGCCACACCACGATGCTGCTCGGCGCCGCCGAATACCTGGCGCACACACGGCATTTCAACGGCACGGTGAACCTCATCTTCCAGCCGGCCGAGGAAGCCGGCAAGGGAAGCGGGGCGCAGGCGATGATCGCCGACGGCCTGTTCGAGCGCTTTCCCTGCGATGCGATATTCGGGCTGCACAAGCACCCGGGCGCGCCGACGGGTTCGTTCCTGATGCGCGCCGGGCCGCTGATGGCGGCGAGCGATACCGTCACCATCAGGATCGCCGGGCGTGGCGGCCACGCCTCGCGTCCGCACCTGACGGTCGACCCGATCGTCGCTGCCGCCAACATCGTCATGACCCTGCAGACGGTTGTGTCGCGCAACGTCAACCCGATCGAGACGGCTGTCGTCACCGTCGGCACGATTCACGGAGGCACGGCCTCCAACGTCATCCCGGAACACGCCGAAATCACGCTGAGCGTCCGCTCCTTCTCTGCCGAGATCCGCGACACGCTCGAGCAGCGTATTCGCAATATCGCAGCACTTGTGGCGCAGGCGCATGGCGCAACGGTCGAGATCGATTACGAGCGCGGCTACCCGGTGGTGGTCAATTCCGAGCGCGAGACGTCCTTTGCGACAGACATCGCTGTCGAACTCGTCGGTCAGGACAAGGTGTCCGTCTGCCCGTTGATCCCCGGCAGCGAAGATTTTTCTTATTTCCTCGAACACAAACCCGGTTGCTTCCTGCGCCTTGGAAACGGCGAGGATTCAGCCATCCTGCACAGCTCGAAATATGATTTCAACGACGGCAATCTGACCGTCGGCGCAGCGCTCTGGGCTCGTTTGACCGAGAGATTCCTGGCCGCCTGATCCATGACTGCGGCTGGGATTGTCGATCGGCCGGTCGAGCATTATTGGGGCGACCGGCCGCGCGACGATGCTCAACGAATTCTCACGCATTCCCCCTCTTCGAATGCGATAAGAGCTTCGCTTTCAGACAAACAAAAAGTCACTCGTCGTCAGCGGGCTTGTAAAGTTTGCGAGAGTAACTTGATCGACTCCTGCGGTAATGATGGTGTCGGTTCCACTTTGCGCAATTGTGAGATCATCGAACGATTGCACGCCCTCCACGCCACTAAATACAATGGTGTCGCCTTGGGTCTGGCTGAAGTCGTAGATGGTGTTTTGGGTTCCGACCGTCATTGAACCATCGTCCTTGAATATGAATTGATCTCTGCCGCCCTGAGCCAGTTCGCTCAGTTGCCCGTCACCCCACATGTCGTTGATGACGGTGCAGCCGGGTGCCGCGCTCCCGGCATACAGGGTATCGTTTCCGCCCAGAGCCGAACCGGACATTTGTAGAGCGTCGCCGCACAGGAAGTTGCGGACCTGGCCGCTTTCGCTGTTGTGGCCCCCGGTAAGAATGTCGTTGCCGCCCCTGGCGGAACCGGACATAGCGAGGGCGTCGCCGTACAACTCGCTTAGAACATCCGGACCGGAGTTCCTGTCGCCACCAGTCAGGGAATCATTGCCGCCCACAGCGCTGCCGAGCATCGTGACCGCATCGCCATACCCTAAATTATGAGTGCCTTGCAGCACGGCCGTGTCGTCGCCACCGCGAGAGTGGTCGGACATGTTGGCGCCCGCGTCACCGTAGAAACTTATCTGGGACCCACCAGCGCTCGTGAAGTTGTCGTTGCCGCCCTCGGCGAAACCGGAAAGATCACCGCCCGCATCGCCATAGAGAGTTTTGCTCAGAAGCGCCCCACCCGTGTCCGTGTAATGGTCGTCGCCGCCCTGAGCGTGGTCATACATGTTGCCGCCGGCATCGCCGAAGAAAGTGTTGGTGGAAAAGAAGCTGCTCGTGAAGGTGTCGTTGCCACCCTTGCTGTGGCCTGACATATCGCCGCCGGCATCACCGTAGAAAATATTGACGGAGTCGGTCCGGCTCGTAAAGCTGTCGTCGCCGCCTTGGGCATTGCCGGACATGTTGGTGGCGGCGTCACCGAAGAAAGTGTTGGTGGCCTGTTGGGAACCCTGGAAGGTGTCGTTGCCGCCCTTGCTGTGGTCCGACATTTCGCCGCCCGCATCACCGTAGAAGGTGTGGGCAGTTCCTTGTTTGGTTTGGGTCAGGAAAGTGTCATCCCCGCCCCGGGCATAGCCGAACATCTTGCCGCCGGCGTCACCATAGAAGGTATCGACTACCTGCCTTGCCACTCCACTGTTGAAGGTATCGTTGCCGCCCCTGCTATGGTCCGACATATCGTCGCCCGCGTCACCAAAGGCAGTGGTGGTGGAGGATGACAGCCCCGTGGTGAAGGTATCGTCACCGCCCCGAGCAAAATTGAACAAGCTCCGAGCCGCGTCGCCGTAGAAGGTGTAGGTCGACGGTGCGGTTTCCGTAAAGGTGTCGTTGCCGCCTCTTGAGAAATCGAGCAGGCTGCCGCCAGCGTCGCCGGTCAAGATATTCGTATTCGGATCGCCTGTGAGGGCGTCATCGATACCCCGCTGATGATCTGCTAGATCACCGGTAGTAAAGGGAACGCGTTTAGACATTATCCGCTCTCCTGTTGAGCCTACCCGTCCCATCACAGCCGTACGATGTGAGGCAAGAACGAGCAATAATCCCGAATGGCTATGTCTTTAGGTGTAGGGATCGGTGCCTCGTTAACGGCGCGCTTGGCGGCAGTTTCCTGAGGCCGTCCTATTCCGGACTATCCCAGCCTTGCCCGAGCCTTCGCCGTCCAGGCGTTGAACAGCCGGTCTGCGACGATGCCGATGAAGGCGATGGCCAGGCCGGCGACGATGCCGCGGCCGGAATCGGCCTTGGATAGGGCGATGAACACCTCCTGGCCGAGATCGCGCGTGCCGACCATGGCGCAGATGATGATCATCGCCAGTGCCATCAGGATGGTCTGGTTGACGCCGAGCATGATCTCGGGCAACGCCAGCGGCAGCTGCACGCGAAAGAAGGTCTGGCGCCTGGTGCAGCCGGAAACCTTCGCCGCCTCGATCAGCGCCGGCGGCACCTGTCGAATGCCGTGATTGGTATAGCGGATGGCCGGCACCACGGCGAACGCGACGGTGGCGATCATCGCGGTGACGTCGCCGACCCTGAACAGCATGACCACCGGAATGATGAAGCAGAACGACGGCAGCACCTGCAGCGTGTCGATGACCGGCGTGACGATCTTTTCGAAGCGGTCGCTGCGCGATGCCATCAGCCCGATCGGGATGCCGATCAGGCAGGCGACAAAGGCCGAGATGCCGCACAAATAGACCGTCGCCATGGTCTTTTCCCAAAGTCCGGTGACGGCGCAGAACGCTGTCAAAGCCGCGACCAGGGCGGCGAGGCGCAAGCCGCCGAGCTGGTAGCCGGCAAGGCCGAGGAGACACACCGCGCCCAGCCACGGAAAGCCCTCGCAGAAGGCGCGCACCGGGTTCAGCACATTGAGGATAAGCGCCACGCGGAACGCTTCGATCGTGTCGAAGAAGTTGATGGTGATCCAGTTCACCGCCGCCTTCCACAAAGGCGCGGTGGTCAAGGTGATCGCTTTCGGCACCGCGGCAAAGGCCGGCACGAACAGGCCGAGCAGCGTGGTGGCGGCGAGAATGGCGACGGCCAGCGTCAGATTGGGATAGCGTCGCCAGAAACTGGTGCTGGCCTGATGGCGGACATTGCCCTTGGCGTGATTGTGCGCGATCGCCTGGCTCAGCCGGTCGAGTGCAATTGCCAGCGCGACAATGGCGAGGCCAGCTTCCATGGCCTCGCCGACCTTGAGCGCGCGCAACGCCAAAAGCACGTCATAGCCGAGCCCACCGGCGCCGATCATCGAGGCGATGATCACCATATTGAGCGCCAGCATGATGACCTGGTTGACGCCGACCATCAATGTCGGCCGCGCCGACGGCAACAGCACCCGCCACAGTTTCTGCCGTGCCGTGCAGCCGGCCATCTCGCTGAAATCGTCGATCTCCGACGGCACCCGCGACAGGCCGAGCATCGTCGCCCGCACCATTGGCGGCGTCGCGAAAATTGCCGTCGCGATCATTGCCGAGACCGGGCTGTTGCCGAACAGAAGCAGCATCGGGATCAGATAGGCGAAGGTCGGGATCGTCTGCATCAGATCGAGGGCAGGGGAGATCAACAACCTCTCCGCCCAAGGCTTGCGCCATGCCCAGATGCCGGCGAACAGCCCGGTGACAATGCAAAACGGCACGGCGATCGAGATCAAGCCCAGCGTCAGCATGGCGCTGGTCCACTGCCCGAACAGCGCGATGTAGAGAAAACAGCCGCCGGCCAGCGCACCCAGCTTCCAGCCGCCGGCGGCGCGCCCGGCAAGATAGGCGGTAGCGCAGACGCCGACCCAGGACAGGCGCGGCAAGACGATCATATCCGCGCCATGGCCGATCTTGAAATTCTTGGCCAGAAGAGCGAGCGCGAAATCGAGCGGCACGCCGAGCACCGCGGTGATCGAGCGGGTCAGCCAGGAGAAGTTCGACTTCACCCAGTTCATCAGCGCACCGACCCAGTCTGCGACGGGAACGATCGCGCCGGCCGGGTAATTGACCGCCCAGGGCAGGCTTTCCTGCAGCAGGAAGACAATAAGCACGGCGGCGAGCGCGCAGGCCCAGATCGCCAGCCAGGTTTGAACCGGTCGGGGCCTCGCTGCGCTGGCGCTTGCCGTGACCGTCATGCGCCGGCCCCACGACGTTCTATGCCGGCGAGAAGATCGATCACCGCCTGCGGCGTGACTTCGCCGATCGGCTTGCCGGTGCCGTTGACCACCGCGAAGGGCTTGCCGGCAGAGACGATATCAGCCGAAAAACTTGATATCTTGGCATCCGGCGCGACCGTGCCGCCGTACTCGGCGCCGTCGCAGGCGCGCATCAGGCTGCGCGCCGAGATCACCTTGGCGCGGTCGACGTCGCGGGTGAATTCGGCGACATAGTCGGTCGCCGGGTTGACCACCAGCTCTTCCGGCGTGCCGATTTGGATCACCTCGCCGTCCTTCATGATGGCGATCCGGTCGGCCAGCCGGATGGCCTCGTCGAAATCATGGGTGATGAAGACGATGGTCTTGTGCAGCATGGTCTGCAGCCGCATCAGCTCGTCCTGCATCTCACGGCGGATCAGCGGATCGAGGGCCGAGAACGGCTCGTCGAGGAACCAGATTTCCGGCTTCGTGGCGAGGCTGCGGGCGATGCCGACACGCTGCTGCTGGCCGCCGGAAAGCTCGCGCGGATAGAAATGCTCGCGACCGCGCAAGCCGACCAGCTCGATCACTTCCCGCGCGCGCGCCTCGCGCGTCGGCCGGTCCTGCCCCTGGATGCCGAGGGGGAAGGCAATGTTCTCCAGTACGTTGAGATGCGGCAGCAAGGCAAAATTCTGGAACACCATGCCCATGCGGTGGCGTCGCAGCTCGATCAGCGCGGCATCGGAAATCTTGAGCAGGTCCTTGCCTTCAAACTCGACCTTGCCGTGGGTCGGCTCGATCAGCCGCGACATGCAGCGCACCAGCGTCGATTTGCCGGACCCCGAAAGTCCCATGATGATGAAGATCTCGCCTTGGCGGATTTCGAGATCGACGGCGCGCACCGCGCCAACCAGTCCGGCAGCGGCGATGTCCGCCAGGCTGGCCTTGCCGTCGCGCCGGCGGATGAAATTGGCCGCGTCCGCCCCGAACAGCTTCCAGACATTGTGACAGGCAAGCTTTGTCGGGCGGGCATCGTTGCCCGCTTTCGCCGCCTGTTCAATCGTATCGGTCATGCGATCGTCCTTCTGGAACACGGGATCGAGACCCGACCACGGATGGCCGGGTCGTCGGATTTCCAGTCAGACGGTCACTCGGCCCAGGCTTTCCAGTCGGCTTCGTGGGCGGCGATCCAGGCGGCGGCGACGTCTTCCGGCGTCTTGCCTTCGAGATCGATCTCGCCGCTCATCTTGTTGAGCTCGTCGGTGTCGACCGTGTAGTTTTTCGCGACCTTGTAGGCGACAGGCCATTTGTCCTTCATGCCGGCCCAGGAATATTTCCAGATCTCGCCATGCGGCTTGCCGCAGTCATATTTCGCGTCGGGGTTCACACCCCATTTCGGGTCGGTGTAGCACTCTGTCGTATAGTCGGGGAATTCGACCCATTCGCCCTTGTATTTGGCCGGCGCCCAATGCGGCGAATAGATCCACAGCATGATCGGCGCCTTGCGCTGATAGGCCGAGTCCAGTTCGGCGAACATCGCCGCATCGGTGCCGGCATGGATGACGGTGAAGGGCAGTTTCAGCGCCTCGACGCGTTCGTCGTCAAAACCTTCCCATGTCACCGGGCCGCCGAGATAGCGCCCCTTCGGTGTGGTTTCGGCCGTCGAAAAGGCCTCGGCGCATTTCGGGTCTTTCAGCGCTTCCCAGTTCGGCAGGCCGGGGCATTTCTCTTTCATATATTCGGGAAACCACCATTCTTCCTTGGCCTTGGGTCCGAGCTTGCCGAGGCGTTCGGTCTGGCCCGTCGCGTCCGAGGCCTTCATCGCCTCGCCGGCCGTCGTGTCCCAGAATTCCAGGCCGACATCAATGTCGCCATTGGTCAGGCCGGTGGTCAGGCTGGAGAGATAGTCGGCGGTCGGATACTCGACGGTATAGCCGAGCTTTTCGAGGATGCCGCCGAGGATCTTGGCGTTCAGATTGACGCTGGTCCAGTCGAACAGTGCGATCTTGATCGGGTCGTTGGATTCCGGCGCTGCCGCATAGGCCGAAGATGTCAGTGCGGCTGCGGCAAGTGTTAAGGCTCCCATTGAGAAATTCGAAATCATGCTCCGAAGTGACATGCTTGTTCTCCTGTCAAGCTCTGGTGGACGTTATCGTTCGTTCCCTTCTTGCGTCTTTTTTGATTGTGTTGGAAAAGCTGGTCGTTGCGCAAGGCCGTAGGCGCCACAATGCTGCCGAAGCGGATGCCGGCGCAAAACGGGGGTGGTGCCCAAATTGGTGAAGATGTGGCGGGACCGGCCGCGTCATGACTGCCGAAGGATTGCTACCAAGGCAGTCATCCACGGATCGATCGCCGGTCTTGAGGGGCAAACCATCAAAAGTCCCATGATCTCGGCTGTTGGCTCGGCAACTCGCCCAGAGCCACTTTCATGGGATGAAATTATATATACCAACGTTCACGTCGCGCAACGATTAACGCCGGTGCCAATTTCACGGCCCGTCTTTCTGCGGGACCCGTAGATGAGTTTGAAAAAAGCCAAGATTGCCGGTCATCCCGTGTGCGAGCCGCAAGGACAGGGTACCGATACAATGCAGCAGACCAAAATGCCTTACGTCTTCGCCAAACGCGGGATCGCCGCCGGCTTGTGACCTTTCAACACCAGATCATATCCGAGGCTTTCATGACCTCTTCCTTGAACAGACTGCGAATTGCCGTGCTCTTTGGCGGACGTTCCGCCGAACATGACGTTTCGGTGCTTTCAGCAACCAATGTCATGCGTGCGCTGCTGTCCGCCAAATACGATGCCCTCCCAATCTTCGTCACGAGCGAAGGACAGTGGCTGCTGAGCAGCTTCCAGGATGGTACGCTCGCAAAACCTGCGGCCGGCACGGAAGTTTGCCTGGTTCCGGGTGGGCGCGGACGGATGATGGCGATCCCGGCCGACGGCACGCCCTATGATCTGCCGAAGATCGACATCCTGTTTCCTGTCCTGCACGGCCCTCATGGCGAAGACGGCTCGGTACAGGGGGTGGCCGAGGTGGCTCGGGTGCCGCTCGCCGGCTGCGGCATCCTGGGTTCGGCAACCGCGCTGGACAAGGACATCGCCAAACGGCTCCTGGAAGCGGCGGGGCTGCCAATCGCGCGCTCAGTGACGATCCATGAAGGTGCGGCACCCGCCCTCGCTGCACTGGAAAGCGAACTCGGCCTGCCGTTCTTCATCAAACCGGCGCGTCAGGGATCGTCTGTCGGCGTCGGAAAAGTCCATGCCAGCCAGGAATTCGATGGAGCGCTTGCTGAAGCCTTCCGGCACGATTGCAAGCTGTTGGCTGAGGAATTCATTCGTGGGCGCGAGATCGAATATAGCGTGTTGGAGGACCCGGGAGGCGACCTGTTCGTCTCGCGGCCAGGCGAGATCGTGCCGGCCGAAAGCCACGATTTCTACAGCTACGATGCCAAATACATCGACGAGAACGGCGCGGCGCTAAGAGTGCCGGCCGAACTGCCGCCGGAGGTCGAGGCAGCCATGCGGGACGTGGCCGCAAGGGCTTTCAGAGCCGTCGGCTGTGACGGGATGGCGCGCGTCGACTTTTTCCTGACACCGGACATGCAGTTCTTGGTCAATGAAATCAACACCATCCCCGGCTTCACCGATATCAGCATGTATTCCAAGGCAATGGCGGCGAGCGGCGTCAGCTATTCCGAAATCATCGACCGGCTCGTGGAGCATGGATTGGCACGGGCCGGCCGACCAGTCTGAACGCAGCGAAGCGGGCTTTCAGATCCCGGTGGATGGTACGTTGGCCCGCGCCGCCGCTCACGACATGATCAGGCCGCCATCGACATTGATGGTCTGGCCGGTGATGTAGGCCGCATCGTCGCTGGCCAGAAAGCTGACCAGGCCGGAGACATCTTCGCCGCTGCCGGCGCGGCCCATCGGGATGTTCTTCACCCATTCGGCCATCAGCTCGCCGGGCTTGTAGTCGCCCATCAACTTGCCCCATGCGGCATCGTTATAGGCCCACATATCGGTGTCGATGATGCCGGGGCAGATCGCGTTGACGGTGATCTTCTCCTTGGCCACTTCCTTGGCCAGGCTCTGGGTGACGCCGACGACGCCGAATTTCGAGGCCGCATAATGCGGCGTGTAGATAAAGCCCTGCCGCGCCTGGCCGGATGCGGTGTTGATCAGCCGGCCGCCGTCGCCATGCTTGCGAATGCGCGCGATCGCCTCCTGGCAGCACAGGAACACGCCCTTGGTGTTGACCGCCATCACCTTGTCCCATTCGGCCTCGGTCATCGCCTCGATCCTGGCGATGGTGATGACACCGGCATTCTGTACGGAGATGTCGACGCGGCCGAACTGTTGCTCGGCCAGGTCATAGAGGGCGACGACCTCGTCCTTTTTGGTCACGTCCATGCGCAGCGATGCGACCCTGGCGCCCGTAGCCTTGAGATCGGCGGCGACCTCTTCGACGCGCGGGTCGATGGCGCTGACGACGACCGCGGCACCTTCCGCCGCGAAGCGCCTGGCCATTGCCGCGCCAATGCCGCCGCTGGCGCCGGTGATGACCGCCGTTTTTCCTAGGAATCGCTTCTGCATCTTTTCTCCTACCAGCAGACAAAGCCGCCATCGACGATCAGGTCGATGCCGGTGACGAAACTCGCGGCGCGGCTGGCCAGGAACACGGTCGGGCCGACCATCTCTTCCGGCGCCGCCATGCGGCCCATCGGCGTGTCGCGCTCAAAGATCCTGACCTGGTCGGCGACCTCCGGCCGCTTGTTCATCGGCGTCAGCGTGTAGCCGGGGCTGACGACATTGACGCGCAAGCCGCGATCGGCCCATTCCATGGCGAGGCTCTTCGACATGTGGATCACCGCGGCCTTCGACGAATTGTAATGCGCCTGGGTCAGGCCGCGATTGACGATCGAGCCCGACATCGACGCGATGTTGATAATCGAGCCCTTGCGCCGCGTCAGCATGGCGCGGGCCTCGGCCTGGCAGGACAGGAACACGCCGCTGACATTGACGTCATAGAGCTTCTGCCATTTCTCCAGCGACAGCGTCTCTGCCGGCTCAGCTCCGGCGACGCCGGCATTGTTGACGGCGATGGTCAACGCGCCGAGTTCCTTCTCCGTACGCTCTATCGCGGCCGCGAGATCGGTCTCTGAAGTCACTGTGCCGTTCAGCACCAGCGCCTTGCG
The DNA here is from genome assembly GCF_040320365.1 of Mesorhizobium sp. M0701. NCBI lineage: Bacteria > Pseudomonadati > Pseudomonadota > Alphaproteobacteria > Hyphomicrobiales > Phyllobacteriaceae > Mesorhizobium > Mesorhizobium sp. M0701. The sequence goes on from NZ_JAMYPO010000012.1 coordinate 121,784, forward strand.
GCCGAGTGCCGTGATCCGGTGCGCGGTCTCCTCCAGCCCGCCTTTCGAGGCGTGGCCGAAGCAGGCTATGTCGGCGCCGGCCTCGGCCAGCCCAATGGCGATTGCCTGCCCGATGCCGCTGCCGGCGCCTGTCACAAGTGCCACGTCACCATGAAGGTCGAATAATTTCATCGTCGGTCCCTCTGCTCCAACCGCCGTCCTCCGGAAATAAAGGGGCGCCAACTCTGTTGCTGGCGCCCCGCGCGGTCTGGTGCCCGGGAGGATACCACCTGCTGCGCTTTGTTTCGATGGGCGTCCTAGCTCGTGGCGAGTTCCATCACGGCGATATTGCTTGCTTCGCTGCGGTCGAGAATGCCGCGTTGCCGGCCGCGGCTCAGCACCAGCACACGATGCGACAGGCCGAGCACTTCCTCGAGGTCGGAACTCACCACCACCACCGCCATGCCGGAACGGGCAAGGTCGGCGATGACATCATAGATCGCGGCGCGTGCACCGACGTCGATGCCGCGCGTCGGCTCGTCCAGGATGAACACCTTGGGCGGGCGCGACACCCATTTGGCGATGATCACCTTCTGCTGGTTGCCGCCTGAAAGCTTGCTGACCGCCTGGTTCGGCCGGCCCTTGACGCCAAGCCGGCGAATGCCGGCCTCGGCGAATTTCTGCACTGCCTTCGGAAACACCCATCCATTCGGCGCCACATGGTCGAAATTGCCGATCGCCAGGTTCTCGCCGATCGTCTGGTCGAGCACCACGCCCTGCGCCTTGCGGTCTTCCGGTACCAGGACGACGCCGGCCTTGATCGCCGCCGCCGGGCCATGGAGATGCACCGGCTTGCCGGCGACGCGCACCGATCCCGATGAGATCGGATCGGCACCGGCGATCGCCCGCACCAGCTCCGTGCGTCCGGCGCCGATCAGCCCGGCAATGCCGAGGATTTCGCCGGCCCGCACTGAAAAGCTGACATTTTGAAAGCTGCGTTCCGGCGAGGACAGGTTCTCGACCTCGAGCAGCGTGTCGTTGCCCGGCGCCGATATCGTAGGGAACATCCGCTCGACACTGCGGCCGACCATTTGCTCGACGACAGTGCGCACCGGAATATCGGCGCGCTCGTGCCGGGCGACGATGCGCCCGTCGCGCATCACCACCACGCGGTCGGCGATCTGGGCGATCTCGTCCAGCCGGTGGCTGATATAGATGAAGGACATGCCTTCCGCCTTGAGCTTGCGGATTTGCTGGAACAGGAGCTCCGTTTCCTCGCCGCCAAGGGCTGCCGTTGGTTCGTCGAAGATCAGCAGCTCGGCATTGAGCGTCAGCGCCTTGGCGATCTCGACCTGCTGCTGGGCGGCGATACGCAGCGTGCGCACCTTGCGCTCGGGCGAGACATCGAGGCCGAGGCGCTTCAATTGGGCCGATGCCCGTGCATTCATTGCCGCGCGGTCGATGCGGCCGCCACGCATCGGCAGGCGCCCGACATAGACGTTTTCGGCGACCGACAGATCGGGCAAGAGCTTCAGCTCCTGGTGGATCATGCCGATGCCGGCGTCGATCGCCGCGGCAGGATTGGCGGGGGAATAAGCGTTCCCCCGCCAGGTGATGGTGCCGGCATCGGGTTTCGTCGACCCGGCGATGATGTTCGAGACAGTCGACTTGCCGGCGCCGTTTTCGCCAAGCAGCGCCACGACCTCGCCCGGCCGCACCTCGAAGCTCGCATCGGCCAGGACCTGCACCGGCCCGTAGCTTTTGCAGAGGCCGCTGACGACGAGCCCGTTATGGGGGCTGTGCGTGTGGCGAGGATCGGTGGACATCGTTGCGCTCGTCGATTGCCGGACTGATCTCAATCAGGGATGCTTGGCGATGAACTGCTCGACATTGTCCTTGGTGGTCAGCGTCGCATCCTGCAGCTGTTCGGCGGGAATGGTCTCGCCGGCCACCAGCTTGATTGCTGCATCGACGGCGAGCCGGCCCATGCCCTGGGTCTGCTGGGTCGCGGTCACGTCGAAGACGCCGTCCTTCAGTGCCTTGAGCGCCGCCACGTCGCCGTCGAAGCCGGCAACCCAGACCTTGTGGCCGGGATTGGCGACCTTGACGGCCTGCGCCGCACCGAGCGCCAGCGCGTCGGCCTGGCCGATGACGATCGACACGTCGGGGTGCGACTGCAACAGATCCTGCGTCAGCTTGAAGCCTTCGTCCTGGTGCCAGCCTTCGCTCCACAATTCTCCGACAACCTTGATGTCGGGATAGCCTTTCAGCGCTTCGCCGCAGCCCTTCGAGCGGTCGACTTCGGGCGTCGTGCCCTTCTGGCCGTGGATGATGATCAGCTCGCCCTTGCCGCCGGCCTGCTTGGCGATGTAGTCGCAAACCGCCTTGGCCGATGCCACGCTGTTGGTTGCGATGAAGGTATCGCCGGGCGCGCCATCGGCGTTGCGGTCGACATTGACGACTGGGATGCCGGCAGCCTTGGCGGTCTTGGTCGGCACGGTGGCGGCGGTGGCGCCGGCTGGAATATAGATCAGCGCATCGATGTTCTGCGTGATCAGGTCCTGCACCTGGCTGACCTGGGTCGCCGAATCGCCCTTGGCGTCGACGGTAACGACCTCGATGCCCTTTTCCTTGCCGTAGGCTTCGACGGACTGCTTGATCTGGTTGAAGAAGTCGGCCTGCAGATTGGCGACGGCGAGGCCGAGCTTTTTGGCCTCCTTGGCCGAGGCCATGTCGGACAGGCCAAGCAGCGGGATGACGGCCGCGGCGGCAAGCAGCAATGAACGTTTGGTCAGCATGTTTATTCCTCCGTTGATGTTCAATCTGTCCTGCCCGCGCATCGCGGCGCCCCTTGGCCGAACAACTCCCAGTTTCGGATCACCGATCCGTTTTCGCCCGAATATCGGGGCGAATCTCATTGAGCCCAATTCTTCATTGTGCCCCATTCTTCATTGTGCTCGGCGCCGCCAAGTGTCGGTGGCCACCGCCAGCGCGATCACCACTCCGATAACCACTTGCTGGATGAAGGGCGAGACACCGAGCAGGTTCAGCCCGTTGCGCAGCACGCCGATGATGAGGACGCCGATGGCTGTGCCGCCGATCGAACCGACGCCGCCCGACAGGCTGGCGCCGCCGATCACCACCGCCGCGATGGTGTCGAGTTCGTAGCCAAGGCCGGAGCTCGGCTGGACGGAATCGAGTCGGGCGGCAAGCACGATGCCGGCGAGACCGGCCAGCACGGCGCAGATCGCATAGACCCAGTTTGTCAGCGACTTGACTGGTATGCCGGACAGCCGGGCGACTTCGGCGCTGCCGCCGATTGCGTACAGGCTACGGCCGGTAGCGCGAAAATTCAGGAAGATCGCGAAAATGACGGCAAGCACGATCATCAGCCCGACGGTGACCGAGAGGAAGCCGAAATGGCGGATGATCGACAGGCTGGTGAACCAGTCGGGAAAGCCGACGATCTGCGAGCCGTCGGTGATCATGTTGGCGAGGCCGCGCGCCACCGACATCATCGCCAACGTGGCGATGAAGGGCGGCAGCTTGGTGATCGTGACCAGCAGGCCCGAAAGCAGCCCGCAAAGACCGGCGACGACGAGGGCCGCGGCGATGCCGGCGGGCAGGCCGAGATTGAGATAGTCCGGATGGGCGACGAAGCCCATCACCATGGAAGCCAGCGCCAGCACCGAGCCGACGGACAGGTCGATGCCGCCGATCAGGATGACCAGCGTCATGCCGATCGCCATGATGCCGAGCACGGTGACCTGGTCGAGCACGTTGAGGATGTTGCGGATGGTCAGGAAGGTGTCGGTGGTCAGCGAGAGCGCCAGGCACAGCAGAACCAGCCCGATCAGCGGCCCCATGGTTCCGGCAAAGACAGCCGAAAACCTTGCGCCCGCCGTAGCCTGTGCGCCAGAGCCTGCCTTCAACTCGCCTGCCTTCAAATTGCTTGCGTCGTTGCTCACAGCCACTTTGTCTCCTCCACAGCAATCCGGCGCTGCATCACCGGGCCACTTTGCTCACCAGGCCCCTCCCTGTGAACAATTTATCTTTAACATGCAATTTTGTTCAGCTAAACTGTTCGTCGGAAAATTGTCAAGGCCTGCCGCTTCATTCGACGACGGGTTTGCGCTGTCCGTCGGTTTGCCTTACGCAAGGTCTCCGAAATCTTGGGCATTTCGAAGTCGCCGGATTGGAATATCATGAGCAGAGCCGGCGGCTGCGGCAAGGCAAACAGATGACGATCGTAGAGAACGAAAGAGCCTCGCGCTTCCCCGACGCCGAACTCAAGGCCCGCGCCGCCTGGCACTATTACGTCGAGGGTCTTACACAGGAGCGGATTTCCGAAATTCTCGGCGTCGGCCGCATCAAGGTGCACCGCATTCTCTCCGCCGCCCGCGAAGAGGGTGTCGTCCAGTTTCGCATCCGCGACAGCGTCGTCGAATGCGTGATTTTGGAGGAAAGCCTCAAGCAGCGGTTCGGGCTCAGCCAGGCTGTTGTGGTGCCGTCGGCGGCCGACCGAAGCAACGCGCCGCTGATGATCGGCCACGCCGCCGCCGCCTACCTGGCCGACCATGTGAATGCCGGCGATGTCATCGCACTGGGCTGGGGGCGGACACTGAAATTCGCCATCAATGAATTGCCGCGGCGGCCCATCGCCAGGACGACGGTGGTTTCGATGCTTGGCGGTCTCACCCATGCCCAGCCGCTCAACCCGACAGAAAGCGCCTGGGATTTCGCCGAAAAGATCGGTGCGGAGTGCTTCCTGCTGCCGGTGCCGGTCTATGCCGACAAGCCGGAGCAGCGCGACGCCTTCATGAGCCAGCGCAGCGTTCAGGACGTCGTCTTCCGTGCACGCCGGGCAAACATCGCCGTGCTCAGCGTCGGCTCGTTTTCCAACGACAGCCCGATCGCTAATTACGGCTTCATCAAGCCAAGCGAACTCGAGGAATTGCAGGCGGCCGGTGCCGTCGGCGATATTCTGTGTCATTTCATCGACGCCGAGGGCCGCCCGGTCGACCACGAGGTCAACCGCCGCGTCTGCGCCTATCCGCTGCAGGATCTGTCGGATATCCCGAGCATCATCCTGGTGTCGGGAGGCAGCGAGAAGGTAGCGGTAATGCGGGCTGCGCTCGCCAACACCAAGGTATCGGTTCTGATCACCGACGAAGACGCGGCCAAGGGCCTGCTCAAACGCTAGATTTCGCCGAGAGCGCCGAGGCGGGTGTGGATGTCGCGCGTCGCCTGATAAAGGTCGCGGTAGATTTCCTTGCGGCTGCGATAGGCGGCGACAAGCCCGTCGACCGGATCGACATGCCTGGTGGGAGCGGCAGCCATTACCTCTGCTGCGGCTTCCGGCGAGGCAAACCAGCCGACAGCCGCTGCCGCCAGCATGGCAGCGCCGAGTGCGGCGGCTTCGTTGGCCGGCGAAACCGAGAGCGGCCGCTCGAGCACGCTTGCCATGATCTGCATTAGCAGCGCGCAATTGGTGCCGCCGCCGGCGGCAATCATCGCCGCCGGTCCGCCGGCCTGGGCTTCCATGGCCTCGGTGGCGACGGCCTGCTCGAAGGCGATGCCTTCCAGGACAGCGCGGAAGAGATGCTCCGGCCGGTGATCGAGCGACAGGCCGACAATGGCGCCGCGCGCCGCACCGTCCCAATACGGGCTCATGACGCCGGCCCAATAGGGCATGATGAGCAGGCCCTCGCTGCCCGCGGCAACATTCAGCGCCACTTTCTCCAGCGCTGCCGCCGAGGGCGAACCGGTGGTTCGCACGATCCAGTCGACCAGCTGCATGCCCGAGCGCAGCACGGTCTCCAGCATGAAACCGGAGCCGGTCGGCGAGACCAGCGTGCGAAAGGCGTCCGAGGTTTTCACCTTGCCGGAATAGCAGCCGCTGACCACGCCGGAGCCGAGCGAGAGATAGCTCTTGCCCTCGCCGTAGACGCCCATGCCCAGGCCCATCGCCTGGCCGTCCCCAGCGCCGGCAACGACCGGCGTGCCGGCCCTCAGGCCGGTCAGCTGCGCTATGCTTGCGGAAAGACTGCCGCAGACCACGCCTGGCGCGACCAGCTCGGGCAATTGCTCCATCTGCAGTCCGGCGGCCGCAACGAGGCGGGGATGCCAGGTACCTTTCTCGACGTCGAGCAGCCCGAGCGGATCCGCACTTGCGGTGCTGGTGACCAATCGCCCGGTCAGCCGCTGGACGAAGAAACCGTGCACGTCGACCAGTGCCGCTGCCTGGCGAAGCACTTGCGGCTGGTGCTCGGCAAGCCAGGCAATGGCGTAGAGCGCCGGCGTCGGGTCCGGCGGCTTGCCGCTCCAGTCGCGGATCGCCTCGCGGCCGAGTTCGGCCGAAAGCCTGATAACCTGCGGCCGGGCGCGTTCGTCGAGCCACAGGATCGCCGGCATGAGTGCTTTGCCGGCGCTGTCCACCAGCGTGAAGGTCTCTCGCTGGTGAGCGATGCAGATCGCCGCCACCCGCGTAGCGCCGACCGCCTCGGTGACCTGCTTCAATGCGCCAAGCAGCGCCGTCCACCAATGTTCGGCGTCCTGCTCGAAATGGCCGGGCTTCGGATTTGAAAGCGGGTACGGCTCGCGCGCCTGGAACAGCTCCTCGCCGTCTCGCGCGAAGGCAACCGCCTTCACGGCCGTGGTCGAGGCGTCGATCCCGATTACGACATCGTCCATCAGGCGGAGATCCGGCGGGGTCAGGCTGCGTTTGTAACGAACCGTCCGTCCGACTGGTCGAGACGGCGGCGGATCTGGGTTATCACCATCGAATCATCGGGTACACAATTTTCATAGGTCAGGAAGTCGCCGGTCTTGAGCGGCTTGACCACCTTGGCGCGTTCGGCAAGGCCGAGCGGCAGGGCGCCGCGGGCGCGTGCATCCCCCCAAGTCATGGCGAAGCCGCGATAGTCGTTCTCGCCGATCATGCCGAGCGACTGGCCGACGCCAAGATCGCTCTTGGCGACCGCCACCGCCTCGGCCACAGGATGGTCGAGCGGCTCCATGTCGGCCCGCTTGTAGATCACGGCGCGCGCCGCCGACAGCGGCACTTCCAGGCTGGTCAGATGATAGGGCCGGAAGATCGTGAAATAGGGGCCCTTGCCGACCTTGAGGTCGATCATGCGCTCCAGCACACGCGGATGCCGGGTCTCGATGATGCAGAACACACCGGGCGCCACGCCCTTGCCGATCGAGTAATCGACAACGCCCTTGCGGTGCAGCACGCCGCCATCCTCGCGCGGGCAAAGCACGCTGGCCAACTCCTCCAGCGTCGCGGTCGGGCCGTGCATGCCCGGCACATCGGGCACTAGGCCGGTCGCATTGGCGATCGCCACCATCTCGATCGCCGTCTTCGAGCCGTCGACGAATTCGACCAGCATGCGCGCATTCATGTTGCGCTCGGCAGCCTCCTTCTCGTAGTCGGCCGGCATGGCGTCGATCTTCAGCGGATTGTTCTTGCCCTTGCCGGCGGCGATGATGTTGAAGCCGAGGCTCTTGGCAAAGCCGATGATCTCCAGCGTGCAGGCCGGCTCGTCGCCGGCCGCACCGGTATAGACCACGCCGGCCTTACGCGCTTCGTCCTTGAGGAAACGGCCGATGGTGATGTCGGCCTCGACATTGAGCATGACGATGTGCTTGCCGCTCTTCATCACGTCCAGCGCGAACAGCGTGCCGATATTGGGATTGCCCGTCGCGTCGATGATGACGTCGATCCGGCCGGCCGCCGCCAGCGCATGCAAATCTTCGGTCACCGCGATCTTGCCGGCCTCGATGGCGCGGTCGATCGCGGCCGCATTGCCGGCATGGACGATGTCGGAACGGTCATGGCCAGCGAGCAGCGCCGCGTCGATCGCTGCTTGCGGCCTGACTTCGGAAATGGCGCCGATCCGCATGCCCGGCATCAGCGCGACCTGGACGACGATGTCGGTGCCCATCTGTCCGGCGCCGGCAAGCCCGATGGTGATCGGCCCCTGCTGTTCAGCGCGCTGCAGAAGTTCCGCTGCAAATTGCGGATGGGACATGTCGCTTCCTCCAGTTCCTGACGCGCCGCAGCGTCCAAATCAACGTTTGAACATTTCTATTTGCAAATGAAAAATATTTCAACCGGCAATTGGGCATTGTCGCTCTGCAATCGGCCGAAGACGATTGGATGAGCGGTCAATCCACACGGCCGTGCCTCCGCAGTCAGAAGGACGCGGCATATTCAGGTTGATTGGGTGCAGCCTTGTTGCAGCTCAGCTGCCGATTTCGAAGAAGGGCGCACCAAGCAGGCCGGGAACGACATCGATGCCGAGGCCCGGCCCATCCGGAATGCCCATACGGCTTCCCGAAACCGGCGGCATGTTGGATGCGGTGCGCACCGTCACCCATTCGTGAAAGGCGATGGCGTGCAGCCGGCGCTCCTCCGGCGTCGACAGCGACAGATGCGCCATGGCGGATGTGTCGATCTCGGCGCCGCCAGTGTCCTCGACCGTGATCATGAAGCCGAGGTCGACGGCAAGGTCGCGGATCTGGCGCGTCTTGGTGACGCCGCCGAGGCGCGAGATCTTCAGCGTCAGCCCGTCGGCGGCGCCCTTGCGGTGGATGTCGAGCATATCGTCCAGCGAGGCGACGGATTCGTCAAGCACCATCGGCTTGTCGAGCGAGCGGCGCACCGACAGGCATTCGTCGATCGTCGTGCAGGGCTGCTCGAACGTGTAGTCGATGGTGCGCGTCGCATCCACGAACTGGCGCGCCTGGTAAGGGGTCCAGCCGGCATTGGCGTCGCAGAAGATGACGGTGCCCTTCGGCACCGCGGCGGCAACGGCTGTGACGCGTTCGATGTCGTCATGGACGTTGCCGCCGACCTTGACCTGCAGCCGGTGAAATCCTTCCCCGACGATGCGCTTGGCGAGCGCGGCCATCGCGTCGACCGTGCCGTGGGTGACGACCTTGTAGAGTTCGGCCGTCTCGCTCTCGCGGCCGCCAAGCAACGTGACCAGCGGCACGTCGGCGGCGCGCGCCGCGAGATCCGAGCATGCCATGTCGAGCGCCGACTTGACGTAGGGATGGCCCTTGAACACCGTGTCCATCAGCCTGTTGATACTGGCAAGCCGGCGTGGGTCATGGCCAATGAGATGCGGCGCGATCTCGACGACGCCGGCGCGAGTACCCGCAGCGAAGGCAGGCGAATAGAAATTGCCAAGCGGCGCCATCTCGCCCCAGCCGGTGAGCCCGCTATCGGCGATGACGGCGACGATCATCGCGTCGAACGCATCGGCGACACGCCCCTTGGACATGCGGTAGGGCCCGTCCACGAAGGGCTGCACGACATGATATGCCTTGATGGTTTTGATCTGCACGTTTTCTGTCCGTTGTCTGTGTTCCGGGATGTCCGTCAAATTTGTCGGGCTCAGCCGCCTTTAAGTCGGCCGGCACGATCGGCGCCGGCGCCCTTTGAGCCGCGCTGTTCCAGCCCGCGCGCATAGGCGAGCAGTTCCTCGAAATCCAAATCGATATGCTCCTTGGCATGGCGCTGGGCGGCGGGCATGTCGGTGCCCTTGAGCAGCCGCACATAGGTCTCGTGAGCATCTTCGGCAGGCACCGGCTCGTTGCGCGCCCGCTGGTGCAGGGCGAAATACATCTGCAGCCGGCTGGTCAGCCGCTGCCAGATTTCCAGGAGCACCGAATTGTCGGCCCATTCATGGATCAGGCCATGCAGTTGCAGCGCCGTTTCGATCTGCCGCGTCGTGTCCAGTTCGCGCGTCGCCTGCTTCACCGCCGCATGGCGCCGGTCGAGTTCGTCGGAGAAGCGCTGGTCGCGAAGCGGCCAGGTCCGCGCGATGGCGAATTCGTCGAGCACCTTGTTGAGCGAATAGGCATCATCGATGTCCTTGGCGGTGACGTTGATGACGAAGGTTCCGGCGTAGGGGATGCTGGTCAGGATGCCTTCCTGCACCAATTCGCGCATCGCCTCGCGCAGCGGCGCGCGGCTCACCCGCATCTGCTCGGAAATCCTGAGTTCGTTGAGCTTCTGTCCCGGTTCCAGCCGGCCGGTCAGGATCGCCCGCCTCAGCAGCGCGACGATCTCGGCGCGTCTTGTCGTGTCGGCGATCGGACTGAAATCCAGCTTTGCCATTCGGCTGCTCCAGGGAACCGAAAGCAAGACAAGCAGATTGTCGACAATCTAACAAGAGCTGGATTCTCGATCCTGGAGACATTGGCGCCCCTCCGGCCGCAGCCAGCCTGGCCATGCAAGCCGACCAGGTCCCGGCCGCTGAGCGTCAGCTGGCTTCTCGCAGCGCGAAACGGCCTGGTGCGTAGCCTTCGCAATGTCCATTGACGACTGGGAAGGTTTGTGTCACTAGCAGTGACATGAATTCACAAACGATGACTCAGAAATACGAGAGCCCGCTGCGGGCAGAGCAGGCGCAGGCCACGCGCGAGCGCATCCTCGCGTCCATTCGAACGATTCTGGAGCAAAATCCGTACAGCCTCCTTGGCTTCGATGAGGTTGCCGAGGTTTCGGGCGTAAACCGACGGACCATCTTCCGCCATTTCCCGACGAAGGAAGCGCTTTTGGAAGCCTTTTGGGCCAGCACCAATGCCTCGCTGGGAGTGCGGTTCTGGCCTGAGCGGGAGCAGGATCTGATCGATCTTCCTCCCGACCTTTTCGCCTCGTTGGACGCAATCGAAGGCGTAGTCAGAGCCTCGCATGCGAGCGCTACCGGGCGCGAGATGCGCCTGCAAGCCAATGGTGAGCGGCAACGTGCCTTTCAGAGCAGCCTTTCGCAAGTCGCAAACGGAATGGACCCGAAGGCGGCGCGCCAGCTTGAGGCCGTGATCCAGCTCCTGTTCAGCGCCACTGCCTGGCAGACGATGAAAGACTACTGGGGTCTTACCGGCCGTGAGGCCGGAGAGGCAGCCGCCTGGGCAATTCGCGCCTTGCTCAATGCGGCAAAATCGCAGCAAGGCGCTGTTCGAAAGGAAAAAGCAAGTGACTTGGGATAAGACCAAAGCGACGGTCCATCCGGCCGATTCGGTTCAAGGCTTCTGGGTGATGGGCGATCAGGTCGCTGTCCGGGCAAAGCTCGCTGGGACGGCACTCAACGTGATCGACGTCACGGTACCTCCTGGAAGCGGCACGCCGCCCCACACGCATCCTTCCGCGGAAATTTTCCGCATTCTCGAGGGCACCCTCACGATATGGACAATGATCGATGGGGTCGCGCAAGAATATGAGGTGGAACCCGGTGATGTCGTCACCATTCCGGGCAACGCGCCCCATGGCTATCGCAATGCTGGTCCCGTGCCGGTTATTTTCATGGCGATCGTCGACGACGAGATGATCGCATTCTTCGAAGAGGCTGCATCCAAGGACGCGCCCTCCGGCCCGCCGACCGCTGGCATGATTAACCGCGTGATCGAGCTTACCGGACGCCACGGGATCCGGATCCTGCAGGCGGCCTGACCGGCGAAACCGTTGCGCCAGGATTTGACCTGGACGACGGTGCCTTATGCCGCCTAAATCCAGCAGTCCATCCCTCCAGGTCGAAGCGGGCGTTCGCGCGATAGCCGCGACAAGCCGTCGGCTGGATGGATGTCTTGTTTGCTGATCCACAAACTGCCTTCACAGTTGGAGAGCGCCTCTATGCTGCCATCGTCGCCAGAGCCGCCGTTCGCACAACGGCTTGAATCGGCCGTGTCGAAAACATCAGCAAAAACGGCGCCCTTGGCGTGGGAGCCGAGGGCGCCGCGGGACCGGAACCTGATGGGGGTTATCAGGTGGCCGGTTTCTCGGGCAGCGGCGAGACCGGCATTCCCGGGCCGATCTTCTGCAGATTGCCGGTAATCACCCGGTCGCCTTCGGCCACACCGCTCAAGATGGCGACCTGATCGCCATTGGTCGGTCCGAGCGAAACGATACGCTGGTCGACCGTGTTGTCCTTGCCGACGACATAGAGATATTTGCCGAGCTGGCCTGAGCCGAGTGCCGTCTGCGGTACCATCAGCGCATCGGGCTGCTCTTTGACGTGCAGCCGGACGCGGACATATTGGCCGGGCAGCAGCGTGAACTTGCCGTTACCGACCGTCGCCCGTGCTGTGATCGTGCCGGTCGAGCGATCGATCGTGTTGTCTATGAAGGTAAGATCGCCCTTCTGGCGCGGTTCCGTTTCACCGGGAAGCAGGACGTCGACACTGATCGGTCCCGCGGCCCGGGCTTCCTCGATCTGTGTCAGGTCCGTTTCGCTCGGATTGAAGGTGACGTAGATCGGATCGAGCTGCACCAGCGAATTGAGCACCGTGCCGGCGACGCTGACCAGCGTTCCAACGGAAGCCTGGCTGCGTCCGATGCGTCCCGCGAACGGGGCACGGATTTCGGTATAGCTCAAATTGAGCTCGGCGGTCCGCAAGGCGGCCTGGTTCACGGCAAGCGAGGCCTGAGCCTCACGCAAGGTGCTGGTGCGCTGGTCGAACACGTCCTTGGCGAGATAGCCGCTCTTGGCGAGCTCGCTGCCGCGCCCGAGATTGGAGCGCGCATAATCGAGCGTCGCCGTGTCGTGCTGGATAAGCGCCTTCGCCTGCTCGAGGGCAGCCTGGAAATCCTCCGGCGCGATCTTGTAGAGAAGGTCGCCCTTCGCAACGTCGCTGCCGTCGATGGCGACCTGCTCCTGCAGATAGCCCGGCACGCGCGCCTGCAGCGTGATGCTGCGGATCGGCTCCACCCGGGCGGCGTAGTCGAGATAGATCGGGATCGTCTTCTTGACGACGCTCACCACCGGCACCGGCATGACAAAGGCTTCCGGCTTGGGGGTTGCCGCCCCGGCTGTGCCGGCGTTGAGGCTGAGGCTGCCCATGTCGAGCAGGTGAACGCTCGCCACCGAAATGGCCCCAAGGGCGACGGCCGTTCCCAGCGCGATTTTCCATTTACGCATGATCAATTCTCCAGTCCTATTCAGCCGCTTCGGCCAATGGCTCGAAGGCGGGTTCGGCAGTTGGTTGTTCGGTCGCTTCGGAAACCGGTTCGCTCTCGCTGCGGCGCTCGCGCAGCTGCTCGATCACCGCATAGAAGACCGGCACGAACACCAGCGACAGGATCGTCGCCGCGACCATGCCGCCAAAGACGGTGGTGCCGATCGACTGCCGGCTCGCCGCACCTGCACCTGTAGCGAACATCAGCGGCAGCACGCCGAGGATGAAGGCGAAGGCGGTCATCAGGATCGGTCGCAGCCGAAGCCGCGCCGCTTCCATCGCGGCGTCGACGATGCTGAGGCCTTCTTCGCGCCGGCGCCGGGCAAACTCGACGATCAGAATCGCGTTCTTGGCCGCCAGTCCGATCAGCATGACGAAGCCTATCTGCGAATAGACGTCGATCTGCATGCCGCGCAGCCACAGCACGACGAATGCACCGAACAGTGCGAGCGGCACCGCCAGCAGCACCATGAACGGCATCGCCCAGCTCTCATATTGCGCGGCGAGGATCAGGAAGACGAAGACGATCGCGAGACCAAAGACGACGGATGCGATCGATCCCGCCTTGAGTTCCTGATAGGTGATGCCGGTCCATTCGTAGCCGAAATCTCTCGGCAACGCCGTGGCAGCGGCACGTTCCATCGCCGCCACCGCCTGGCCGGACGAAAAGCCGGGGGCGGCGCCGCCATTGATCAGAGCCGACGCATTGTTGTTGTAATGTGGCACGGTCTCGGGGCCGACGACGGGCACAAGCTTGCCCAGCGTGCTCAGCGGCACCATGCCACCCGACGCATTGCGGACATAGAGCCGCGAAATGTCGGCCGGACCGGCGCGAGAGTCCTTGTCGGCCTGTATCGTCACCCGGAAGGTGCGGCCGAACAGGTTGAAATCGTTCACATAGAGCGAGCCGAGATAGATCTGCAGCGTATTGAACACGTCCGGCAGGTTGAGCCCGAGCAGCTTCGCCTTGGCGCGATCGAGATCGTAGTTGAACTGCGGCGTCGAGGTCGAGAACGACGAGAACAATTGCTGCGGGTTGAGCTCCGGCTGCTTGCGCGCCTCGGCAATCACCGCTTGCGTCGCATCGTTGAGCGCCACGCTGCCGCGGCCGGTCAGGTCCTCGACCTGGAACTCGAAGCCACCAGTGGTGCCGATGCCCGGGATCGACGGCGGATCGAAGCTCAGCGCAAAAGCCTCCGGAATTTGCAGCAGCTTGTTGCGCACGTCGGCGACGAGCTTAGAGGCGCTCTGGTCGGGGCCGCGTTCGTCCCATGGCTTCAGGATCGCGAATTCGACCGCCGAGTTCGACTGCGCGGCGCTGGTCAGGAAGTTCAAGCCGCTGATCGAGCCGACGATGTCGACGCCGGGCGTGTTCTGCAGGATGTCGCGTGCCTTTTGCGCCACCGCGTCGGTGCGTTCCAGCGAGGCCCCGTCGGGGAGCTGGATGACGACGAAGAAATAGCCCTGGTCCTCGACCGGAAGGAAGGTCGACGGCAGGCGCTGCCAGACGAAATAGGTCGCGACAAGTCCGGCCGCGAACACGCCAAGCATGATCCAGCGCAGGCGGATGAGAATGCGCACACCATTCGCATAGGCATGCGCCAGCCGTTCGAAGCCCATGTTGAACCAGCGGAACAGCACGAACTGCGTTTCCGGCCGGTGGCGCAGGAAGGCGGCGCTGAGCGACGGGGTAAGCGTCAGCGAGACGAAGGCCGAGATGCCGAAGGAGATCGCCACAGTCAGGGCGAACTGGTTGTAGAGCCGGCCGGACACGCCGGGAATGAAGGCAACCGGCACGAACACAGCCATCAGCACGGCGGTCGTGGCGATGATCGGGCCGGTAACCTCCGCCATCGCGGTACGCGTGGCAGCCAGCGGTTTGAGGCCGGCCTCAAGTTGGCGTTCGACATTCTCGACGACGACGATGGCGTCGTCGACGACGAGGCCGATCGCCAGCACCATGCCGAGCAGGCTGAGCATGTTCAGCGAGAAGCCAAGCATATGCATGACGGCCAGCGTCGCCACCAGCGACACCGGAATTGCGATCGTCGGGATGATCGTGGTGCGCCAGCTTTGCAGGAAGATGAACACCACGGCGACGACCAGGACCAGCGCCTCGCCGAGCGTGATCAGCACGTCGTGCATCGAGGCAGAAACGAAACGTGTCGTATCGTAATGCATGGCGTAGCTGACGCCCTTCGGGAAACGGGCCGACAGCTCCTGCATCTTGTCCTTGACGCGCTGCTGCAGATCGAGCGCGTTGGAGCCCGGCATCTGGTAGACCGCGAGCACCACCGTCGGGTCCTTGCCGAAGAAGGCCGACGACGAATATTGCAGCGCGCCGAGCTCGATGCGCGCAACATCGCGCAGCCTGACCAGCGAGCCGTTGGCGGTATTGGCCCGCACGACGATGTCGCCGAACTCCTTGGGATCGCTCAGCCTGCCGACGGCGTTGACCTGCATCTCGAAGGCGGTGCCGGCCGGAGCCGGCGACTGCCCGATCTTGCCGGCCGCCACCTGGACGTTCTGCTCGGCGACGGCGTTCTGCACGTCGACGGCAGTAATGCCGAGATTGGCGAGCTTGTCGGGGTCGAGCCAGATGCGCATCGAATAGCGCCGCTCGCCGAAGATCTGCACGTCGCCGACGCCGGGCAGGCGCTTCAGCGGATCGACCACCTGCAGATAGGCGAGGTTGCTCAGCGCGACCGGGTTGACGGAACCGTCCGGCGAGGTGAGGTCGACGATCAGGACGAAGTTCGGGTTCTGCTTCTTGATCGTCACGCCGCCCTGATTGACGATGGCCGGCAACGAGGAAGCCGCCTGCGAAACGCGGTTCTGGACGTCGACGGCCGCCGTGCTCAGATCGTAGCCGACGTCGAAGGTGATGGTGATCGTCGAGGAGCCGTCATTGGAGCTCGACGACGACATATAGGTCATCCCCTGGACGCCGTTGATCTGCTGTTCGAGCGGCGTCGTCACCGTGTCGGCGACGACCTGCGCGCTGGCGCCCGGGTAGTGGGCGCTGACCACGACCTGGGGCGGCGTGATGTCGGGAAACTGCGAGACGGGCAGGAGGAAATAACAGATCCCTCCGGCGAGCACCATGATGATGGCGATCGCCGACGCAAAGATCGGACGATGAATGAAGAAGTTTACCATGATATGCACGCCTCGCCCGATGCTCTGGCCCGGCCAAAGGCCCTGGCCACCCTGGAAAGCCGCCGGCTGCGTGTTGAGCCGGAATCTTCGAGAAAGCCGAAACCTTCAAGGCGGCGCGGCGCATTGCGGCGCTCGGCCTGTTCGTCCGCCAGCGCACGCAGCATCGCCTCGAAGGACCGCGGGTCGACGCGGTCGGCCTTCATCAGCATGCGGATCATCGGATCCTTCACGACTTCATCGATCGTCAGATCATTGCGCTGCGACATCGAAGCGGCTCCTGGTTTTTGGTGATCCGCGGTAAGCCGCGGATCGGGTGTTTTCTTGCTCGCCGGCCGAGGCCGTAAGGTGCGGTTCGTCCCCTTGCCGATCGGGGCGGGGCTGATGGCCGGCACTTGCGAGTTTGACATGATGCAATGCGGGTGTTACAGGTAAGTAACATCTCTAACGTTACAGACCGGTAACACCCTAGTCAAGAGGTGCACCGAGGGAATTTCGGGAAACGCAATCACGGAGGTTTTGATGACAGACGGTGTTGTGGAGCGTGTTCGCCCCCGGGACAGGATCCTGGAGACGGCACGGGACATGTTTCACAAGCATGGCATTCGCGGCGTCGGCATCGACGCCATTACCGAGGCCGCCGGCACCAACAAGATGACGCTCTACCGGCATTTCGAGTCCAAGGACGATCTGATCATTGAATGTCTGCGGGCGACCGCCTGCAGCGCCAACGCGATGTGGGAAAAGTTCGAGGCCGAGAATCCGGGCGACAAGCTGGCGCAGCTGCATGCCTGGGTCCGGATGGCGGCCGATTGCCTGATGTCGGACCGTCGCGGTTGCGACATGGCCAACGCCGCCATCGAGCTGAGCGAGGCCGATCATCCGGCAAGGCAAGTGATCAAGGAACTCAAGGAAGCCCAGCGCGAGCGGCTGGTCTCGCTGTGTCGCGATGCCGGCATCGGACAGGCCGAGCTTCTCGCCGATACGCTGTCGCTGTTGCTCGAGGGCGCCCGCGTCAGCCTGCAAAGCGTTGGCGCCGAGGGCCCGAGCGCGCAGTTCGTCCGCATGGCGGAAGGCCTGATCACGTCTTTCAGGGCCAGATAGTCTCGCAAGCGGCGAAACGATACGTGGCGTTTCGATTGCGGGCCGCGCCGCCGGGTGATGTCTCGTCCCATCGCGATGTGCCATCTCGCGTCTCCTGTGCCGATCCTCCGCACCATGGCCGGCGCGGCGTTGTTTGCTGGTCGTGAGGCAGGATAGGGCCGCCGGCGAACCGGTGAGAGTGACAAGTGTGACAGGATTCTGCCCGACAAAGCCGCGGCGGTCGCAGCGAAGCTCATCGATCCGCGGATCACCAAACGTGTCCGGTGCTGTCCCGACCGCAAGCATTGGCCGCTATCCCGGAGCCGGAACAAAAAAAGCCCGCTGCCGGGAGGAGGTGGCAGCGGGCTCGATTTCGAATACGGCACGGGAGGAGGTGTACCGCACTCAGCGTCGGCATCGCATCTGGGAGGAGTAGATGGCCGACACCTGCGAAACTATCGATTGCCCAATGATTCGGCAACCACAAAAGTTGCATAGGTGATGTGCAGATTTGCGGTATCAACCGAATTTTAACGATCCACCGGCCCGAGCCATCGCTGTCGCACGACATCACTGCACCGGGACATTTTCCTTGAAGATCAGACGCGGCTCGATGAATTTCCGCGTCAGATAGGGCGCCGACGAGGCGATCGAGCCGAGCAGGCGAATGACCGACTGTTCGGCGATCAGCCGCGCATTCTGGTCGATGACGACGTCGAGCAGATCGTCGACCAGATAGCCGCGCGTCTCGCGCGTCAGATCATGGCAGATGAACACCGGCTTCGTCTGCGGCCTGACTTCGAGCAATGCTTTTGCGACGCCCGAGCGCCCGGCGCCGATACAATAGATGCCGAGCAGCTCCGGCTCGTTGTGCAGCGCCTTCATGGTCGCGGTATAACTGACCTCCGGCTCATCGTTGATCTCCACGGCGCTGGTGACGGTTAGGTTGGGGAACTCCTCGCCGAGCACGGAGCGAAAGCCCATCTCGCGTTCCTCGTGGCCGCGGTAGGAGCGTGAACCGACGACCATCGCCAGATGGCCCTGGCGGCCGCCGAGGAACCGTCCCATCAGCAGCGCCGCGGTGCGGCCGGCCACCCGGTTGTCGATACCGACATAGGCCGAGCGGGGCGCGCCCGGAACATCGGACACCAGTGTGACCAGGCGGATGCCGGCCTCGACGATCTCGCGCAAGATGTTGCGCGTTCTCGGGTGATCGATGGCGATGACGCCGACGCCGTTCGCCTTGAGCGAGAGGTTTTCGACGGCCGCCTGCAAGGCGCTCGGCGAGATGCCGGCGAGCTTGTGGATGCGGCAGGAGGCGACCAGCGGCAGGCGCGCCGCATAATCCTCGATGTGCCTGGCCAGATCGGCCATGAAGGCATTGCTGCCGATCGGCAGGAAGAATTCGAGATGCGCCGGCCGCGAGGGCAACGCGACCTGGTCGACGACCGGCAGATAGCCGAGCTGCTTGGCCGCCTCCATCACGCGCTGCCGGTTGGCGGCACTGGCTCCCGCCCGGTTGTTGAGCACACGGTCGACCGTCGCGGTCGACAGGCCGCAGCTCCTGGCAATATCCGAAACGGTGGCTTTCATGTCGCAACCATGTGGCGATGCGATCCAGTGCCTCGATGATCAGGCCGACCCCCGGCTGCTCAGCTGGGCCGTTGCGTGCCCTCGACCAGCGCGTCATGGATCTCCTTGTCCGACATGCCGGTGATGATGCGTTCGACTTCGGCGACGCTGGTCTTCTTCGGGTCGATATCGTCGGCGACCACCTTACCGCGGCGCATGACGACGATGCGGTCGACCACCTGGAAGACATGATGGATGTTGTGGGCGATGAAGATGCAGGAATGGCCGGAATCGCGGGCACTGCGCACGAAGCTCAGCACGCCTTGCGTTTCGGCGACGCCGAGATTGTTGGTCGGCTCGTCGAGGATGATGAGATCGCTGTCGAAATGCATGGCGCGCGCAATCGCCACCGCCTGCCGCTCGCCGCCGGAGAGCGAGCCGATCGGCGTCGTCGGCGGGATGTTCTTCGAGATGCCGACCTGCTTGAGCAGGTCGCGGGCAACCACGTTCATCGCCTCCTGGTCCATGCGGTTGAGGAAACGCGGCGGCTTGATCGGCTCGCGTCCGAGGAACAGGTTGCGGGCGATCGACAGCTGCGTCACCAGCGCCGAGTCCTGGTAGATCGTCTCGATGCCATGCGCGATGGCGTCGCTGGTACTGCGCAAATTCACCTTCTTGCCGCGGATGAAGATGTCGCCGCTGGTCAGCGGGACCGCGCCCGACAGCACTTTGATCAGCGTCGACTTGCCGGCGCCGTTGTCGCCGAGCAGGCCGACGATCTCCCTTTCGTTGACATGGAAATTGGCATCAACCAGCGCCTGCACGCGGCCATAGGACTTGCGGATATTTTCCATGCGGACAAGCGGTTCGGCCATGGTTCAAGTCCCTGCCTGATGCCGGCGTTCCAGCCATGAATGGAGCGCCATCATGCCGAGGATGATGGCGCCGATGAAAATATTATAGGCAAGGCCGGGCACGCCGATCAGCACTATGCCGTTGCGCATCACGCGCAGGATCAGGATACCGAGCACCGTGCCGATGATTGTGCCGCGCCCGCCGGTCAGCGCCGTGCCGCCGATCACAACCATGGCGATGACTTCGAGCTCGTAGCCGGTGCCGCTGTTGGGGTTGGCCGCCGAGGTGCGCAGCGAGCTGATGACGCCGGCAAGCGAGGCCAGGATCGACGACAGGATGAACAGGCCGATCTTGACGCCGCTGACGTTGACGCCGCGCGCCCTTGCAGCACTCGGGTTGCCGCCGGCCGCCTGGATCCAGTTGCCGGTCCGGCTCTGCGTCAGCACGTAGCCGAGCGCGATTGCGGCGGCGATGAACCAGAACAGCGACATATAGATCCGGAACGGCCCGATGAAGAAATCGCCGACCAGCGCTTCCGCCAGCCAGCTGCCCTCGGCGCTCCAGGTCCGCTGCGGAAACCCGTTGGTGACGAACAAAGCGGTGCCGCGCACCACCAGCAGCATGCCCAGCGTCACCAGGAAGGACGGGATCTTGAGCTGCGTCACGAACCAGCCATTGACCAGCCCGATAAACGCAGCGACCACCAGCGCGATGACGAAGGCGGCTTCGAGCGAGACGACGCCGCTGTTGAATAACGTCCACATCAGGACCGGCGAGAAGCCGAACACCGAGCCGACCGAGAGGTCGAATTCGCCTGATGTCATCAACAGCGTCATCGCCAGCGCGATCAGCCCGAGCTCAACCGTGAAGGCCAGCGTGTTCGAGATGTTCTGCGGCGACAGGAAGTCGTGGTTGATGCCCCAGAACACAGCGATCTCGACGACGAGCAGCACGAACGGCCCGAACTCGGGCCGCGCGATCGAGCGTTGGATAAGAGAACGATTTTCCACCTTGGACCCGCGATAGGATTGGATTTGGCCGAGAGCGCAACCGGCTTCGGCGGAATGATGAGACAGTCACGGCCGCCGAAGCGGCCGTGACCAACTCGATCGCGGATTTATTTGCCGGACAGGATCTTGTCGTAGACTGCCGCGGTGTCCTTCTCGTAGAGCGCGCCGGTGATCACGTCGAAGCCGGGCGGAATACCGCTCGCCGCCATGTTGGCGAGCGAGAGCGCGACGTAGCTGGTCGCCTGCGGATCCTGCCACTGGCCGGCATTGACGTAGCCGTTCAGCACTTCCTGGGTGGTGTCGAGCGAGTTGCCCCAGCCGACGACTGGGATTTCGCCCGGCTTGACGCCGACCTGGTCGAACACCCGCTTGATCGAACCGGTTACAAGGTCGCCGAGGCCGATAACCGCCTTGACCTTGGCTCTGTTGGCGGTGAGGTAATCGACCATGCGGTTGATCACTTCGGCCTGGTCGAGCGTCGCTTCGGTGATTTCGTAGGTGATGCCGAGCGGCTCGAACACGCTCTTGATGCCTTCCTCTTCCTGGACGCCATAGGTGGCGCCGGGAATTTCGACCGGCATCCAGACGAAGTCGCCCTTCTTCACCAGGCCCTTGTCGACCAAATACTGAGCCCAATGCTTGCCGAAGGTGACGTTGTCGCCGCCGACATAGGCGTTGAAGTCCGCCTTTGGGTCGGGCGTGTTGAAGTTGATGATCGGGATGTTCGCCGCCCGCGCTTCCTTGACGATCTCGACAAGGCTGCCCGGATCGGGGCTGGTCGTGGTGATGCCGTCGGCCTTGGCGGCGATTGCGGCGCGAACAGCCTCCTGCTGCGACGCCACGTCGCCATTGTGGAACGACGTGTTGACGGTGTTGCCGGTGTCCGCCGCCCATTGCTTGGCGCCGGCAAGGAAGTATGTCCAGACCGGATCGGCCGGGCCGCCATGCGAAATCCAGTAGAACGTCTTGGCCTGTGCCGCGGCCGGAATGGCCAGCGCCACCATCAAGCCAAGTACAAGCAGTCTTAGCCTCGTCAGCATTTGATTTCCTCCCATTTGAACCGAACTCCTCCTCCGACGACGATCACCGCGAAAAGCCGTGCGCGGCCAAAACGGTGGTCGCATTTTGCCAGCGTCGACCTGGGCGCATTAGAGCATTCCCTTTTTCGATCGATGGCAAGCCTCGATTGCCAATGGACGTTGGCGCAAGGCACCGCGCCATCAGCAATCCCATCAGATTGCATCAGTTTGGCTGATATTTTCCAGGCGGCCGACGATCGGCCTTGCGACCGTCATGCAATGCTGCGCGGCGGCGCGCCGAGCACGGATTGCTCTAGGTCGATAAGCGTCCCGGTCATCAGCCCGGAGGCGTCGCTGAGCAGGAACAGCGTTAGCTGGGCGACTTCGTCCATGGTCAGCAATCGACCAAGCGGCAGGCCGGCGGCGGCGATCTTTGCCCAGTTTTCGCCCTTGCCCAGCGTGCTCGCCTGCATCTCTTGTTCGGCCGGCGTCGCTACCCAACCCATGTTGATGCCGTTGACGCGGATGCGATCGGAAAGATGCGCGTTGGCAATGTTTCTGGTCAGCGTCGAAAGCGCGCCCTTGGTTGCGGAATAGATGGCAAGGTCCGGCGCACCGCAATGCGCATTCACCGACAGTATGTTGACGATGGCGCCCGCCGCCCGCCGTGTCTTCATGTCGGCTACGGCCCCCTGCATGAGGAAGAACGGCGCGCGCGCATTGACGGAAAACAACCTGTCCCAGTCGTCGATTGTGCCAGTTTCCAGAGAGGCCCGGTCGGTGAGGGCCGCGGCGTTCACCAGACAATCGATGCGGCCGAGTCTTTTGATCGCTTCCGCCATGACAGCTGCAGGCGCGGCCGGATCTCCAAGGTCGGCCTGGATGAAGACGACGGGCCGGCTTGGTCGTGAAAGCTCTTCGGCGATGCGTCTGCCACGCTCGGCATTGCGGCCGACAATGGCGATCCCTTCGCCGCCGTCGGCTGAGGCCAGCCGGACGATGGTCTCGCCAAGCCCTTGCGTTCCGCCGGTAACGACAAGGGTCTTGCCCTCAAGAGCGACGATCAATGGACTCTCCCGAATGCCGACGAGCAGGTAATTTCCAACCAGAGAATTCTAGAATTTATCGGATGTTAGGCTGGGGGACTAGATGAGGTCGGCCCTGGCGAGGTCGCGCATCAGGTGGCTGGCGCCGTAGGTCCAGTGTGGGCAGTCGGGCGACAGCCGCACGCGGTTGACCAAGGCGCCGAATTTCTCCGACGATATGGTGACGATGTCGCCGACCTTGTGGGTAAAGCCCTTGCCTGTTTCGCCCCGATCCTTCGACGGCACGAACATCGTGCCGAGATAGAGCGCCAGCCCGTCCGGGTATTGGTGATGTGGCCCCATGGCGGCGGCGACCAACTCTTCCGGCGAGCGGCTGATCTCGGCCATCGAACTTGCGCCCTCCAGCGAGAACCCATCCTCGCCTTCGACTTTCAACCGTACGATCGCCTGCTTCACGTCGCCGATGGAAAACGTCTCATCGAACAGCCGGATAAAGGGGCCAAGTGCTGCCGAAGCGTTGTTGTCCTTGGCTTTGCCGAGCAGCAGCGCCGAGCGCCCCTCGACGTCGCGCAGATTGACGTCGTTGCCGATCGTCGCCCCGACAATCCTGCCGCTGCTGGCGGCAATCATGGCGATCTCCGGCTCCGGATTGTTCCATGTCGAAACCGGATGCAAGCCGACATCGGCGCCGAAGCCGACCGAGGCCATCGGCTGGCACTTGGTGAAGATCTCGGCATCGGGGCCGATGCCGACTTCCAGATATTGCGACCAGGCGCCGCGCGCAATCAGCTTGGCCTTGATCTCCATCGCTTCCGGCGAGCCGGGCTTGAGCTTCGACAGATCGTGGCCGATCAGCCCGGCGATGTCGGCGCGAATGGCGTCGGCCTTTTCCGCCGAACCGCGCGCCTGCTCCTCGATCACCCGTTCGAGCAGGCTGACGACAAAGGTGACGCCAGATGCCTTGATCGCCTGCAGGTCGACGGGGGACAGCAGATACGGTTTCCCCGGATCGCGCGCTGTCTCGAAACTGTTAGCGGCAATGGCATCGAGCGGGCCGATCGGCCGCCCCTTGGCCGAGCGGACGTGCCCCGCCGGATCCGGCAATTCGCAAACGTCGCGCACGGTCGGCGCCACATTTGACGTGATGTCGAAGACCGTGCCGTCACGCACCGTGACCACCAGCGGATGGGAAGCATCGCTCGCCCGGGCGCGGCCCACGAAGAGGCCTTCGGCGGGCAAATGTGTGGCGTTCGTCATGGCTTACATTTCCTGTTGTCTAGTCCTTCGGCCGCGGCACTTTCAACAAATTCCCGCCAAAGGTCTATCCCGCTTGCAGGGCGAGCTTTGTCAATTCTTTCAAGCGGTCTTCGCATCGCTGGACCTTGATCGAGCCTGACGTGCGCCAACGGCGACGGAAAACGCTCTTTCAAAATAATGAAACCGTCGCTAGGGTTTTCACCTACTGAAATCTCCAGGTGACGCTTGCCCGTACGGTTTTCCGATCCAATCTGGCAGAAGCCGCGGACAGCCACCGCGTTCCAGTCGCTTTTTCCCGCCGGCCAATGCGTCGATGTCGTTATCGTCGGCGGCGGTATCATGGGGCTGTCGACAGCCTTGCACGCTGCCCGGTTCGGCCTTGCTGTCCAGGTGCTGGAGGCCGGCGAAATTGGCAATGGCGCATCCGGCCTGAACGGCGGTCAGGTCATTCCCGGCCTGAAATACGATCCGGATTGGCTGCTGGAGCATTTTGGTCTCGAACGCGGCGAAGCGCTCGTCAACTTTGCCGCCTCGACCGCTGACACCGTCTTCGAATTGATCCGCGACGAAAGACTGGCGGTGCCGTTCGTCCGCAATGGCTGGATCCAGGCCGCGCATACCGAGACCGCGCTGAAAGCGGCGGCGAACCGGGATCGGCAGTGGCGTGCCCGCGGCGCCGATGTCCGGCTGCTGAGCGGGACTGAGATCGCGACGATGACCGGCGCGCAAGGCTATCTCGGCGGCTGGCTCGATCGGCGCGCCGGTGTCATCGATCCGCTCGCCTACACGTCGGAACTGGCGCGCGTCGCTGCAGCGGCGGGCGTAAAGATCGCCGAGCGCCAGAACGTGATGCAGATCAGCAAGAATGCTGGCATTTGGCACGTTTCTACGGAAAGCGGCGCCGAACTCAAGGCCAAGGCGATTGTCCTGGCGACCAACGCCTATACCGGCGGCCTGCTTCCCGGCCTCACCGAGACGATCGTCCCGCTGCATTCCTTCCAGATCGCGACAGCACCGCTAACGTCCAATCTCGCGGCGGCTATCCTGCCGGAAGGGCAGGCAGTGTCGGATTCGCGCCGCATCCTCGTCTATTACCGCAAGAGTGCCGACGGCCGGCTGGTGCTCGGCGGGCGCGGCCGCATGGCTTTGCCGAACGGCCCGGCCGACTGGGCGCATCTGGAGCGCGCGCTGCTGCGGCTCTACCCGGCGCTGTCCGATGTGGCCATTGAAAAGCGCTGGTTCGGCCGGGTGGCAATGACGCCGGACCATCTCCCGCATATCCACGAGCCAGAGAAGGGTCTGCTGGCGGTCGTCGGTTGCCAGGGCCGCGGCATCGGCCTGATGACCGCGCTTGGCGAGCGCATAGCCTCCTACCTGTCGAGCGGCGACACCAGGCAATTGCCGTTCCCGGTCTCGCCGATCCGGCCGATTCCGTTTCATGCGTTTCGGCAGGTCGGCGTCGCCGCGACGATCGCCTGGTACCGGATGCTGGACGCGTTCGAACGCTGACGTTCATTCCCAAGCATGAAACAGCTTGACAATTTCACAAATATGAAAAATGCTTAATCGATTTCAAATTTCGATGGACAGCCGATGTCGACCATCGTCGTAACGCAGTCGCTGCCGGAAACCCGGTCTTCGCCGGCCTTCCGCTTCGCCATGCTACTGCCCGGCGGGCTGGTCACCTTCTTGCTGATCCTTTTCGCCCTTGGCCTGGTGTTCTTTCTCGCCTTTCGCGGCAATGACGGCTCGCTGCTGGGGGCTGGTTTCACCCTTGCGAATTTCGTCACTGTGGCCACCGATCCGCTGTACTGGACGGTGACGCTGCGCTCGCTGGGCATCGCCGGCCTGGTGACGCTGGCAACCGTCGTCACCGCCTATCCCGTTGCCTACTATCTGGCTTTCCATGCCGGGCGGCGGCGCGGGCTGCTGCTGTTCCTGCTGACCCTGCCGTTCTGGACCAGCTATCTGCTGCGCGTCTTCGCCTGGAAGATCGTGCTTGCCTATAATGGCGTGCTGAACTCGGCGCTGATCGAAAGCGGCATCTGGTCGGAGCCGACATTGGCCTTCCTTAATACGCCGGCAGCGGTCGTCGTCACGCTCGCCCACGCTTATGCGCCGTTCGCCATCCTGCCCATCTATGTGGCGCTGGAGACCATCCCGAAATCGCTGCTCGAGGCCGCTTCCGATCTCGGCGCAAAACCATTCACCAGTTTCCGCCGCATCGTGCTGCCCAATTCGATGCCGGGCGTGCTGGCGGCCGCTCTCGTCGTCTTCGTGCCGACCGTCGGCGATTATGTGACGCCGGCGCTGGTCGGCGGCCCTGCCAGTACAATGATCGGCACACTGATCCAGGCCGAGTTCGGCAAGGCCAATGACTGGCCGTTCGGCGCCGCACTCGCCGTCGCCGTCATGCTGGTCATTCTCGCCGTGGTGCTGGTGGTGCGCTTCGCCGACCGCCGATACGGCAGCCGCACATGAACACGGCGCGCCTGGACGCAAAGCAAGGCGGCGGCTGGCTCGGAGCCTACGTCCTTGCCTATCTGGTGTTCCTGTATCTGCCGATATTGCTGATCCCGCTGTTTTCATTCAACAATTCGATCCAGGCGGCATTTCCGCTGCAAGGCTTCACGCTGGAGTGGTATGGCACGCTGGTCGGCAATTCGGCGCTGTCCGGTGCGCTTGCCACCAGCCTCGTCATCGGCGCCATTGCCGCCACCGGCGCAACACTCTGCGGCATCACCGTGTCCTATATGGACCTCTACGGCCGCTCGCCGCTGGCCGCCACGATCAGTGCCATTGCGCGGCTGCCGATCCTGATCCCCGGCGTCATCGTCGGCATCTCGCTGTTGATCCTGGTCAATCTCGCCGGTTTCGGGCCGTCGCGCATTGCCATTGTGCTCGGCCATGTATTGGTGGCGCTGCCGACGACGGTGGTGGTCATGCGCAGCCGCTTCGCCGCCATCCCGAAGACCATCCGCGAGGCAGCGCTCGACCTCGGCGCCTCGGACTGGACGACCTTCAGACGGGTGATGCTGCCGCTCAGCCTGCCCGCCATTATTTCGGCGTTCATGCTGGCCTTCCTGACCTCGTTCGACGAGTTCATCGTCGCCTTCTTCCTCGCGGGCACCGAGCCGACGCTGCCGCTTTATATCTGGAGCCAGCTGCGCTTCCCGAAATCGCTGCCGACCGTCATGGCGCTCGGCACGGCGATCCTGGCCGTGTCGTTCGTCATCGCCGCACTCGCCGAAATCCTGCGCCATCGCGGGCTTGCCGCCACCCGGCGGCCAGCGCCCGCCAGCCTGTCAAAACCAGAAGAAACCGAAAGAGGAGAACTGCAATGGCATTCGACTTGAAATCGATAACGACAAAGGCAGCGAAAACCGGATTGGCCGCCTTCGCGCTGGCGCTTGCATCGACTGTCGCCTTTGCCGGCGACAAGCTGCAATATTTCACCTGGTCGGGTTACGAGCTGCCCGACTTCAACAAGAGCTTCCTCGCCGCGCACCCTGATGGCGTCGAAGCCTCGATGTTTGGCGACGACGATGACGCCTTCACCAAGGTCAAGGCCGGCTTCCGCCCCGATATCGCGCACCCTTGCTATGACAAGGTGGCGCGCTGGAACAAGGAAGGCCTGCTGCAGCCGATCGACACCAAGCGCATCAAGAACTGGGATTCGATCTTCCCGGTCTTCAAGAACCTGCCCGACCTGCAGGCCGGCGACGGCAAGGTCTGGATGGTGCCGTGGGACTGGGGCAATACCTCGATCCTCTACCGCACCGATCTGGTGAAGAACCCGGAAGCCAGCTGGAACCTGCTCTGGGACAAGCAATATGCCGGGCGCATGGCGACCATCGATGCCGTCCACGACACACCGGTGGTGGCGGCCCTTCTGGCCGGCGTCAATCCATTCGACATGACACCGGAACAGATGGACAAGGTGGCGGAAAAACTGCGCGAGCAGCGCCCGCTGCTCTCGAACTACACCACCGACATGACCTCGGTCGAACAGGCACTGGCGAGCGGCCAGCTGGTCGCGGCCATGACCTGGAACGCCTCGGCCACCTCGCTGAAGAAGCAGGGCGTGCCTGTAGAGTTCATGAAGCCGAAGGAAGGCATGCTGACCTGGGCTTGCGGCTTCGTCATGCTCAAGGACGCCAAGAACGTCGATCTTGCTTATGATTTCATCAACAGCCGGCTGGAAACGGATTCCGGAAAGTATCTGATCCAGGCCTACGGCTATGGCAGCTCGACCAGCTCGGCTTTCGCCGCCGTGCCAAAGGAGGAGTTGGAGAAACTGCAGCTGCCTTCCGATCCCGAGGTGATGCTGAAGACCACGATCTTCACCGGGCCGATGAAACAGAATGACGAACTCGCCAAGATGTTCGAGAAGGTCAAGGCAGGCGGCTGAGTTCGCTCTTCCTTCTCCCCTTGTGGGAGAAGGTGGATTGGCGCGCAGCGCCAAGACGGTTGAGGGGTGTTGGAAGGAATGAGGCGTTGGTGTTTTCTGGAACACCCCTCATCCGACCGAGCTTCGCTCGGCCACCTTCTCCCACAAGGGGGAGAAGGGAAGACCACGCGGCGCCGGCCAAAAATACTGTAACAAGGACGAACGAATGGACATGCTGGACGAAGCGGCTGAGAAGCCGAAGGACGACGCCGACGTCAGGGTCGGCCGGCGCGTGCGGGCGCTCAGGCTAGAACGCAATCTCTCGCTGGCCGAACTTGCCGCCAAAGCCGGTGTCTCGATAGGTGCGCTAAGCCAGATCGAGCGCGGCATGTCGTCATTGCGGGTCCGCGTGATCTGGCCGCTTGCCGCCGCCCTCGACATCGAGCCATCGGCGCTGATCGCCGACGGCAATGATGTCGGCAACGATCTTTATTGTGTGCGCGCCAACAGCCGGCGGCAGATCCCGGTCAAGTCGGAAGGCATCGCCAAGGCGCTGCTGTCGCCGCCGGCCGCCACGCTGACCGGCATGCTGGTGACCGTGGAAGCCGGTGGTGGCACCGCCGAAGCCTACGCTCATGCCGGCCATGAATTCGGCTTCGTCCTGTCCGGTGAGGTCGAGCTGGTGGTCGATTCGACCAGATATGGGCTGAAGGCCGGCGACAGCTTCGCCTTCAAGAGCACGTTGCTGCATGCCTTCCGCAATCCGGGCAGCGAGCGCTGCCAGATCCTGTGGGTCAACACCACCAAACCGTCCGAGGTTCGCGATGGCGCCTGATCCGCTCGTCCGGCTGGACAAGGTCTCCAAGATTTTCCCCGGCGGCATCATCGGGCTCGACGCCGTCGATCTCGATATTTCGCGCGGCGAGTTCCTGACCCTGCTCGGACCGTCCGGCTGCGGCAAGACCACCAGCCTGCGGGTCATCGCCGGATTCGAGAGCCCGTCGAACGGCAAGGTCCTGCTCGAAGGCCGCGACATCACGGCGCTCAGGCCCTTCGACCGTCCTGTCAATACCGTGTTCCAGGACTACGCGCTGTTCCCACACATGAACGTTGCCGAAAATGTCGGCTTCGGCCTGTCGCTGCGCAAGCTCTCCGGTGCCGAACAGGCAAAGCGCGTCGGCGCAGCGCTCGCCATGGTCGACCTTGCCGAGAAGCTCG
The DNA here is from genome assembly GCF_040320365.1 of Mesorhizobium sp. M0701. Lineage (NCBI taxonomy): Bacteria > Pseudomonadati > Pseudomonadota > Alphaproteobacteria > Hyphomicrobiales > Phyllobacteriaceae > Mesorhizobium > Mesorhizobium sp. M0701. Next base: position 151,335 of record NZ_JAMYPO010000012.1, read on the forward strand.
GCGCCCGCGTGTCCGAATTGTCGGGTGGCCAGCGCCAGCGCGTCGCGCTTGCCCGCGCCATCGTCTGCGAGCCGCGTGTGCTGCTGCTCGACGAGCCGCTGTCGGCGCTCGACGCGCATCTGCGCGAGCAGATGCAGGTCGAACTGAAGCGGCTGCAGTCGCGGCTTGGCACCACTTTCGTCATGGTCACGCACGACCAGACCGAGGCGCTGTCGATCTCAGACCGCATTGTCGTCATGAACAAGGGCCGCATAGAGCAGATTGCGCCGCCGGCGACCCTTTACGACCGCCCCGCCACCAAATTCGTCGCCAGCTTCATCGGCACCATGAACCTTCTGCAGTCGCGCTTTGTCGGCCGTGACGGCGAGCGCTTGCGGTTCATCGCCGGCGCTCTGCCGCTGGAAGCGATTTCGGATAAAGGCGAGCTGCCTGGCGAGGGCACGGTGCGCACCATTGGCGTGCGTCCGGAGGACCTTTTGGCCACGACCGAGGCGGCGGCCGGTACTGCACCGGTGCGGGTGAACAGCATCGTCTTTCACGGCCGCACCTTGCGCCTTCATGCAGAGTTGGGGCAGGGGACACAGGTGGTGATCGACGCGCCGCGCCGGACAGAGGGTTTTCAATTCAGCGTCGGCGACGTGGCGCATATCAGCCTGCGCCGTGGTGCCAACTGCCCTATGCTGCCTAGCTAGTCTCACTCATTTCCAGAAAACCGGAGCACGGCCCATGAGCAATCATCTCAATTTTTTCATCGGCGGCAAATGGGTCGGCCCCGTGGTTCCGGCAACGCTGGATGTGATCGATCCGTCCACTGAAGAGGCCTACACCAAAATCTCGGTCGGCTCGAAAGCCGATGTCGACAAGGCCGTGGCTGCAGCCAAGGCGGCATTCCCGGCCTTTTCGCAAACGACCAAGGCCGAGCGCCTGAAGCTGCTGAAGCGTATCCTCGAAGTCTACAATGAGCGCTACGAGGACATCGCCCAGGCGGTCAGCCAGGAAATGGGTGCGCCGATCAGGTGGGCGCGCGAGGCGCAGGCCTGGGCGGGCAGGGCGCACATGGAAGCCACTATCAAGGCGCTGGAGGATTACGAATTCAGCGAGAAGCGCGGCACCACCATGGTGGTCAAGGAGCCGATCGGCGTCTGCGCGCTGATTACACCGTGGAACTGGCCGCTCAACCAGATAGTCTGCAAGGTGGCGCCGGCCATCGCCGCCGGCTGCACCGTCGTTTTAAAGCCTTCCGAAATCGCGCCGATCAGCGGCATCATCTTTTCCGAGGTGATGGACGCCGCCGGCACGCCGAAGGGCGTCTACAATATGGTGAATGGCACCGGTCCGGATGTCGGCCAGGTCATGGCTGGCCATCCCGATGTCGACATGGTCTCGTTCACCGGATCGACCCGGGCCGGCATCATCGTCGCCAAGACGGCGGCCGAGACGGTAAAGCGCGTCGCGCAGGAGCTGGGCGGCAAATCGGCCAACATCGTGCTGCCCGACGCTGACTTCGAGACGGCGGTGCGCAAGGGTGTCAACGCCTGCTTCGGCAATAGCGGCCAGTCTTGCGATGCACCGACCCGCATGCTGGTACCGGCCGCCCGTCACGACGAGGCGCTGACGATCGCCAGGAAGGCCGCCGAACGGCACAAGGTCGGCGACCCGCGCTCGGAGGAGACCAAGCTCGGGCCGGTGGTCAGCAACGTCCAGTTCGACAAGATCCAGCGGTTGATCGAGGCCGGTATCGCCGAGGGTGCGACGCTGGTCACCGGCGGCCCCGGCCGGCCTGAACACCTCAACCGTGGCTATTATGTGCGACCGACCGTTTTCGGCCACGTCAGGCCTGGCATGACCATCGAGAAGGAGGAGATTTTCGGGCCGGTCCTGTCGGTCATCTCCTACGATGACGATGATGATGCGGTGAAGATCGCCAACGACACCGTCTATGGCCTGGCTGCCTATGTCCAGTCCGGGGATATCGACCACGCCCGCAAGATTGCCAGCCGCCTGCGTGCCGGGCAGGTGTCGATCAACTATCCGGAATGGGATACGTTTGCGCCCTTCGGCGGCTACAAGCAGTCCGGCAACGGCCGCGAATATGCCGACTGGGCCATCCACGATTTCCTCGAGATCAAGGGCATCATCGGCTACGGCGCCTGAGCGTTCAACATTGGCATTACGCCAACCGTCAAGTTTGTTGCGAGCGTTGGTGCCTCGGCATCGGCGTTCGGTTGAACGGCCACGACGGCTCCGTGGCCGCAATGTGAGTGCGAAGCAGGGTCGCCTCAGATCGTCTTGAGATAGCCGGCCAACTGATCCGCCACCGTGCCCCAGCCGTCGTGGAAGCCCATCTCCTCGTGGCTGTTGCGCGTGGCTTCGTCGCGGTGGATGGCGGTGGCGGTGTAGCGCGTCGTCTCGCCATGCGATTGCAGCGATATGACGGCTGTGATGAATGGGTCGCCTGACGGCCGGTAGCCTGGCAGCAGCGCATCGGTCCACACCAGCCGCTCGTCCTGGACGATATCGAGGTAGCAGCAACGCCTATCGTTGACCTCCTTGCCGTCGGGCGACTGCATGCGGGTGCGGAACAGGCCGCCGGGCCGCAGGTCGATCTCGCAATCGGTGATGATCCACGGCTTCGGCGTGAACCATTGGCTGACATGCTCGGGTCTCGTCAGGGCCATCCACAGCAGTTCTCGCGGCGCCTCGATCGTCCGTTCGAGCACGAGGTCGAGCTTCGGATCGGGTTGGAACAACGGCACCATATTCATCTGTCTGTCTCCTTGAGTTTCAGCACGTAATCGTCGAACTGGTCGAGACGGCGCTCCCACAGCGCACGCTGCTCGGCCAACCAGTTTTCCGCGAGCTTCAACGGCTCCGGCGCGAGCCGGTAGGTCCTGACGCGGCCGGCCTTTTCCGAATGCACCAGCCCGCTGCCTTCCAGAACCCTGAGGTGCTCGATGAAGGATGGCAGGGCCATCTCGAACGGCTGGGCAAGCTCGCTGACCGAGGCGGGGCTTCGGTTCAGTCGCTCGACCACGCGTCGCCGGGTCGGATCGGCGAGCGCCCGGAAAATGCCGTCAATGGGCGGGGGGCTTTCGGTCTGCAGGCCCGTCATGGTCGTTTCCTTGCCTCAAATTAGCTCGGGAAATAGTTAGGAAGATTCCTTACTATTGGCAAGCGCGAAAATCGCAGACGGCCGGCGAGGCCGCTGGAAAACCGAGAGGCGCGGTTTTAGGGTGCCGTCAGATTCGACTGGTCCGAGGACGCGTTTTGACGATCACCATGTACGGCATCACCAATTGCGATACGGTCAAGAAGGCGCGTTCCTGGCTGGCGAGCCACGATGTTGCCTATCGCTTTCACGACTACAGGGCAGACGGGCTTGAAGCGGATCGGCTGGACGGCTGGTCAGGCAAGGTCGGCTGGGAAATCCTGCTCAACAAGGCGAGCACAATGTTCCGTGAACTGTCGGACGAGGACAGACTGGGCTTGGACGAGAACAAGGCCAAGGCGCTGATGCTGGCCAAACCGACGATGATCAAGCGTCCGGTGCTGGAACTTGGCGATCGCATACTGGTTGGCTTCAAGCCGGACATTTATCAGCAGGCGATGGGTGGTTGAACCCGGTGCAGCGGGACGGCGAGGTTTCGCGACTTCGTTCCAGCCTGGGTTCCTCGCCCCCACGAAAGTGCTAGGGGATGCACACATCTTTTCGTTGCGTCGATGACTCATCTGTGAGTTGCGGCGTCGGGTTGGTGTGTGATTCTGTAGGCGA